>JAJRUV010000036.1 GCA_024277595.1 Gammaproteobacteria bacterium
AGGCGCTTTAATGCCGACTTCGCCGAACAAAACGCTTGACTTGTGACGGGTTTTTGTCTAATTTTCCATACAAGCACATGAATACGGTTATTTATTCATGCATCCACATATTTACCTTATAGAGCGTTGTTTAAAGAAGACTCTATATGCCAATACGGGAAACCGTGACAGGAGGATTTACCATGGCTAATAAAATCAAAGGGCGCGTTCAAAATGTACTTGCTGGAGGCCTGATCGCAGCAGGACTGGCTTTTGCAACTTCTGCAACAGCGGGCACCATCGTAGGATCACAGCATGACTTCTCGGGTAGCGGCTGGTCCGGCGGCGAAATCTGTATCGTATGCCACACCCCGCATAACGCGGCAACCATTACCGATGCCCCCCTGTGGAACCATGCGGTAACCACTGCCACCTTTACAACCTACACCAGCCCGTCTTTCGATGGTCTTGCCACCATAGGCCAGCCAGATGGCAGCTCGGTTCTGTGTCTGTCCTGCCATGACGGCACCGTGGCCGTTGATTCATTCGGCGGAACCACTGGCACAACCATTATTCCTGGCGTTGCCAACCTTGGCACCGACCTGTCGAACGACCATCCGATCTCTTTCACTTACGACGCCGCACTCGCCGTAACTGATCCTGGCCTGTTCGACCCAACAACCACAAACGTTACAATTGGTGTTGCCCCAAAAGTTAAAACGGGTACCATCAATGACGTTATGCTGCTTTCCGGCAAGCTGCAATGCGCAAGCTGCCATGACGTACATAACGGATTCACCAATGGTCCCACGCTGCTGAGGATCTCCAATGCAAGCAGCGCGCTTTGCATGGCCTGTCATGACAAATAAGCAGAGCCAATAGCTGCAACCCTCTGCCCCCAGCCGGACTTTTACATCCGGCTGGGGGCAGAAACTGTATGTGCTCAATACAATAATAGTCATCAATTTTACCTTTCAACCTCTCTTCGAACTTGTAAAACACCTTCTGTACCTGGACGTTATTTCTCAACCTCGCTGCCTATGTCGAGTGGAGGCTTAAGGTTGTAACCGTTATTAACTGACGGACGATCCGGCTTACCATTAATTACTGTCTATCTGGCGCCTCCGGATCTTTTGGAACACCGGCAATCGTTCAGACTCGATCCGGAAGGATTTAGGTGATATTGTAGGAACAACCAAACTTCCAACCGTCTCTGAAATTGCCATGTTTTACTTACCAGGATGCAACTTCATATCCCCGTCCGCGAAAGGGCATATCGACAATCACCGCAGGCTTTTTACCCGTATGAAAAAAAGAAATTTTGATCCGTACGCTTTTCTGGCCATTTTTTTTGCAATTCTGGTACTAGCAGGCTGCGCCACCGCACCCGAACCACAGGAAGAAAAACCACAAGCCGGGCCGGTTTTCTACCCGCCACTGCCAAATCCGCCCCGCATCCAGTTTTTGACTACCTTTTCTGGCGCCGCTGACCTTAAACAAGCCGAGAAAAGCGAGCTCGCCACTTTTGTGCTGGGAAAAGAAACACAGAAGGAGCGCGAACTGACCAAACCCTATGGCGTTGCGCTGTTCGACGGCAAGCTTTATGTTGCCGATACACGCGGCGGTGGTTATGCAATCTTTGACCTCAGGGAAAACACTTTTCGCGCTGTTGGCGGGCTAAAAAAACCGATCAACATCACTTTCGATGCGCAGGGAAACAAGTACATCACCGACACCATTCTTGACCAGGTAATCGTTTATGATGCTGGCGACAACAGGATCAAGGCATTCGGTGAAACCGGAAAAATGAAGCCTGGAGATGTAGCAATTCTCGGCAACAAGCTGTTTGTTTCCGACCTGAAAAATCACCAGATACAGGTTCTGGACAAAACATCGGGGGAATTCCTGTATGCAATCGGCTCGTCCGGTTCTGAAGAAGGACAGCTCATTTATCCCACCAATCTTGCCGTGGGGCCGGATGGCAATCTGTATGTCAGCGATACCGGCAATTTTCGGGTTCAAGTATTTTCTCCAGAGGGAAGGTTTATTCGCAAACTGGGGGAAATCGGCACCGCATTGGGGAAATTTGCCAGGCCCAAGGGGATCAGTGTAGACCGGAAGGGCAGGATCTATGTCGTGGATGCCGCCTTTCAAAATGTTCAGGTATTTGGTTCTGACGGAAAGCTGCTGATGTTTTTTGCTGAACCAGGAAATGGGCCCGGTCAGCTGTACCTGCCAACGGATATTTCTATCGATTACGAAAACGTGGCCTATTTCCAGCCTTATGCAGAGCCGGGATTCAAACTCGAGTATGTGATTCTTGTCAGCAACCAATTTGGCCCAAACAAGGTTAACGTATATGGTTTCGGCAAGATGCAAGGCATGGACTATCAGTAAATACGCAGCGTGTTGAGATCAAAACCAATGCGGTATTATTGCTGGGCGTGGGTGTGCTGGCCTTCATACCAGCTAAAGCCGAGTCGGCGGAGATAGCGCCTTTCCGCATTACCGACATACAAGCAGAGCTGGCGCTTAGCTATTTTTTTGACGAATATACCACTGCCAGTGCCGACACCGATAATACCTATCGCACGGGAAGCACATTTCAGGAACAACTGGATATTCTGGTTCGCAGCTACATCTACCACCCAAACCTGGTTCAACTGGACTTTGGTGGTGGACCTGTTTTCCTGCAAAACAGCTATGATTCCGACCTGGTGAACCGTTCCAGCAATGAGCAATTCTTCAATTTCCATGCAAAGGCGAATATCCTAAAAGAAAAAGACTACCCGCTGACTTTATATTATCAGCGCAGCTTCAGCAGTAGCTCACCTGCGGTTCAGGACAGGATGCTCTTGGAAAAAAACCGCTATGGTCTTGATTTTTCGTTGAAACAGCCATTTTTGATGGCGCCACTGTTTAACCTGAGCTTAAGTTCCTTTCAGACAGATGGCGGCAATGCGCAGCGTACTGTCGATGAATCAACAGACCAGGCATCACTTACCGTATCCACAGACTTTGGCACCTATGGAGATGGCAGCATCGGCTATTACTGGCTGAAAGAGCATTCCAGCAGCGGCAGTCGTGGACTCCCCATCACGCCGACCACCAGAACCACCAACTCACTGAATATACAGACGAGACATATTTTCGGCAGCAGGCGGCAAATTCTGGTCAATAATCATCTTTCATACAAGAAGCAGGACAACCTGCCGTCACTGGAGGAAACCTGGTTCAAACCCAGCGTAAACTGGACTCATTCTGATAACCTGACTTCCTATTACCGTTACAGCTTTCGGGACTGGACAACAGAACAAACAGACTCCCAAACAAATTTGCTGAATCTGGGTGCAACCCATTACCGCCTCGACAAACGCCTACAGATAAGCGCGGACACCCAAATGCAGGACTACCAAACTGAAGGTTATCAGCAAAATTTCTATAGCGGCAGTTTGTCCCTGTCTTATTTGCAAGAGTTCAAGCTGTTCAATGTTCAGTACAGCGCAGGATGGACGATAGACAAAACCGACCGCGAGGCTGCCATCACGGAAACCCCGGTATTTGCCGAGCACCATATCCTGAATGACACGACTCCTGTTTCCCTGTCACGCAAATATGTTGTGGCTGGAAGCGTCAAGGTACGCAATCTTTCCTCCACCCAGGTCTATGTGGAAAACGCCGACTACCGCCTGATCATCTCTGGAGACACTACGCAGATACAGCGGATCCCGACGGGAAACATCAGTGATGGCGAGGAGATACAGGTAGACTACTCCTTTGAAACCGGAGGAACAGCAGCATTCACCAGCGTAGCCCAGCGCTACCGGGTTGACGTATACCGGGGGCAATACATCAGGGTCTTCGGAAAGTATCACAACCTGGAGCGATCACTGGATTCGGGCGACCCCACCTTGCCTCTGAACTCTGTCAAGGAAACAGTATTCGGCCTGAGTTTCAACATCCCCTTCTGGGATACATGGGCGTTTGGCGGAAGCGCTGAAGTACAGGATTATGAGGACGAAATCATTCCATACAAAGGCAGCAGCTACACTACCTTTTTGCAGATGCCAACCCCGTTGAATGGGCGCCTCCGTATATATGCTGACAGGCAAATTGTTGACAAACAATACTCGCCCGAGGATATTGATCTAACCCGCTGGGGCCTGCGTTACAGTTCATCGCCCTGGCGCAGAACCACCATGACCATCAATATCATTGACGAGGAAGATGTCGGAGGCACCAGGATGCGCTCCAATACCAGCGCTTCGCTCCGGTTCGATTGGGCGATCCGCCAATTGAAACTTTCTGCTGACGCCCGTTACAACAGCGATTCCATCGACGCCTCTGAAAGAGAAAGAACCAGATTCAACATCACACTATCCAGGCGATTTTGATGACCAGATTTTTCCAGAGACTATCCAGAACAACACTTTTTCTAATCGCAGGAGCACTACTGGCATCTTGCGCCGGCTCTCCGGATTTCAGTATGCAGGAAGAAAAAAATTACAATACCGTCTGGCCTCAACCACCCGGGAAAGCACGCATCCGTTTTATCAATGAAATTTCAAACGCTGCTGACCTTGGAATCCAACCCGGACTGTGGAGCCGCTTGGCAGGCTGGTTCGCAGGGGAAGAAAAGCAACGCCTGATTCGCCCCACCGCTGTCGTGATGACAACAGAAGAAATTATGTATGTTGCAGACCCTGGCTCCAGAGCAGTACATCGCTTCGATACCAGGCGCAAGAAACATGAACTCATACGACTGGAAGATGGCGCAGCTTTCCGCTCCCCGATTGCACTGGCCATCGGACCGGAAAACCGGGTCTATGTCTCTGACTCCGCCTTGAATCAGATTTTTTTAATCACCGACGACTCCAAATACGCTACCCCCTTCCAGACCAGCATCGAACTTGACCAGCCCACCGGGATTGCCCTGGACAATGAGCGGCTATATGTCGTCAATACCCTCCAGCACGAAATACTGGCCTTCGACCTTGAAGGGCAACTGCTGTTCCGCTTTGGCAGGCGGGGAGCGGGAGCTGGAGAATTCAATTTCCCGACAATGATCTGGAGCGAACCATCGACCCGTAAGCTCTGGGTCACGGATTCCCTCAATTTCCGCATCCAGCAGTTCGATCACAACGGCCGCTTTATTTCCACCTTTGGTCGCCCCGGGGACGCCACCGGCGATCTGCCCAGGCCCAAAGGAGTTGCAACAGACCGCCATGGAAACCTGTATGTGCTGGATTCTCTGCACAATTCCATGCAAATTTTCAATCCTGCAGGAGAATTGCTACTCTATATAGGCAATCAAGGACGTGAGCCGGGGCAGTTTTGGCTGCCGACCGGCATTTTTATCGACAACAAAAACCATATTTTTGTTGCGGATTCTTTTAACAGCCGTGTGCAGATTTTCAGATATCTTGTGGAATAAAGATGAAAAAAACAGCTATCTCAATCCTGCTCCTTACGCTGTCCATGCTGTATATGGAATTGCTGCCGGGAGGGGTCGAAACGACCAAGCACAACCTGTCTGTTTCCGGTACCGGAACAATCAAGGCGGCCAGCGAATCCGAGATCTGCATATTTTGTCATACACCACACAATGCTTCACCACAAGTCCCCCTCTGGAACCGGCAGGATGGAGGGCAAAACTATACCCCATACAGC
>JAJRUV010000037.1 GCA_024277595.1 Gammaproteobacteria bacterium
CTAATAGACTATAGCCGGATTGAAACTGAACCTTGTTCTTACTCATTGTTTCACCTCCATATTTTCCTTATATCTAAATTATAGACCAAGGCTGGAAAATAGCTGTGAATTGTGGGTAATCAGGTAGAAATTTGTCTGTTGTTTTCTGTCTTTTGCTTGCGACTCGAAGCGTCATCAGCAGGTTGACGGCATAGATATCTACCTCGATGTTATGCCGGCATATCTTACCCGGGAACACCTCGGCATGCACGGCAGTGCGGCTGACAGGAAACACAGTTACCACGTATTGGTCGCTCTGTTCGACAGCAAAACCCGTGAGCGTATTACTGATGCCAGGGTCAAGGCTACTGTTTCGTAGCCGGGGATGGGTGGAAGCACGAAGAAGCCCGGGCCGATGCGGGATGAGCCGCTAAGTTACGGTAACTATTTTACCCTGCGTGAGCCGGAACGCTATCGCATCCGGGTTGAGATCCGGCGTGGTTACAGCAAGCATCTGTCCGTGGCGAAATTTGTATTTCAGCGGCCACAGGATTAGAGGAGAGTCAAACAATGCATGGTGAAACCGAATATGCCTATGGCATGTGGGTAGTGGCGGCCTTTAACATCGGTATTTTTCTCTTTTTCATCCTGAGCTTTATCAAACCGCGGGGCGGTGATGAGTGGCGAAGCATGGGAGCCGTGGCCGCCTTCCTGGTGGCTCTTTTTAGCGAGATGTACGGTTTCCCGTTGACCATCTATCTGCTCACCGGCTGGTTGGGTGATGCTTATCCGGTGCTGCAACCTTTCAACCATAAATTCGGTCATCTTTGGGTAGTGCTGTTCGGTGGTTCAACTCTGGCCTGGGTGATTGTGATGAGCTTGAGTCTGGTGCTGATGCTCATGGGCTACATGCTGCTTTCAAGAGGCTGGATGCAGATTCATGCCGCTCACGGTGGCCTGGTCAGCGATGGTATCTATGCCTATGCCCGCCACCCGCAATATACGGGGTTATTCCTGGTTATTATTGGTTTTCTGGTGCAGTGGCCCACGCTGCTCACCGTGTTGATGGCTCCCGTTCTACTCTACGCCTATGTGCACCTGGCAAGGGTCGAGGAGCGGCGCGCCAAGGAGGAGTTCGGCGAGGCGTACAATGAGTACGTGCGCAAAACACCGGCTTTTTTTCCGCCATTTAATCAGTGGAAGGCGTTTCTGACAGTAGAGGTTAAAAGTGAGCACGCGCGGTAGCTGCTTGCCAAGGAACGTGCACGTAATAACTTTCCGGCCTGGCACTCGGTTTTGTCTCCTGAGTTGCCCTACCTCCTGCATCCATGCAGTCGTCATAGTTGGTTTGTATTTGTTCGTTCTGATTGAACAAAAGCGCAGAAATAATTGTTCTGTTTTGAGATTTTGTGATTGAGTAACGAGCAAAGACGGGCTGAAGACGGGATGCAGAATCGAGAAGTTATTGCGTACACGTTCCTAACATTCACAAACAGGAGGTGATCTGTGGAACATAGATTGAAAAATCGCTGTGAATTGTCTCTGGACGTGGTTGTGCATGGCCGTAATGGTTTGACACTGCATGGCAGGACTCATGACATCTCGCTGGATGGCATGTTTATTCAGCTTGCCCGGCAGGCAGTATCGATAAACAAGATAGTAGAAATTGAGCTTCCTCATGGTGTCTGGCTGCATGGCTGGGTGGTACATGTGGAAGATGAAGGTATCGGCATTATGTTTCGTTCAATTGACAGCAGGGAGGAACGTTTTATCGGGCAGTTGCTTTTGGAGAAGTGTGGACCCTAAACGCCGACTATCTGTTTCCTGGATGAAAAGCAGGAAGTGTTTGACTGCGGAATCCGGGTTAAAGAAAAGGAGTAGTGGAAATGATGCAGAAAAAAGCGATACAGAATGAGTTTGCGGAGTGCCCGTCAAAAGTTGATCGGGACGAGATGGCGACTGTTGCGGGACGGGATATTCTGGAGAGATTACTGGCTGGCTATGATGGGCCGGTTGCGGTGCGTCTGTGGAACGGTGAGCGTATTCACGGTGAGGCCGATGCCCCATGCACCATAGCAGTTCACCACTCCTCGGTGCTGCGTCATCTGGTGTTGCACCGGGACCTGGTTCACCTTGCGGAGTGTTATATGGCCGGGGATCTGGATGCGGAGGGCGATATGGAGAGCCTGTTTGATCTGACGGAGCATGCACGTGAGCTGCGTCTGTCCGGATTGGAAAAATTGTGGATGCTGCGGCAGGCATTCTGCTTGCCACGGCAGCGGCCGGCAGGCTCGCTTGCCGTTCGTGACGGGAAAGCAGTGCGGTGTCACAATACGAAAGAGAGCATTGCCCATCACTACGATGTCAGCAACGAATTTTACCGTCTGTGGCTGGATCCCGAAATGGTCTACTCCTGCGCTTATTTCCGCGACAACGATCAGTCCATTGCCGAGGCTCAGCGAGACAAACTGGACTATATCTGCCGCAAACTACGCCTGGAGCCGGGCCAGCAACTGCTCGACATCGGTTGTGGCTGGGGCGCCCTCGCTATCTGGGCGGTTCGTCACTACGGTGTGCAGTCACATGGCATCACCTTGAGTGAACAGCAGTATCGCTATGCCACTGAACGCGTGCAAAGAGAAGGACTGGCGGATCGAGTCACCATCGAGCTGCGCGATTACCGGGAGCTGTCCGGTGAGGCCTGCTATGATCGGGTTGTCAGCGTGGGCATGTTCGAGCATATCGGCGTGGCCAACTTCCCACTCTATTTCGACACTGTCAAACGGGTACTCAATCCCGGCGGGCTGTTTCTCAATCATGGCATCACCAATGACACCGGCTGGCAGGATACCCCGATTACCCGCTTCATGAATCGTTACGTTTTTCCGGACGGCGAGCTGGCGCGTATCAGTACTGTAGAGAATGCCATGGAGCAGGCCGGTTTCGAAATCATCGACGTGGAAAGCCTGCGCCGCCACTATGCCCTGACCCTGCGTCACTGGGTACGGGTACTGGAGGCTCATAAGCAGCAGGCAGTGGCGATGGTGGGTGAAGCTACCTATCGGTTATGGCGTCTGTACATGGCGGGCTGCGCCTACTATTTCGATGAGGGCAGCACCAACGTCTATCAGGTACTTGCCGCTCCCGCGCATCAACCGTTGGCCACGCCGCTGCGACGCGACGACCTGTACAAACAGGACGCTGGTTGATTATCAGTTAGCAAACAAACAGGCAACTATTCAGCATAGTTGAAAATGAGTATGTAACTGTTCAGATTGTCGGACTGTCAGTGACTCACCCGAAATTATCACCTTGAAGGGGTGCTGAATGCCATCAAATCAGTGTAAAAACAGAGAATCATGTTCAAGTATTTGGTGCTGTTTCCGCGATGGCATACCGGAATACCTGGTCCGTCACTACTGGTGGGCTTATCTGTGGCGCTGGGGTGTCTGGTTTTTTGATCATCAACCAATCATCAATGCCATTTTTTTTCCCAGTATAAAACACTCTCCCATCGGGCGCTGCGTGACTGCATGAAAGAGAAGCCGGAAGGGCGGCTGTTACAGCTCACCTGCGCTTACGGCAGCATGACAACTTCGTTGATCAAGGCTATGGATGACGAACTCTATCTGATGGATGTGGCGGAGATACAGCTCATCGACACCTGTAAAAAACTGGCCGACGCGGATAAAAAACGTCTGCTTTGTGTGCGCATGAACGCGGAGTATATCGCCTGTACTGACGATGTCTTTGCTACGGTTTTGATCTTTTTTCTATTGCACGAACTGCCCCCTGATGAACGGGAGCGCAGCATTAGCGAGGTGATACGGGTGTTAAGGTCTGGTGGTCGTTTTGTGATTGCCGAGCATGGCGCCTGTCCTAAAAAACATCTGCTGTGGCGGCTTCCACCAACGCGTTATCTATTGCAGCGCCTGGAGCCGTTTTTAGAGAGCTTTTGGCGGGCGGATCTGCTTTCCATGTTGGACAAAAATGCGCAAAGACAAGGCAAGATTATTCGACAGGTGGATGAGTTTATCTGCTTCTCCGGTTTCTATCGTGCCTGCATTTTTGAACTCGCTGAATCAACGAGATAGAACAATAATCGTAAGCAAATACGATGAATAAAAATCATAACTCAGAAACTTTACCAGCCACCCGAGCTACGTCTATACTCAGATCTTCACCGGTGGTCTTCCGGGCGTGTCTTGGGCGCTGCAAATCCTGATTTTTCTCTATCAAATCCGGTTTTTTCGTTGTCATGGGAAATAAAAAACAAGCACTTGTTCAGAGGAAATTGAATATGGAAGATCATTCGCAGCACAATAAAAAATCACAGTACAAAAAAAACAGCCTGACATTGGTGGGTGCTGTATCGATGGGAACCGGGGTAATGATCGGCGCAGGCATACTTGCACTGACAGGACAGATTGCGGAACTTGCGGGTTCACTATTCCCACTCGCCTTTCTTGCCGCAGCAATAGTGACTGCTTTCAGCGCCTATTCCTATGTGAAATTATCCAATGCCTATCCTTCTTCCGGGGGCATTTCGATGTTTCTGCAAAAGGCCTATGGCAAAGGGGTAATGACGGCTGCCGGTGCACTGCTGATGTATTTTTCGATGGTCATCAATCAAAGTCTGGTGGCAAAAACGTTTGGCACATACAGCGTACAATTATTCGATATTGACCCTGGTAGCTGGATAGTCCTTGCGTTGGCGGTCGGGTTGCTGGTTTTTGCCTTTTTACTCAATATTTCCGGTAACCGTGCGATTGGTTTTTTTTCACTGGTGATGGCCTTTATTAAAATCGGTGGCATTGTGGTGTTTGCGGTGGGTGGTTTATGGGTCGCGGATTTTTCGTTTGAAAGCAGTCCGGCGACGAGCGTGGAAAACACCTCTGTTACCGGCTTCATCGCCGCAATGGCGCTGGCTATACTGGCTTATAAGGGGTTTACCACTATCACCAATAGTGGCTCCGAGATTGTTGACCCGCATCGCAACATTGGTCGAGCCATTGTCATTTCAATCGCGATCTGCGTGGCCATCTATTTTCTGGTTGCACTGGCTGTCACCGGCAATCTTGATTTGCCGGAAATTATCGCAGCAAAAGATTTTGCACTTGCCGAGGCGGCACGGCCTGCGCTGGGGGATTACGGATTATGGTTCACTGTTGCGCTTGCCATTGTTGCGACGGCTTCGGGCGTCATCGCCAGTATATTTGCGGTATCACGCATGTTGGCAATGCTGACTGATATGAAGCTGGTGCCACACCGGCATTTTGGCATGTCGGGAACCATTCAAAACCACACACTGGTTTATACTATTGTGATAGCCATCTTTCTGACACTGTTTTTTGACCTGAGTCGCATCGCATCACTCGGTGCCATTTTCTATTTATTGATGGATATAGCCGTACATTGGGGGGTGTTTCGCCATCTTCGAAAAGAAATCAAGGCAAGCGCGACTATTCTGCTTGCGGCCATTGTTTTCGATGTTGTGGTACTTGGTGTATTTCTGATGGTAAAAGCGTCCACGGATATGATGGTTATCTACGCGGCGTTGGTTGGGGTTCTGATTGTTTTTGCCGGTGAGAGATTCTTTTTACGTCAACCTGCAAGCCATCAGGAGACTGCTGGTGATGGCAAGTAAACAACATTATTTCCACGAAATCCGTTTCCACGGCTACGGTGGTCAGGCGGCGATCGATACCCGGCAGGAGGCGGAGCACTGCCTGGGTTTTGGGGGAGACTGTTTCTAGCAGCAACTGCTGGTGCTTCTGCAAGGGGTGCGGGAACTGTGTGCAGGAGTGTCCCTGCGGGCATATCGAAATGGAGCCCGTAACGGAATGACCGGAGAATTGTTATGGACTGGTTGACGGTAATACTTGTGTTGTTGGTGTTGTGCTGTATCGGCATGGCGGGCACGGTAAAATACACGATGGCAAAGATAAAAAGTAAAATTCATGCGGACGCGGTTATCGAAATTGCCGGTGCTGGCGTGGCTGGACTGGCAGCGGCAATCACCTTGGCCCAAGCGGGTCGGCAGGTAAGGGTATATGAAGTGCAAAAAAAGGTTGGCTACCGTTTCGGTGGTGATTTTCAGGGTCTGGAGAACTGGACTACCCGGAAGAATGCGTTGAGGACGTTGAATGCGCCGGGGATAGCGACGGATTTCACCACCGTCCCCTGCTGCAACGGTATCGCTTTCGATCCTGCTGGCAAACGCTATGAAATAGATACCGATGAGCCTCTTTTTTATCTGGTGAAGAGGGGTTCTGGATCGGGAACGCTGGACGATGTACTACTCAGGCAGACCCAATCACTGGGGGTGGAGGTGTATTTCAACAGCCGCCTGCGGCAGATGGCGGGTGACGGCATTCTCGCTGCCGGTCCGAAGGCCGCCGATGCCATCGCCGTGGGCTATCATTTCGAGACCGATATGGAGAACGGCTACTGGGTGATCTGTGACGACGAGCTGGCGCCCAGGGGATATGTCTATCTGCTGGTGATGAACGGCAGGGGTACGGTCAAGAGCGGCATGTTTTCCGGTTTCAAACGGGAGCGGCAATTTCCGCATTCCGGGCAGTGCGTACGCCGGCCGGCATCCCATGGTAGGGGAGCAGGCCGGTTTTCAGGATACCCTGCGGGGCTTCGGTATGCGTCTGGCCATCTCGTCCGGCGTGCTGGCAGCGGGAGCTGAAACCGCAAATAGAGACCTCGGTGGTCAATCGTGCGTTCTATACTCTGTCAGGGAACCTGGGTTACAGCAGGTTTCTGAAATATTTCATCTCCAGGCCCGATATCCGGGAGACATTGCGGCGGCAGTATCAACCCTCCTGGGGCAAACGGCTGCTTTCTCCCTGGAGCCCGGCGGCGCTGCCGGAGCCAGCGCAACGATGTTTCCTGCAATCATGTGGATTGCAACTGTATCTGGTGCCGGGGGGGATTGTTGTATCCTCGATTGACCTATTGATGGAGAGATAAACCATGACCTTTTTCGTGCAAGGACTCAACGGCCACGAACGGATGCCTCTGGAGAAGATGTTCAAGGAAAAGATGGTTGAAAAAACAGAAGCGGTTACCCCCGTGCGTGCAGTCGATGAAAAAGAGCAGCAGGAGAGTCCCGCGGAGAGCCGACACCAGCATCATGCGGTAGAAGCCTATCAATCTGTCGAACAGTTGCCGCAGAGTCGCCCCGCCCTGCATGCTGAACAGATCATGAGTTCGCCGGTGGTGACGCTGTCTTCCCAGGCGACGGTGGATGATGCGCTGGCCCTGTACCGGAGGCGGCAGGTTCGCCATCTGCCGGTTGTCTCGTCCGCAGATCAACTGGTTGGAATGGTGTCGGATCGGGATGTTCTACGCCATCTGGCGGGTGTTACGGAAAACTATCGACGGCAGGCTCCGCAAGAGGGTGAGGTGCTGATCGCAACTGTGATGACATCGCCGGTACTGACCGCAAGCCCGGATACCGACGTTCGTTACATCGCCCGTCTGTTCGTCGAACAGCGTGTCGGCGCACTGCCAATCGTCACCGATGGTGAGCTGACCGGCATCATCGCCCGCAGTGATGTGTTGAGTGCGGTGATGCGCCACTATGTGCTGGAGCTGTGGGTGTAATCCACGCTGCGCCGGGATGATGGCTGACCCTCGCCCATGCCTTGTCGGATTGCGCCAGGGCGGGGTCGATGTGCGTCTGATGGTGGATGCGGTCGGCTCCCTGTTCCAGTTCCACCGTGCCCTCGGTCCGCTGGCGCGGCAGGCGGCCGAAGCGGTCTGCGCCACGGGCTGGCTGAACTGCTGGGCTGGAGTGTCAGAAGATGGTTATAGTGTCAGCGCGCTATCTTTCCGCACTGTCCGCCAACAATTTTCTAATCTGGATCAAGGGCGGGTTGTTGGGGATGAGAGTGCCTTTGATGTCAAAGCTGGGAAAGCCCATCTCTTTCGATGAAAATCCGGCCTGGCGCAGTTTCTCCGACAACTCTCTATTTGCATCGGGGTGACGATCTACCACGTACTCTACATAGGGAATTTCCGCCCTGTTCAATTCACGGCGTTTTACCTCGCAGTATTCACACCCTGTAACAGAGTACATAATCAGCTGATCATGATCGGTTAATTTGACCGCAGGGTTTTCAACTACCAGATTACCCATCCCCCGGTAGATTACCACGCCAAAAAAAGTCAAAACCACAAAATACAGGATGGCTTTTTTCATTCTGTTCAGTCCTGTTACTCCGTCAAGGTGATAAATCAGGATTCAGCATTTGGAGTCTGGTGCAGCTCTCCCGCGTTTGCGCCTGATCTGGCCAATGTAATGACCATTGAGTAGCACCGGAAGGAGATGGTAACAGATAGGGCGGGGTTACGGGAATAGCGAGCCTTGTCCAACCTGAAATGAGTCTGATGCCGACAGATGAACCCGTTCATGTAGGGGAGATGAAAACCATCATGAACGGGTTCCTCGGTCGCCTTCAGAATCATTTCA
>JAJRUV010000038.1 GCA_024277595.1 Gammaproteobacteria bacterium
CCTTCGGGCGCTCCTGTGGTGTCCCGCTGCGGCGTTGCAGTGTTTGACAAGGGCGACAGCCATTGCCTGCACACTGCGCCTTGCTGCGAAACACCACAGGAACGCTGTATCCTGATTTATCACCTTGACGGAGTACTAGATGCCAGATAAAAAACCACCCTTTATAAACTGCGGTTGAAGAGCAGAAAATCTGGCCACAAGCTGAAATGGTTCTGGCTGAAAAAAAGAGCAAGAGCATCACTCCTGAATATCTGCCGGCACGACCGGGAAATTATATTAACTTCTTTCACCGGCTCGCAAACCAATATCGACTGATATATAGTATCGCCGCCCAAGGGGAAAATAGTAACTTGTTAAATTACAAACAAAGGTAAGGTACAGATGAAAATTGCTGTTGTTGGAACAGGTTATGTTGGTCTGGTGACCGGTACCTGTTTTGCGGAGATGGGTGCAACGGTTACCTGTGTAGATATCGATCAGCACAAGATTGATGGTCTGGAAAAAGGTGTGCTGCCTATCTATGAGCCGGGCCTGGAGTCACTGGTGCTCAAAAACCACCAGCAGGGGCGACTGCAGTTTACCACCTCGCTGGCGGATGCGATGAAAGGCTCAAACATCTATTTTATTGCTGTTGGCACTCCGCCTGGAGAGGATGGTTCCGCCGACCTGCAGTATGTTCTTGGCGTTGCCCGCGAAATCGGTCAGCATATGACAGACTATTGCGTGGTAATTGATAAATCCACAGTACCCGTTGGTACCGCCGACAAGGTACGCGCCATTATCGAAGAAGAGCTAAAAAACCGGGGTGTATCCATCGGTTTTGACGTAGTAAGCAATCCGGAATTTCTCAAAGAGGGAGCTGCCATTGACGATTTCATGTATCCCGATCGCATCGTCATCGGCTCCGACAGCGAGCGCGCCAGCAAGATCATGCGTGACCTCTACGCCCCTTTCAACCGTAATCACGAACGTACCGTAATCATGGGCGTGCGCGATGCCGAGATGACCAAGTACACCGCCAATTCCATGCTCGCTACCAAAATCTCCTTCATGAACGAGATCGCCCGGCTGTGTGACGCGATGGGCGTGGATGTAGAAAATGTACGGCGCGGCATTGGCTCCGACAGTCGTATCGGCTTCTCCTTCATCTATCCGGGTGCCGGTTATGGCGGTTCCTGCTTTCCCAAGGATGTGAAGGCTCTGATTCATATGGCGGAGCAGCATGATATTTAACCCAAGGTGCTGCGCGCCGTGGAAGATCGCAATGATCTGCAGAAACACCGGCTGTTCGAGAAAATTACCGACTACTACGGGAACGATCTGAGTGGCCTGACTTTCGCACTATGGGGGCTGTCCTTCAAGCCGGGGACCGATGACATGCGTGAAGCACCGTCCAAGGTGCTGCTGCATGATTTGATTGGCCAGGGGGCAAGGATAAAGGCCTATGACCCGGTTGCCATGGAGGTGGCTCGCAAGGAGCTGCCTGCCGACTGGTTCAACCACAACCATCTGCAACTGGCAGATAACGAGTACGATGTTTTTCCTGACACAGATGCGCTAATTTTAATCACAGAATGGAAACCGTTTCGCAACCCGGATTTCGGTCGCCTGAAAGAGCTGATGAAAGGCGCAGCCATCTTTGATGGCCGCAACCAGTACGATCCTGCGCATGTCGCATCAATGGGGTTCGATTACCGTGGGATCGGCAGATAACACGCTACCGGATGAACCGCGCACGGGTGGCTGCCATTCGCAAATCTCTGCTCCAGTCGCCTTTCCCCCGTCAACCCGCTGGAACACGGGAGCAAATGGCTACAGATAACCCTCCTGCACCCCGTGTCCGCATGATAGAGATCACAGATGATAACGAAGGTCAGCGCATTGATAACTTTCTAATCACCCGGCTCAAGGGCGTGCCTAAAAGCAGAATTTACCGAATCTTGCGCAAAGGCGAGGTACGGGTGAACAAAGGGCGTATCAAACCGGCCTACCGCCTGAAAAAAGGAGATGTTGTGCGAGTTCCCCCTGTGCGTATTGCCGAACGGAACGCCTCACAAGAACAGTTGCTTCCCGTACTGGCCAGACAGTTGCGTGAAGCGGTATTGTATGAGGATACAAATCTGTTCGTTCTCAATAAGCCATCAGGAGTCGCCGTACATGGCGGCAGTGGTATAGGCCAGGGGGTAATCGAAACACTGCGGGCGGCACAGCCGGAAGCCCACTTTCTGGAACTGGTTCATCGGCTGGATCGGGATACATCCGGCTGCCTGATTGTTGCCAAAAAGCGCAGCGTGTTGCGCATCCTGCATGAACTGTTGCGCGGTGATGGCGTCGATAAGCGCTATCTGGCGCTGGTGGAAGGAAAATGGCAAGGCGGCAAGCAGCGGGTGAGCGCACCACTGCGCAAAAATCAGCTGGCCTCCGGTGAGCGGATTGTCCGCGTTGATCCACAGGGGAAAACGGCCATAACCTTGTTCAAGCCAGTATGCCACTACCCCCGGGCCACGCTGGTCGACGTCCGTCTGGTTACCGGTCGAACCCACCAGATACGAGTTCATGCAGCACATATCGGGCATCCGATAGCCGGAGATGAAAAGTACGGCAGCACCGACTTCAACAAACTGATGCGGACTGTTGGCTTGTCTCGACTGTTTTTGCATGCCTGCTCTTTGAGTTTCAAACTGACTGCGGACGCTGCTCCCGTTCAGATAAATGCGCCACTGCAACATGAACTACAGATGTTACTGACCCGGCTTGAAGAACAATCAAAATTGCTACAATGAAATGCCAGCTGTTAATATTTGACTGGGATGGCACGCTGATGGATTCGGAAGCCCGGATTATCGCCTGCATGGAAGCAGCAAGCCGTGACCTGGATCTGGCGGAACCGGACAAGGCCGCCATTCGGAATATCATTGGACTGGGGCTACAGGAAGCGCTTCAAATCCTGTTTCCCGACCATATCCCTGCTGTGCAGCAACAGCTGGTTGAACGCTACCGCTACCATTTTTTAATAGCGGACGCCACACCATCACCCCTGTTTTCCGGCGTTGTACCCATGCTGCACGATCTGAAACAACGGGGTTACTGGCTCGCTGTTGCAACAGGCAAGGGACGCCCCGGCTTACAAAAGGTACTCAACGATACCGGACTGGAACCGTTGTTTCTCGCCACCCGTTGTGCCGGTGAGACGGCATCCAAACCCAATCCGCAGATGCTGTTTGAACTGCTTGATGAACTGGGTATCAGCTCCGAACAAGCCTTGATGATTGGAGATACTGAATATGATCTGCAAATGGCCCAAAATGCCAATATGCAGGCGCTTGCTGTAAGCTATGGAGTACATGAGCGGGAGCGGTTGTTACAATACAGCCCTGTCGAATGTATTGATAACATTGCCGAACTGCACAATTGGTTTTGACTTGACCCGGCCCCGATAAATATCGTGGCCGAGCTAGTTAACATGTATCTGACAGCCGAATCCACAAGTTCAGTCAGCAAAAGGTAGAATATATGATAGAACAACCAAAACAACCCGAGCCACCTGCTGAATCAGAGAGTTCCCCCAAGAACTGGGAACGGGATATCATCAATCGTCTGGCCTTCTCCGGCCTCAATGAACAGCGCCGCACTCGCCGCTGGGGCATCTTTTTCAAGACACTGGGATTTGGCTACCTGTTCCTGGTGCTGTTTTTTATGTTTTCAGGCAAGTGGGAGAAACTGGAAACAAACGTTGGCAAGCACACCGCCGTAGTCCAGATCCAGGGCATCATAGATGAAAATGCACAAGCCAATGCAGACAGCATTCTTACCGCGTTGCGGGCAGCTTTTGGTAACGAAAACACAGTTGCGGTTATCATCCGCATCAACAGCCCGGGAGGCAGCCCGGTCCAGGCTGGCTATGTCTATGATGAAATCCGGCGTCTGCGCCAGAAAAACCCTGATATACCACTGTATGCCGTAATCAGCGACATGGGCGCTTCCGGGGGATATTATATCGCTGCGGCAGCAGACAGCATCTATGCAGACAAAGCCAGTATCGTTGGCTCCATTGGAGTTACCATGAGTCCTTTCGGCATGTCATCCTTTGGCTTTACCGAAGCAATGAAAAAACTGGGTATCCAGCGCCGTTTGTTGACCTCCGGGGAAAGCAAAAGTTTGCTGGATCCATTCTCTCCGCTCAAACCGGAAGAGGCCCGGCATATTAAAAAAATGCTCGATAACATCCACTCCCAGTTTATTCGTGCCGTGCGTACGGGAAGGGGTGATCGCCTCAAAGATAACCCGGCAATATTCAGCGGTCTGATCTGGACCGGTGAGGAAGGGGTGGCGCTGGGGCTGATCGATGCCCTTGGCAATACCAGTTTTGTTGCTCGTGAAGTCATCGGGGTTGAAAAAATTATTGATTACACTCTGCATCCAAACTATCTGGAACAATTTGCGGAACGTTTGGGGGTAGCATTAGGCAAAGGCATTTTCTCTGTGCTAAATACAAACCAGTAGACACAATTGATGGAGATAGGGTATTTTCCAATCCATAAACGAGTCTGAACAGAGGGTGAAAGAGTCGTCTGTCAGCCGGTTTTCAGAGTCTGTCCATTGATGGTTTTAACGAGTTTCTGGCGGGCTTTTTGTCGCTGAACCGCAGTCTGGTTGTCGCTGACCTGGTAAGCAATGGTATCGAGTATTTCAAAGCGGAAGCCGGGTTTCAAATAGCCTGCAGCATCGGGCAAGGATTTGAGTTTATCACAGGGCATCATCATGTTCTCATAGCGGTAGATGTTGCGTTGTTTCCCCTTGTTGTCCGTTTGGGTTTGCGGAAAGAAACCGGGGCGGTGGAAGTTGATACAGGGGTTGAGATACTGCTGATTGAAGTCATTGATGAGCGGTGTAAAGTGTTGCGGAATATGGCTATAACCAAAGCGTTTTCTGAACACTGAGCCATTTTTGCTTTCGGCCAACGCGTTATCGCTTTTCCTCGCTGGCGGCATTGCGGTTCGTTGCAATAGAACAACTATTGCGCTTCACTGCGCCTTGCCAGCACAAAAAATGGCCCAAAATCCCACTTGCTCAGGTAATTGGGAACACCCCTTGGTCCGGCAACGATATATAACAGATATGTATCGTTGCCGGGTTGAGGCGTGGCAACTCCTTTTCCCTACAGAGTCGAGACAGGGGCAGATCAAACAAACTGCTGCTCCGGTACTCAAACAACAACTCAGCCAACTTCACCCAGTGGGATACCCAGTGCATTCGCAACCCCTTTTCCGTACGCCGGATCCGCTTTCAGACAGTTGGCGACATGGCGTTTCTGCACCTCCACCGAGGCACCACCAACGGAGCGAGCAGTATTCTCGAACAGCACCTGCTTCTGCTCCGCACTCATCAAGCGGAAAAGAGCGGCCGGTTGCGAATAGTAGTCGTCATCATCTTCACGGTGATTCCAGTGATCCGCCGCTCCTGTCAGCTCCAGGGGTGGCTCCTTCGCCTCGGGCTGCTGCTGCCAGAGCCCCAGGCTGTTGGGCTCATAACCTTTAGTGCTGCCGTAATTTCCGTCCACCCGCATAGTGCCATCCCGGTGGTAGCTGTGTACCGGACAACAGGGAGCATTCACCGGAATCTGGGCGTGATTGACGCCCAGCCGATAGCGCTGGGCATCGCCGTAGGAGAACAGCCGCCCCTGCAGCATCTTGTCTGGTGAAAAACCGATACCGGGAACGATGCTGGCAGGGTTGAAAGCGGCCTGCTCCACCTCCGCAAAGTAGTTCTCCGGGTTGCGGTTGAGTTCCAGCACACCGACATCAATCAGCGGATAATCCGCATGCGGCCACACCTTGGTGAGATCGAAAGGGTTAATGTGACAGGTCTGCGCCTCATTTTCCGGCATTACCTGAACCTTGAGATCCCAGCGGGGGAAATTACCATTTTCGATACTCTCATACAGATCCCGCTGGAAGCTCTCCCGATCTTCGCCAACGATGCGTGCAGCTTCCTGATCGGTCAGTGTGGCAATACCCTGCCGGGATTTCAGATGAAATTTGACCCAGAAGCGCTTATTGTCGGCATTAATGAAACTGAAGGTATGGCTGCCAAAACCATGCATGTGGCGATAGGAGTTGGGAATACCCCGCTCACTCATGAGAATGGTGATCTGGTGCAGCGCCTCCGGCAACAGAGTCCAGAAATCCCAGTTGTTCTGGGCACTGCGCAGATTGGTACGGGGATCGCGTTTCACGGCATGGTTCAGATCCGGAAATTTCAGCGGATCACGCAGGAAAAAAACCGGGGTGTTATTGCCCACCAGATCCC
Source organism: Gammaproteobacteria bacterium (assembly GCA_024277595.1). GTDB lineage: Bacteria > Pseudomonadota > Gammaproteobacteria > Thiohalospirales > Thiohalospiraceae > DRMK01. Next base: position 6,310 of record JAJRUV010000038.1, read on the forward strand.
AGTTGCCCTCCTCGGTGTAAAATTTGATGGCAAAACCGCGAATGTCCCGCTCGGCATCCGCCGCACCCCGCTCCCCTGCCACGGTGGAGAAACGAACAAACAGATCAGTCTTCTTGCCAACCTCGGCGAAGATCTGCGCCTTGCTATAGCAGGTGATGTCATGGGTGACAGTAAAGCTCCCGTAAGCACCGGAGCCCTTGGCATGCATCCGCCGCTCAGGAATCACCTCACGATCGAAATGGGCCAGCTTCTCCAGAAACCAGACATCCTGCAGCAGCATAGGCCCTCGGGGACCCGCAGTCAGTACGTTTTGATTATCACCCACCGGGCACCCGTTAACTTGGGTCAGTTTTTTGCTCATGTGCTCGTTCTCCTGTCAGCTAAGTTTGTACTATCGGCCCGGAAGTTGCCGGGTTGATAGTCATCCTGCCACGGGGACAGCAATTGTTGTAATCGATTGTTGCTATTTAATAGATAGATTATAACTATCGAAAGATATACCGTTTTGAATCGAGCAAATACACCAGAGAATTCAGACACACGGCAAGGCCGCCATCATAGGTTAGTTCTTAAGAATTAAATGCTTATAAGTCAGTATGTTAGATGGATTAAAAGTGGAGCATCATGCACCACGGCAATAGAATATACATAGGTGTTTTCTTTGCTCTCCGTCGATATCATGAAATAAATGATTATAAATCAATTGCTTTAAAGATCTTTCCTATGAGGCCGCTATAGACAGTGGGACGCAAAGCAAACAACTATGGCATCAGCGATGTACTCTGCGGGAAAGAAAAGAGAACGCGATTTTTTCATCCACCCTTCCTGCGTGCCGCATTTGCCGGGTTTATGACCGTTTTCCGTACCACCGTAGCGGTGTTTCCCGCTCTATCCACTGGTACAGCTGCTCGGCTGCCGCGCAGCCGTTACAGGAGATGTCGCAGGGTGGCGTGGTAGCGCGAACTTTCCCCTTGTTTATCCAGTAATTGAGTGCCAGTTCGGCCGCGTCCGGGTTGGGCTCGAAGTGAGTGGCAATTTCACTCAGTGAGGCGGTTCCGCGCTGTTTCAGATAGGAGCGTATTTCACCCAGCATTGCGGTGTTGCAGAGCGGGCGTCCTGCTTCCGGCGCGATGGAAAAGGGTGATCATGCCGGCCAGTGCTGCCAGCAGGCTGCCGATCCAGAGCAGCGACTGGAGCGGGTGCAGGGTGAGTGTCGCCAGCTGGTAGAAAATGACGGCGGTGGTGTAGGCCAGTCCGGTACTCCAGCTTACCCCAAGCAGGGTCCACCAGGTTCCGGCCTCTCGCTGCATGGCGCTGGTTGCGGCAACA
>JAJRUV010000002.1 GCA_024277595.1 Gammaproteobacteria bacterium
CCGGCATGATTTTAGCCGGAATCCAGTAGCTTGAACTATAGATTCCGGCCAGGAGCATACCGGAATGACGGTATCCACAGTTTCTCTTTCTTTAATTTTGTCATGTTAGGCCTTAACCCGAGTTCAGGTTAGTTACTAATATTTTTCTTTCAACCCCAGCACATCCTGCATGTCAAACAGGCCGCGCTCCTGCTCCATCACCCATTCAGCGGCCCGGATAGCACCGTTGGCAAAAGTCATGCGGCTGGATGCCTTGTGGATTATCTCTACCCGTTCGCCAGTTCCTGCAAACATGACGGTATGTTCACCAACGATATCGCCAGCGCGGATGGTTTCGAAACCGATGGTTCGGCGGTCACGTTCGCCGGTATTGCCGTGACGGCCATAGACCGCACATTCGGCCAGATTCCGGTTCAGGGCATCCGCCACAACTTCGCCCATCCGCAGGGCAGTTCCGGATGGGGCATCCACCTTGTGACGGTGATGGGCTTCGACAATCTCGATATCCACCTCGTCACCCAGTACCCGCGCGGCCATATCCAGCAGTTTCAGGCACAGGTTGACGCCGATGCTCATGTTGGGAGCCAGGATAATGGCAATCTCCCCGGCGGTGGCCTCTATCTCCCGGCGCTGGATATCACTGAATCCGGTGGTACCGATAACCATCCGCTTGCCTGCTTGGCGGCAGCGGGCCAGATTGGCCATGGTAACTTCTGGACGGGTAAAGTCGATAAATACATCATAGTCGTGACGGATAGCGCAGGGATCACCGCTGATGGAGACGCCCAGTTTGCCGGTTCCCGCTACTTCTCCGGCATCACTGCCAACCAGCGAGCTATCGGGATGCTCCAGTGCTGCACCCAGTGTTACCGTTGAGGATTGCTGGCACGCTTCAATAAGGCTACGCCCCATGCGTCCGGCAGCACCACCAATCGCAACTCTCGTCATGCTCATTCTATCCTGTCAAATCATCAAAAAATTTCTTCACCCCGTCCAGCCATGAGTGGGTTTTCGGCCGGTGGGTAGGGGCATTTTCAGCCATCGAGCGTTCGAACTCACGTAGCAGTTCTTTCTGTTCACGATTCAGGTTGACCGGTGTTTCCAGTGCCACTTTACAGATCAAATCACCAGTTGCCCCCCCCCGCACAGGGGAGACTCCTTTGCTGCGCAGCCGGAACTGCTTTTCACTCTGGGTCTCGGACGGAATTTTCAGTTTGACGTTGCCATCCAGGGTAGGAACTTCCAGCTCCCCGCCCAGTGCGGCGGTGGTGAAACTGATCGGTACTTCACAATAGAGATCGTTGTCCTTGCGCTGAAAAATCGGATGCGGACGAATATGAATCTGTACATACAAGTCACCGGCAGGGCCGCCGTTTTCCCCCGCCTCTCCTTCACCAGTCAGACGAATACGATCCCCCTCATCCACCCCGGCAGGAACCTTGACTGACAATGTTTTGTTTTCCTGCACACGCCCTTCGCCATGACAGGCACCGCAGGGATCGGTAATGATCTGCCCGCGGCCATGACAGCGCGGGCAGGTCTGTTGTACGGAAAAAAACCCTTGCTGGATCCGCACCTGACCCTGACCAGCGCAGGAGGGGCAGGAGGTGGGTCTGCTGCCGGATTTTGCCCCGCTGCCATCGCAACTGCTGCAGATTACGGTAGTGGGATAGCTAATTTTTACTGTGGTGCCGCGGACGGCATTTTCCAGGCTCAGTTCGAGCTGATAACGCAGATCGGCCCCACGGTAGGCGCGATTTTCACTACTCCGGCCGCCGCCGAATATATCGCCGAACACATCACCAAAGACATCGCTGAATCCGCCGGCTCCGGCATGGAATCCGCCACTCCCCCCCATGGAGGCATCAACCCCCGCATGACCAAACTGGTCATAGGCAGCTCGTTTCTGGCTGTCGGAAAGAACCTCGTAGGCCTCTTTGGCCTCTTTGAATTTTCCCTCTGCGCTTTTGTCGTCAGGGTTACGGTCAGGATGATGTTTCATCGCGAGGCGTTTAAATGCCTTTTTGATCTCCGCCGCACTGGCGTTTCTTTCCACACTCAGGATAAGGTAGTAATCGCGTTTTGACATAAGTATTGTTTTACTGAACGAGCAAACGACAGATACGGCATTGATGCCATATCTGTCGTATCGGGATTCCTGAAATTACAATTTTACAACGTTAGTAACTATTCAGCCCCCCCTGAAATCCGCCATTTCTGCGTTAAAAAATGATCATTTACCCGTGTAAACTCACATCTTTCGCCTTGAACTGACAAAAATTTCAGGGGCAATCTGAACAGTTGCATACTCATTTCCAACTATGCCGAATAGTTGCTTACCAACGTTATTTCTTGTCGTCCTTAACCTCTTCAAACTCGGCATCAACAACATCCTCATTCTTGGCCGATTCAGTAGCGGTTTCTGCTTCACTGTCCGGCGTAGCCCCACCTTCCGGTTGCTGCTGGGCATACAGCCGTTCGGCCATTTTACCGGATGCCTCGGTCAGTTTCTGGGTTTTTGCTTCAATTTCATCCTTGTCATCACCCTTCATGGCCTCTTCAAGCTCCGAGATGGCGGTTTCGATATTGCTCTTTTCCTCCGCCTCCAGTTTGTCACCCAGTTCTTCCATGGATTTGTGGGTGGCGTGAATCATGGCATCAGCCTGGTTGCGGGCATTGACCAGTTCATGGAACTTGCGATCCTCCTCCGCGTGGGCCTCGCCATCCTTGACCATCTTTTCGACCTCTTCGTCACTCAGACCGCTGGAAGCCTTGATAACGATAGACTGCTCTTTGCCGGTGGCTTTGTCCTTGGCCGACACATGAAGAATACCGTTGGCATCAATGTCAAAGGTAACCTCAATTTGCGGCAAACCACGTGGTGCAGGTGGAATATCAGACAGATCGAAACGGCCCAGTGATTTATTGCCGGATGCCATTTCACGTTCACCCTGCAGCACATGCACGGTTACAGCCGTCTGGTTGTCATCCGCAGTGGAAAACACCTGGGTCGCCTTGGTTGGAATGGTGGTGTTTTTCTCGATCAACTTGGTCATTACGCCGCCCATGGTTTCAATACCAAGGGACAACGGGGTAACATCCAGCAGCAGCACATCCTTGACCTCACCACCCAGCACACCACCCTGAATGGCGGCCCCCATGGCCACTGCCTCATCAGGATTGACATCCTTGCGCGGCTCCTTGCCAAAGAACTCCTTGACCGCCTCCTGCACCTTGGGCATGCGGATCTGGCCACCTACCAGAATGACATCATCGATGTCGGAGGCTTTCAGGCCAGCATCCTTGAGAGCCACCTTGCACGGCTCAATAGTGCGGCTAATCAGGTCACCCACCAGTGACTCCAGTTTGGCGCGGGTCATCTTGACGTTCAGGTGTTTGGGTCCTGAAGCATCCGCTGTCACATACGGCAGATTGATATCGGTCTGCTGGCTGGAAGAAAGCTCGATCTTGGCTTTTTCGGCACCCTCTTTCAGGCGCTGCATGGCGAGAGGATCACCGCGCAGGTCGATACCCTGCTCTTTCTTGAACTCATCGGCCAGATAATCGATCAGGCGTTTGTCAAAATCCTCACCACCAAGGAAAGTATCACCGTTGGTGGAGAGCACCTCAATCTGGTGTTCGCCGTCGATTTCGGCCAGCTCAATGATGGAAATGTCAAAGGTTCCACCACCCAGATCATACACGGCGATTTTGGCGTCACCACGTTTTTTGTCCATACCGTAGGCCAGGGCAGCAGCCGTTGGTTCGTTGATAATCCGTTTGACCTCCAGACCGGCTATCTTGCCGGCATCCTTGGTTGCCTGGCGTTGGGAGTCGTTGAAGTAGGCCGGTACGGTGATGACGGCTTCCGTCACATCTTCACCGAGATAGTCTTCGGCAGTCTTCTTCATCTTCATCAGGACACGGGCGGAGATCTCGGGGGCAGACAGCTTCTTCCCGTTGACTTCTACCCAGGCATCACCATTGTCGGCCTTGATTATCTTGTAGGGAACCAGCTCGATATCTTTCTGCACTTCTTCATCGTCGAATTTCCGGCCGATGAGGCGCTTGATGGCAAACAGCGTATTCTGAGGGTTGGTTACTGCCTGTCGTTTGGCTGACTGACCCACTAGCACCTCACCGTCATCGGTATAAGCAACAATAGACGGAGTGGTGCGATCGCCCTCACTATTTTCAATAACCCGGGGCTTGCCACCTTCCATGACTGCAACGCAGGAGTTGGTGGTGCCCAAGTCAATACCGATGATCTTACCCATGTTTCATTTCTCCAGTTAAATGTTCAACCAATTTCAGAATGTTGGGGGTGTTGCTGCGAATTTCAACCTGAATCCGTGGTTTCAGATTCAATCCCCTATTTCGTCACAATCACCATTGCCGGACGGATCAGGCGATCATTGAGCAAGTAGCCTTTCTGCATGACGCTCAATACCGTATTGGGTTCAGCGTCCTCTGACGGAACGGCTGACATGGCCTGATGCAGCTCCGGATCAAAAGGCTGGCCTTCGGGGTTTATCTCCTTGACACCGAATTTTTCCAGTGCTGTTTGCAACATCTTCAGGGTTAGTTCAGTCCCTTCCTGCAGATTGGCGGTGGACTCGTCTGTTTCTTCTGTTGCCGCAGCCAGCCCCATTTCCAGACTGTCCTTGACCGGTAGCAGTTCGCGCGTGAATTTTTCCAATGCATATTTATGAGCGTTTTCCAGTTCACGCTGGTTGCGTTTGCGCAGATTTTCCAGCTCTGCCTGGAGGCGAAGCACCTGATTCCAGTGATCGTCCGCCTTGCTGCGGGCATCCTCCAACAGCAGGTGCAGTTCTTCCGAGGCAGGCTCACCCTGCTTGTTTTCTTCGGCTGAATCTCCCTTGCTGTTTTCCAGCTCTGTTTCGGGACCAGGTTGCTTTTCTGTTTCGGACATCGTGTTCTCCAGGCAGATGAAATTTCCAGGCACTCAGTATAATGGGGGGTTATCCATTGTTATTCAAGGCGGCGCCCAGCAGCTTGGCCGTGACATCAACGACGGGAATTACCCGCTCATAGTTCAGACGGGTAGGGCCAATGACGCCAAGCACCCCCGCAGTCTTTCCCTTTACCGAATAGGGTGCGGTAATGAAGCTGCAGCCGTCAAAGACCTTATAGCCAGATTCTTCACCGATAAAAATCTGTACTCCCTGGGCAGACGCTGCTTGTTCCAGCAAGTTTAGCACCTTGTGTTTGCGCTCGAAGGCGTCGAACAGGCGTTGCAGTTTTTCCATGTCCGCCATCTCCGCATATTCCATCAGGTTGAACTGCCCATCCAGGACATAATCATCGTTTTTTTCCGGTTGCGCGCTGAAAGCACATTCAGCCATTTCCACTGCTGTTTCCATGAAGTTATTGACCGATTCCCTGGTCGTGCGCAGCTCTTCCAGCAAGGAAGAACGGATGGCCTGTGGACTCTGGCCGGCAAACTCTGCATTGAGATAATTTGCCGCTTGTTGCAACTCGGAAGGAGAGTGGGGGCGGTTGATGTGAATTATCCGGTTTTGTACCTCCTGGTTATTGACCACCCAGATCACCAGTATCCGGTTATCCGACAGGGGCAGAAATTCGATGTGACGGAAGGTGGACTGCTCACGGCGCGGTAACATGACCATCCCCGCCAGTCGGGTTACCGAAGAGAGCAGCGTTGAGGCACTGTGCAGCAGTCCGGGCAGATTGTCATCGGGATTGAGTTCGCCCATGAACCTGTTTACCTGTCGTTTATCCAGCGGTTCGACATTCAACAGTGTATCAACAAAAAACCGGTAACCCTGGGTGGTGGGAACACGTCCGGCTGACGTGTGGGGGGACATAATCAGCCCCTGCGCCTCCAGGTCGGACATGATATTGCGCACGGTCGCCGCACTGACCCCCAGCCCGGATACCTCCACCAAAGCTGCAGAACCTACCGGCTGCCCGTCATGGATATGCCGTTCGACCAGTGCCTTGAACAGCTGTTGCGCACGCACGTTAATGGCGTTCTCTTTTGCCACTAAAAGTCAGACCTCATTGTAAAAAAGCGGGCATGTTAGCACTCAACGCGGTTGAGTGCTAACAGAAGTTACCAATTCGGCTGGTGCGGGTCAAGAACATTGGTTGGCGCAGACGGCATATCATGCTAACGTTGGGCGGTTGGCGAGAGGATTCCATGCAGAAAAACAGCTTTTCAACCATTGGGTTAATCGGTAAATACAGTGACTCCTGCGTAGAGGATACGTTGACCCGGCTGGCGGGTTATCTGGACAATCGCGCCACCACGGTTTTGCTGGATGAAGCCACCGCCAAGGTGGTTCCCGGTCTCGGTCTGGAGACGGTCAGCCGGGACGAACTTGGCGACAGTTGTGATCTGGTCATTGTGGTGGGCGGGGACGGTACGCTGCTCAATGCGGTTCGCTCCCTGGCGCAATACGGGGTATCCGTACTGGGCATCAACCTGGGCCACCTGGGTTTTCTTGCGGACATCTCGCCAGACTGCATGGTGCAGTGTCTGGATGAAGTTCTGTCAGGAAACTATCAGGAAGAACAGCGTTGTTTGTTGCATGCCACCATCGTGCATGATGGTGAAGTGATAACCGAGAGCGCTGCCTTCAATGATGTGGTAATTCACAAATGGGACATCGCGCGCATGATTGAGATGGAAACCTCAATCAATGGTGTCTACGTCAACACCATCCGGGCAGATGGACTGATCGTCTCCACCCCGACCGGATCCACTGCCTACGCACTGTCCGGTGGTGGTCCCATTCTCTATCCCAGCCTGGAAGCCCTGGTGCTGGTTCCCATCTGCCCTCACACTATGAGCAACCGGCCCATCGTGGTGCATAGCAGCAGCGTGATCGAAGTGGTTGTTGCGGAGCACAGCCAGCCTTACGCCCAGGTAACCTGTGACGGTCAGGTCAATCTTGGACTGACTGCGGGTGACCAGGTCGTGATCCAGACAGCGCCTCAGCCGGTACGGCTGATTCACCCGGCCGGACATGACCATTTCGAGCTGCTGCGCGCCAAGCTGCACTGGGGCAGGCGGCTGGCATAACACAGCAACCATGCTGACCCATCTGCAAATCCGCAATTTTGCCCTGGTCGAGCAGCTCGAACTGGAGCTGAAACCGGGGATGACCGTACTCACCGGGGAGACCGGCGCGGGAAAATCCATTCTGCTGGATGCGCTGGGTCTTGCACTGGGGAACCGCGCCGACACTGGCCTGATCCGCCACGGTGCGAGCCGTTCCGAAATCAGCATCGAATTTGAGCTGGTTGACCGCCCGGAGGCAGGGGAGTGGCTGGAGGCACATGATCTGGACGACGAAACCGCCTGTCAGATCCGCCGCACCATCTCCACCGATGGCCGATCCCGCGGTTACATCAACGGCCGCGCTGCTCCACTGCAACTGCTGCGCGAACTGGGAGAGATGCTGGTAGACATCCACGGTCAGCATGAACACCAGTCACTGTTACGCCGGGAGATGCAGCGCCAACTGCTGGATGGTTATGCCGGGCACGGCGGGCTGCTGACAGAGCTGGCCGCCCTGCACCACAATTGGCGAACGATTCAGGAGAAGCTGGAACAGTTGCAGCAGGCCAACAAGGATCGGGACTCCCGGCTGGGACTGCTCAGTTATCAGGTGCAGGAGCTGGAGGCGCTGGGACTGGCCAGCGGTGAACTGGCCGGGCTGGAGCAAGAACATCAACGCCTGGCCAATGCCAGCCAGCTGTTGGAGGAGTGCCAGCAGTCACTTGATATTCTGTATGAAAACGAAGATCTTTCCGCTTCTTCTCTGCTGGGTCAGGCCAGCCAGCGGCTGGAATCCCTGCAGAGGGTTGATGGCACCCTGCAAGGGGCTGCGGAGCTGCTCTCCAATGCGACGATCCAGGTAGAAGAGGCGGCCGGTGAGCTGCGCCACTACCTGGCCGCTGTCGAGTTAAACCCTGAACGTTTGAGCTGGGTGGAGGAACGCCTTGCCACCCTTTATGATCTGGCGCGCAAACATCATGTCGAGGCGGGCCAGCTTGCCGACCTGCTGCCCTCCCTGCAGCAGCAGTTGCAGGAGCTTGAACAGGTGAATATCCATCTGACCGAACTGCAACATGCCATCCGTACCGCCCGGGATGAATATACTGTACTGGCCGGAAAACTTGGCACCAGCCGCGGCAAGGCGGCTAAAAAACTGGGCAAGGCCGTTACCGATAATATGCAGCTGCTGGGAATGGAAGGGGGGCGTTTCGAGATTCGGCTGCTTCCGCTGGAGTCCGACGGGTTATCCCCGCTGGGCCGGGAGCGGATTGAGTTCTGGGTCAGCGCCAATCCGGGACAGCCGTTGAAGTTGCTGTCCAAAGTGGCCTCCGGCGGCGAGCTGGCCCGTATCAGCCTTGCCATTCAGGTAATAACGGCACAAAGCGCCAGCACTCCAACCCTGATTTTCGATGAGGTAGATGTAGGAATCGGCGGTGGAGTGGCGGAGATCGTTGGGCGCCAGCTGCGTGTCCTGGGGAAACACTGCCAGGTCCTGTGCGTGACCCATCAACATCAGGTGGCGGCCCTCGCCCATCACCATTTGCAGATCAGCAAGGAGAGTTGCAACGGGCAGACTCGAACCCTGATTCAGGCGCTGAGCAGCGAACAGCGTATCGGTGAACTGGCACGGATGCTGGGCGGGGTCGAGATGACCGAACAAACCCTCTTCCATGCGCAGGAGATGATTGAGCGGGGGCAGGCGCTCGATTAAACCCGGAAACTGCAGCAGCTAACCGTTCTCTCGTTATGCTAACCTGCGGATATGCATCTATTGATTTTCCTGTTCACCTGCCGGATGAATCACGCTACGGCGAAAACTTCACCCTCGCAAGTACACACTTCACATCGGTTATCTGCCGTTTCCCCTGTGTGTCAACCTCCCCTCATACACAGCCTGTATGAGATAACATAGATTCAGGGTTGCAGACACAGGAATCAGAAAGATGCCAAAACCAGTATCAGAACGGCCAGACACACAGATA
>JAJRUV010000039.1 GCA_024277595.1 Gammaproteobacteria bacterium
AGCTACTGGATTCCGGCTAAAATCATGCCGGAATGGCGCGATTTTTAGTTGTGTGTCCGTTTTTAGATGAAATATTGCTTAACCCGAGTTCAGGTTAACTATTCAGCTCACCCCTGAAATCCGCCATTTCTGCGTTAAAAAATGATCATTTACCCGTGTAAACGTAACTACTCAGCGAGTAGTCAATATTGCCGGTAACTGCTCAGCACTTGGTTCAACTACCCTGAAGACCGCTTCGCAGACTATTCTCCTGCCGGGTGAATCACGCCAAGGCGCTAATTTCACGCTTTACGCCATCCAACCACGGCCTCCAGGATAAAACACAAGACGTTTGACTATCTTTTTATCCGGGTTATTCAGGCAATGCCCTTTTCAACCTCAAACTCCAGACTGTTGACCTCCTCCGGTTTCAGGCCCAGCTTCGATGCTAAATCCCGCAGATAGAGTTTCTCTGCATAATTTTCAACATCCACCATAATCCGGGATATCAGATAGACTTCAGCAGCCGCCTCCTTGTTCTCCACAGCAGCTACCAGCGCATCCAGATCCAGTGACTGCCGGATCTCCTGTTTAAGAACCTCGGCATCCATACCGGCAATCTCCATTTTCTCAATCTCTGTTTCAATCCGCGACTGCTCTTGTGCGTCAATATGACCATCAGCCTTGGCTGCGGCGATCATGGCACGCAACAGCAGCATATTTCGGGCCTCGGCGTCCGGACCGGTAAGCTGGTGAACCGGCTGGAGATCCTGATCCGCACCATTCCAGTTTTTGTAGGCATGATACGCAATACCACCCAAAGCAGCCAAACCACCCACTTTCAGCGCCCCTCCCGTTAACCAACGCCCGCTGCGGGTTCCGAGCAAAAGGGCTAGTCCGCCTGCTGCCAGCGCACCTTTTTTCAGCCCATCGATCTTGGCATCACGCTCCGCTCCTTCCTTTGGCAGATTGATTTGTTCCTCGGCCAGCTGTTTGCCCTTTCCCAGATAGGTTTTTCCGGTGGAAAGAATATCATTAAGTAGTTTTCCAGCATCCATGTCGAACCCTCTTGCAATTATTCAGGATTGTTGATAGTACCCGATTTCAGCGATATGTTCGATAACGCAATCTTGATCTCGCCGACACGTTATCCCGTATGCAATAGCAATATAGAAAAAAAAATGGGGGGTTGGCGTTTCTTGGCATCGTCAGAAAAACTCACAGGCAGAAATAGTTGCAGTTATTTGGTGACGTGTTGATATTTTGATGAGTATTGCGGATAAATATACCCAAACCACCTGGAGGTGCGGGATTTTTAAGCCTGACTGAAACCGCAAGGCAAGGTGCAGTTCGCAGAGAATGGCTCGTCCTTTTCAAGAACTGCAACGCAGCATTGCGGTTTTAGTCAGGCTCAAAAAACTGCATTTCCAGGTAGTTTGGTATAAGGGGTTATTTCCGGGTGCGACTTGGTCTGACCTTCAAGGATTTTCCAGAACGCGGGTTATGAACAAAGGACTCCCTCTTCCAGAGGGAGAAGGAGTTGGCCTGGTGGTAAACCACAAATTTTCCTGAAAAACCATTTTGCAACTATTCAGCTCACCCCTGAAATCTGCCATTTCTGCGTTAAAAAATGATCATTTACCCGTGTAACCTCACATTTTTCGCTTTGAACTGACGAATTTCAGAGGCAATCTGAACAGTTACATACTCATTTTCAACTATGCTGAATAGTTACACCGTTTTCTGCTAACCCGGCTGTAAAGTCTAACGCATGTTAATAATGGTCTGCGTAATCGTGTCGTTGACTGTGATAGTCTGGGCGTTGGCCTGGAAGTTACGTTGTGCAACAATCAGGTTAACCAGCTCTTCACTCAGGTTAACGTTGGATGACTCCAGCGCTCCGGACTGAATCAGGCCCATACTGGCTGAACCCGGTTCACCCAACAGGGCCTCCCCCGAGGCAAATGTCTGCAACCAGCCGCTGTCACCGTTGGGCTGCAACCCCTGCGGATTGGCAAAGCTGGCCAGCACGACCTGACCCAGACTTTGATCGTTGCCGTTGGTATAGCGGGCAAAAACGACACCATTGTCATCAATATCAATTCCGGTGAGCAAGCCGGTTGTGAAACCATCCTGGCGAATCGCGTTAACGCCGGAATCCCGTGAATACTGGGTAGAATCTCCGTAATCCATAACAAAATCCAGTGTGGTTGTGGCGCCGTTTTCAATATTCCAGCTATAGTTGAAGGGTAACGGTGAGCTGGCTGCGGCATCCACCTGCCCTGTCGGGCTGAACACCAGATTATAGGGGCCGGATATCTGACTATTCGCACCTCCAGGCAAAATAGCCGCCTCTGCCAGACCATCGCCACCTATCGGAAAATCCGAGTCGGTTTTGTCGGTCAGGGTAGTATAAACATTCCAGTTATTTGGACCATCCTTGCGGTAATATGCTGTTGCCAGATGGCTGGAACCCAGTGTATCGTACACCGTCACAGAGGTGGAATAGGTGTAGGTATCGGGATCAACCGGGTCGAAAGCAGGATACAGCACCGGGTCAACAACCGAGGCTTCCGAGTCCAGATTTATCGCCACCTCGACCTCGGTAGTAGCCCGGGGTGGTCCCTCACTGGTAGAGAGCTGCAGATCTGAGATAACGCCGGTATTAAACGAACCATCCTCATTGGTGGGATTTATCTGTAACCGTTGCTGCTGGCCATTGACTACAAAACCATCCTTGTCCGGAGCAAACGAACCAGCCCGGCTGTAACCCCGTGTACCGGCGCTCTCCACCACAAAAAAACCCTTGCCATTGATGGCCAGATCCAGATTGTTATTGGTGTACTCCACATTTCCCTGCGACATCTGCTGCTGGATCTGCGCCACCCGCACACCACTACCGGACTGCAAACGGCTGATACCCTGATAAGACGCAGCATAAACATCCACAAACTCGGCACGGGAACGCTTGAATCCCGTGGTACTGACATTGGCAATATTATTGCCGGTAACAGCCAGATCTTTTGAAGCGGCACTCAAACCGCTAAGCGCGACACGAAAGGACATGATTTATTTCCTCTTGGTTATTTCTACTACATAATCTCCCGGACTTCTGCAAAATTCGCAGTTCCCAGTCCGGCCAGATTTAACGTAACACCTTGCCCTCCCTTCCCGAGAGTGACGCTATCAACCCGTGAAACCAACATGGTTTCAACGGCCTTGTTCTCTCCACCAACCTGCGCCTCGACACTGAAGCGGTAATGTCCGGGTGCCGCTGGCTGGCCATCCGAACCCTTGCCGTCCCAGTTGAACTGGAACAATCCCGCCTCCTGTTGTCCCCGGGAGCTGCGTTGCACCAGGGTACCCGCCGTATCATATACGCTGACTACAACATCGGTCGCACTGGTGGGCAGTTCCGCTGCACCGGCAATCCCGTTGCTGTCCTGCTCAAGATAACCGGTCTCTCCGGCCACCATGACATGGCGGCCGATCAAGGAAGACGCCTGCAACGCCTGACTGGAGGTCAACGATTCGGTAAATGAAGCCAGTGATTCACTCATTTCCTGGATCCCTTTGGCGGAACTGAACTGGGCCATCTGGGTAAGAAACTCCCCGTTCTCCATCGGCTTCATCGGATCCTGGTTCTGTAGTTGGGCCAGCATCAGTTCCAGAAACTGATCCTGCCCGACATCATCTTTTTTCTTTTTCTCTTCCTGGCGATTTAATCCGAGACTCTCCCAGCTGACACCGCCTGCTTTATCAATGCTCATATGACTGACCTTCCATTATTGACCCATAGTGAGTGTGCGCATCAACATCCGCTTGGATGTGTTGAACACCTCCACATTACTCTGGTAGGAGCGTGATGCCGAAATCATGTTGGCCATCTGCTCGATAACATCCACATTCGGTTTGAAAATATAGCCCTCTTCATTGGCCATCGGGTGATCGGGCCGATACTCCTGCTGCAGCGGTGACTGATTCTCCACTACCGCCGCCACTTTCACACCGATGCTCGCCCCGCCCTGTTTGAACTGGTCATAAACAGCGGCAAATACCGGCTCTCTGGCTCGGTAGGTCTGCTCGGTGCTGCTACTGACCGAATCCGCATTGGCCAGATTACTGGCGGTGATGTTGAGGCGCAGATTCTGCGCAGTCATGCCTGAACCAGAAATTTCAAATACGCTAAACAGTGACATGATTATTCTCCTCTGATGGCCTGTTTAATGCCGCGCGCCTTGTCACCGGCAAAACGCACCTCCGCCAGATAGCGCATGGCATTTTCCGAGAACCGCACCTGCTCTTCGGCAGCTTCCACCGTATTACCATCCACCGATGGCTGATGGGGAACCCGGTACAGCAGCTCACTAAAGGATGCATCCCCTCCCGCCTGGATATGGCCCGACCGGGTGATGGTCAACGGCAGCGTTTGTTGACTGTTGACCGCCCTCTGCAGCACTGCCTGAAAATCGATATCCCGTGCCTTGTAGTTGGGCGTGTCAGCATTGGCCAGATTGGCAGCCAGCGCCTCGGAACGGCGATTGAACACTCCCAGCGCCCGTTCGTTGAAACCCATTACTTTATCCAGACTGATTCCCATGACCTGCTCCAAAGTTACCTTGCCCTACAGGTAGCAATGAGTATGCCAGCGCATAACAGCTAGAAAATCAATTGGTTAGAACAAAATCAGGGATCGACGGGGCGGCAAATCGGGCGGCAGAACGGCACTGCCTTGCCGGTCGGCAAACCAGTCCGCGTCTGTTCCAAATAACTGTTCTTGATAGGTAACCAGCTGTGGAAGCTTGCCAACCTGTCCTTGTAGCCGCTGCAGGCTGCGAGGTGGTCAGGAATTGGGAACATTTGTTGTAACTATTCAGCTCACCCCTGAAATCCGCCATTTCTGCGTTAAAAAATGATCATTTGCCCGTGTAAACTTACATTTTTCGCCCTGAACTGACGAATTTCAGGGGAAATCTGAACAGTTACATACTCATTTTCAACTACGCTGAATAGTTACCACTTATCTAGTACTCCTTCAATAATATAAATTAGGATGTTAAGCTAGCTCTTCAATAGACTTGTATAACCTGTTGAGGAGCTTGAAAATGAAAAAGCGCTATGTAGTTCGTTTAACGCGGGAAG
>JAJRUV010000040.1 GCA_024277595.1 Gammaproteobacteria bacterium
GGCGTTGCAGTGTTTGACAAGGGCGACAGCCATTGCCTGCACACTGCGCCTTGCTGCGAAACACCACAGGAACGCTGTATCCTGATTTATCACCTTGACGGAGTACTAGACGGATTCCCATTCCTTCGATGTGTTTCTGTCTGAATGCAGTCAATGGCCTCTATCACCTTGAAGGTTTTTCCGTTCACCAGGAGATATCCATTGACATTCTCCAGGATGGTTTTCTCTGGTCTCATTTTTTTCCTGATTCTGAAATACGGATATATCAACAAAAACATTATTAACCCGGCACACCCTAACCATATTTGCATTAACCCCGGTATTAGCCGGTCTGTACATTCCTGAGCCAGCGTAGGTTAATAATGTTTATGAGGTTGACAAAGACGCTATCCAATTTTGGTCCCGGTTTGCTGTATGCGGGCGCTGCCGTGGGTGTTTCGCATCTGGTGATGTCAACCAAGGCAGGGGCAACGTATCAGTTTCTTTTTCTGCTGCTGATTCCGCTGATCCACCTGATCAAATATCCGTTTTTCAAATACGGGCCGCAATATACCGCCTTGACCGGACGCAATATCCTGCATGGCTATCATGCACTGGGGAAATGGGTGCTGGCGATTTATATCATCATGACGCTATTGTCCATGTGTCTTATTCAGGCTGCCGTGACCATCGTTACCAGCTCGATTGCCATCTACTTTTTTGGTCTGAGTATGCCGGCGGAATATATGCCCCACTTTCCAGCCATTATGGTTCTCCTTACCGCTGCGCTCATTTTGTATATTGGACAGTACAGTATGCTGGATCGGGTGATGAAAGTGATTATTATTATTCTGACCCTGACTACGGTCACGGCATTGACCGTGGTATTGACCACCGCTCCCGGCGGATTTCATCAAGGATCTGTGCCACAGTTCAGCCTGGGCGAATACGCGGATATCATATTCCTGGCTGCCTTTCTTGGCTGGATGCCAGCGCCCATGGATATCAGTGTCTGGCATTCGGTTTGGTCGGAAGAGGCCAACCGCAGCAAGGGGAACCGTGCATCGCTGCACCGGGCGATGCTGGATTTCAGAGTAGGTTTTTTTGGCACCGCTCTGTTGGCGATGGCGTTTTTGTCTCTGGGGGCACTCGTCATGTTTGGTAGTGGTGAACAACCCTCGGCCAACGGAGCAGCCTTCGCCGGTCAACTCATTAACATGTACACGGAGTCACTGGGAGACTGGGCCTATCCGCTGATTGGTATTGCTGCGTTGGCGACCATGTTCAGCACCACACTGACCTGTCTGGATGCCTACCCAAGAACACTGGAGGAGAGCTATTTTATCTGGAAAGGAAAAGGAGACCATGAGTCACGGCACGGCGCCACAAAAATGGTATATCATGCCATGCTGGTTGCAGCGGTAACTGGCACTGTAATCACGTTTATTGTAATTAAAAATGTTTCTGGCGCCATGGGGTTGATTGTTACCACGGCAACGGTCGTCTCCTTTGTCTCGGCACCGGTTATCGCTTATATCAACTACCGGGTGATGCATGGTGATACCATCAATCGGGCTGACAGACCTGGCCGACTGATGAGTTTATGGAGCCAGTTGGGGATTGCAATTATGGTGCTTTTCAGTCTGGCTTATCTGTGGTTGATTGTGATGAGGTAGTCCGTAGCCGGCGGGTTTGCTTGATGAATAGCGGGTGTTGAATACATGCATGTCTGGCGCAGTAGCAAGGAAACAGGTGGTGAAGAAACCATCTTGGCGTAATCTCTCGTTGTATCTGGCGTAAAGATGCTGAAAAAACTTGTTTGACAAAGACCCCGGAGATTTCGGCGGCCCAGGGGGGGTTCTCTATAGCAGCAATACCATTATAATAGCGCTATCCAGTCACTTGATAACCTCAGTCCATGCTCACATCCATCAAGCAGTTTTTTGATCAGTACATCGCACCTCAAGAACAGGAAGGGCAACGCATGTCTGAACATTCGTTGCAGCTTGCCACCGCCGCTCTGTTGATTGAGATGATGCGTATGGATGATGATGTAGTGGAGGATGAACGGCAGATAGTCAGAGATATTCTGAACAACCGGTTTTCGCTTTCGGATAGTGAAACCGGACAACTGATGGCCCTTGCTGAAGATGAGGCTGCCGGATTGGCCGACTACTATCAGTTTACCTCGCTTATCAATAAAAATTTTTCCCCGCCGCAACGGGCGAAACTGGTGGAACATCTGTGGCAAGTGGCTTACGCAGATGGCCAGCTGGACAAGCATGAAGAGCATCTGGTGCGCAAACTGGCCGAGCTGCTCCACGTTCCACACTCGGCGTTTATTGCCGCCAAACATCGGGCTATACAATAGCACCGTTGGTAGCCGATAACTAATCTATTTGGTAACTATTCAGCATAGTTGAAAATGAGTATGTAACTGTTCAGATTGCTCCTGAAATTCGTCAGTTCAAGGCGAAAAATGTGAGTTTACACGGGTAAATGATCATTTTTTAACGCAGGAATGGCAGATTTCAGGGGTGAGCTGAATAGTTGCTCTAATTGTTGATTTTACAGAGCACCATTTTCAGTCAGTATTCCCTTTTGTGCTAAAGCAGGGAGAGATTGCGTAATGATTTGTTGTTCACAATGTTGGAGAGAATATGCAGTTGAAACCCGTATGCAGTAACAAGCCCAGTTCCCTGTTGACTGAATTGCCCTCGCCGGGAATGGATGTTGCCAGTCTTACTGATGACTTCCGGCGTTACTATAACTATACGCTGGGATGTGATGGTGATTGCCTTTCTACCCATTATCCCTACAAGGCGCTGGTGCTGACGTTGCGCGACCGGTTGAT
Organism: Gammaproteobacteria bacterium; assembly: GCA_024277595.1. Lineage (GTDB taxonomy): Bacteria > Pseudomonadota > Gammaproteobacteria > Thiohalospirales > Thiohalospiraceae > DRMK01. The sequence continues at coordinate 2,834 of JAJRUV010000040.1, forward strand.
GGAGCGCTGGAAACAGTCCAAATATGCTGCTCGCACACGGGATTGCAAACACGCCTACTATCTCTCCCTTGAGTTTTTGATGGGGCGCGCGTTGAGCAATACCATGCTCAATCTGGGTATAACTGATGATGTGAGCAAATCTCTATATGAGTTGGGGCTGGAGCTGGAAGATTTGGCGGATGTCGAGATGGATGCCGGTCTGGGCAATGGTGGATTGGGTCGGCTTGCCGCTTGCTTTCTGGACAGTTGTGCCACTTTGCAGTTGCCGGTGATGGGCTATGGTATCCGCTACGAGTATGGCATGTTCCGCCAACTGCTGGAAAATGGTCATCAGGTGGAGGAGCCGGATCACTGGTTGCGGGATGGCAATCCATGGGAAATAGAGCGTCCGGAACATACCAAAATTATCCGCTTCGGTGGCCATAGTGAGTATTACCAGGATGCCGAAGGCACAACCCGCGTGCGCTGGGTGGATACGCATGATGTACAAGCGGTGCCTTACGATGTGCCGATCCCGGGTTATCGCAACGGGGTAGTCAATACCCTGCGGCTGTGGCGCGCTGCGGCGACTGATGTGTTTGATCTGGGTGAGTTCAATGCCGGCAGTTATCCTGAGTCGGTTGCCGCCAAGAATGCAGCGGAAAATATCTCCATGGTGCTCTATCCTAACGATGCCAGCGAGAATGGCAAGGAGCTGCGCCTGCGCCAGCAGTATTTCCTCGCCTCCGCCAGCCTGCAGGATGTGCTGATACGCTGGGTCAGGAGCTATGGCAGTGATTTCAGCCAGTTTGCGGATAAAAACAGCTTTCAGCTTAATGACACCCATCCGGCGTGCGCCGTTGCCGAGTTGATGCGTCTGCTGATGGATGAGCATGGTCTGGGATGGGATGAGGCGTGGAAAGTCACGAGCAATACCATAGCCTACACCAATCATACCCTGCTGCCCGAAGCGCTGGAGCGATGGTCGGTGCGTCTGTTCGAGCAGTTGTTGCCGCGGCTGCTGGATATTATCTACGAGATTAATGCCCGTTTTCTGGCTGAAGTTGCTACCCGCTGGCCGGGAGATAGTGACCGGTTGCGGCGCATGTCCATTATCGAGGAGGAGCCGGAGCCACAGGTGCGGATGGCCTTCCTGGCTATTGTGGGCAGTTTTTCTGTCAATGGCGTTGCTGCTCTGCACTCCCGCTTGCTGGTGGAAGGGCTGTTCAGTGATTTCCATGAGCTATGGCCGCACAAGTTCAACAACAAAACCAACGGCGTGACCCAGCGGCGCTGGCTGGCCGGTTGCAATCCGGCGTTGGCTGAACTGATGAGTGAAAATATCGGTGAACAGTGGAAGGTGGATCTGCAGCAACTGAAAAAGCTGGTTTCTTGCGCCGATGATGCCAACTTCCGTGCCGCTTGGCGGGCGGTCAAGCGGTTGAACAAAGAGCGTCTGGCGGCCCTGGTGAAGGCGGAGTGTGGTGTTCAGTTCAATATTGACGCCATGTTTGATGTGCAGGTAAAGCGGATGCACGAATATAAGCGCCAGTTGTTGAATATTCTGCATGTCATCCATCTCTATGATCGCATCAAGCAGGGGGATACCGGCAACTGGGTGTCGCGCTGTGTGATTATTGGCGGCAAGGCCGCGCCCGGCTATGTGATGGCCAAACTGATCATCAAGCTGATCAATAACGTGGCCGGGGTGGTCAACAATGATCTCCAGGTTGGTGATTTGCTCAAGGTGGTGTTTCTGCCCAACTATAGTGTCTCCGCGATGGAGATTATCTGCCCGGGTACCGATCTCTCCGAGCAGATCTCCACGGCGGGCAAGGAGGCATCCGGCACTGGCAACATGAAATTCATGATGAACGGCGCGATCACCATCGGTACGCTGGATGGGGCAAACATCGAAATCCGCGAAGAGGTGGGGGCGGAGAACTTCTTCCTGTTTGGTCTTGCTGCTGACGAGGTGGAAGCTGGACACAATCGTTATGATCCCGCATCTATCATTGCCGGAGATGAGAGATTCAAGCGGGTGATGCACTTGCTTGAGAGTGGTCACTTTAGTCAGTTTGAACCAGGGCTGTTTGAGCCGGTGATACAGTCAGTTTCCAGTCCGGATGATCCCTGGATGGTGGCAGCGGATTTTGGCAGTTACGTGGATGCTCAGCAGCAAGCCGCCAAAGCCTATTACGATCAGGGCAGGTGGACGCGCATGAGTATTTTCAATACCGCCCGCAGTGGAAAATTCTCCACTGATCGTACCATGCAGGAGTACAATGCAGAGATCTGGAAACTGGAGCCGGTAACGGTCAAGGACAAAAAGTGATACTCGATCTGAATAACTGTTATTAACCCAAACATCGAGGAAAAAAATGGCAGAAACAGTAGATGAATTGACCATTGACTACACTGAAGACGATATCAAGGTAGTCAAAGAGCTGGGCAAGGAGATCCTTTCCAAAGGGGCATGGGCGACCGTAATCTATCGCTACCAGGACTGGGATCGGAAAAAAGAGGAGTACGGACCGGATCGTTTTACGATTCGTCGTTACCAAAAGCGCAACGGGGAATACCAGCAGCGCTCAAAATTTAATATCTCCAGCAAGGATCAGGCTAAAAACATTATCTCTGCGTTACAGAAATGGACGGATAATGAGTGAAGAGATAACGGGGAATACCTTCCATGCCGATCAAATTTCCGGAAGAGGTGGTTCAACCTGGAAACCGCAGTTGACTGCTCTATTTTGAGGCTAAGCCGCTGTTATGAAATCTGATGGTTCGCTTCTGTTGAGCAGCATGCAAAACTGACTCGGTGTTTTTTTGGGGGGCAGCGTCCAGTTTTACCCCCAGGGCAAGAGCATTTTAAATTCCCTCAACCAACTCACTCCGCAGTTGGTCGTTCAGTGCGGCAATCTTGCGTTTACGTTTGAGGCTGGCCTTGCGGGTCGTGTTCTGCTTGAGCGTCAGCCGATGCAGGGTGCTCATCACCATTGCCGCGCCGGATTCTCGATTCATCTTCAAAAATGGGCAGGAAAAATCACAAGATCTATTTTAAACCAGTCAATCGCCGGATGCACCCTCCCAGCAAATGTAGTGGTTTAATGGCACCTGACAGGTGCGAATTCTGCTTCGGCCTATCGTGTTCCAGCCCGCCCAATACCTCGTGGGTCACTTGCTGCCAATACCCGTTTCTTGCGTTTATCCCACAACACCGCCTGCAGGTTTCCATAGCTTGTATCCAGCGGTTTGAGAATATGTCCGCGTGTCTGCAATTCCGCTATATTTTTTTGGGTCAGCGCATCAGGCTCATACTGTATGAGGTCAGGAAGATACTGGTGGTGAAATCGTGGTTTTGTTACCCAGGCAGAAGGCGGTTTGTCAGCTGCATACTCCAGTGTCGCCAGTAAAAGCATGGTAATGATGCGGCTGCCGCCGGGTGTGCCGAGGATGGCGATGCCACGGCTGCTGTCCAGAAAGGTGGGTGTCATGCTCGATAGTGGGCGTTTTCCAGGAGCGATAGCGTTGGCTTCGGCCCCGACTAACCCGTATGCATTGGGAATCCCCGGTTTGGCGGAAAAATCATCCATCTCGTCGTTGAGCAGTACTCCGGTACCGGGAGCTACAAAACCGGAGCCAAAAGGATAGTTTATGCTTAATGTGGCAGCAACGCGATTCCCTTCCTTGTCGAGGATGGAAAAATGGGTTGTGTTTGTGCCGACGTACTGACTCGTGGCTCCGGGCAAGGCAGCACTGGGTGTGGCCTTGTCCAGGCGGATGCTTGCCGCCAGACCTGCCGCATAGAGTGGTGAGGTGAGACGGTTGACGGGAACATCGACAAAATCCGGATCACCCAGGTATTCAGCCCGATCGCGATAGGCCCGGCGCATGGCCTCGACCAGAAGATGTGTCTGTGTTGCATCATCCAGTTTTTTCAGATCGTACTGGCCCAGAATATTCAGCATGGCAAGCAGCGCAATGCCGCCTGAAGAAGGTGGTGCTGCTGAAGTGATGGTTATATCGCCAAACTGGCCGGTGATCGGAGTTCTCTCCACGATACGGTATTTTTTCAGATCTGCCAGCGTCCAGATCCCGCCACTCTGGCGCACCCCCGTTACCAGTTGATGGGCGACACTGCCCTGGTAAAATCCGGCAGAACCCTGTTCGGCGATGGCCTGCAAGGTAGCCGCCAGCTCTGGCTGCTTGATCAGGTGTTCTGCTGGCGGCACCTGCTTGTCATGTAAAAAGATAGCCGTAGCTGCAGGTGACTGATGCAATGCATCGAGACGAAACCGGATCAACCGGCGGTAAACATCATTGACTGGAAATCCCTCTCTTGCCAGGCGGATAGCCGGGGCCAGTGTGGTGGAAAGTGGCAGTTTTCCGTAGTGGCTGGCCAGATGAGCGAGTGCGGCAGGGGTTCCCGGGATACCCGCTGCCAGCGGGCCATCGATAGAGAGATCGGGAATCACCTGGCCCTGTTCATCCAGATACATGTTCCGGTGAGCAGCAGCGGGAGCCACTTCACGACCATCCAGCATGGTCTGATAGCCGTCTGCTGCACGGTGCAATAGCCAGAACCCACCACCTCCCAGCCCTGAACCGGCTGGCTCGACCACCCCAAGCACGGCGGTAACTGCAATAGCGGCGTCAAAGGCGTTTCCCCCAGCGGCGAGGATTTTGAAGCCGGTCTCGGTGGCCAGAGGATGGGCGGTAGCAATTGCGGACGCGGGTGGTTTTTCCGCCCAGACGCACAGGGGAACAAGAATCAGCAGAGCAATAAATATATGCATGAGGCACCTTTTTAGATACAAAGCACGTGAAGATTGTTGCGTTCTATTTTGCAACTGCAACAATGGAATTGCCAGAGGGAGAGGGTGGTGTCCAGCTAGCCGAAATTTTCTGTAGTGTATTTTATCCTGGAAACCGCAGTTGACAGCTCTCATGTTATGTTAACCGTACTAGGAGTCTGTCGGGTTTGGGTAATCGTAGCGAGCTGGTGGGAGATCGAGTCAAAATATTTCCGGTTTTGAGGCGAATAGTGGGGCTATTTAACGAAAAACCGGGGATATTTTGGCCGCTCTCCCATCAGTGCAGCAGATTATTCCCAAACCCGACAGACTCCTAGAACAATTACCGTATCTTTAATCATGCCCTCCGCGCCGTGAGACCAGTTATCTGGATAAGAATGATATAGGCCAATTAGTAGATTAATAAATCCGGAGGCCATCCATAGATAAATGGCTACCATCAGTATTCCAATAAAAAAACCAATGATGCGAGAGTGCCATTCATTGGGTATTAAGAATGTTTTGTAGGTTGGCTCAGTCGGAATTGAGTTGAATTCCATAAATACTCCATAAAGAGTTAGGTGGGGAGCCATCCTATAATGGTTGTGTTTCAGTAATATGACCAAGTTTAACAAAATAGCAAGGGTCGTACTTCTGGCGAGGGTGTATGACAGCATTGCAAGCGCACACTTCATACCGTCCCATGCCGGTTTTCAGGTTTATTTCCGGCTGAAAAGATAAGTGCTTTATTCGGGTGATTTTACTTCACTTTGTTGTGCTTGGGAGTTTGCAGTATCCATTATAGCTGGACGCGCGGCACTGCCGCCAATAGCCTCTGCGTATATTCATGCCGGGGCTGGCTGCACACATCTCCTGTCGGACCACGTTCCACAATTCGGCCGCCGTACATCACCGCCATTTCATCACTCACATACTCCACCACGCCGATGTTGTGGGTGATGAACAGCAGGGTGAGATTGCGTTCCCGGCGCAACTCCAGCAGCAGTTGCAGGATCTCCGCCTGTACGGAAACATCCAGCGCGCTGGTCACTTCGTCGCAGACGATGAAGCGGGGGTTCAGCACCAGGGCGCGGGCGATGCCGATACGCTGCCGCTGACCACCGGAAAATTCGTGTGGATAGCGCCAGACAAAATCGGGATCGAGCTGCACCTGCGCCAGGGTCTGGCGGGCCAGCTCCAGACGCTCTGCGCTATTTGCACCGATACCGTGAACCGCCATCGGCTCGGTCAGGGTGCGGGCGATAGTGAGGCGCAGGTTCAGGGATGATACGGGATCCTGGAAGATGATCTGCATCTGCTGCCGGAATGGACGCAGTTCGGCACGGGCCAGACCACTGATAGTGTTGCCACTGAACCGGATTCTGCCGCCGGTGGGTTCGATCAGACGCAGGATGGCGTGGCCCAGGGTGGTTTTGCCGCAGCCTGACTCGCCTACCAGCGCCAGGATCTGTCCTTCCGGGATCTGCATGTCGATGCCGTCCACCGCCCGGACATAATCGACGGTGCGGCGCAGTACCCCTTTCTTGATTGGGAAGTAAACCTGCAATTTGCGGATATCGATCAGTGGTGCTTCATCGCTGGAAACAGGCGGTGGTGCGGTTGGTCGCGGCAGGTTCTCCGGCAGTGCATTGAGCAGTTGGCGGGTGTAGGCGTGGCGCGGCGCACTTAGCACCTGGCGCAGCGGCCCTTCCTCGACAATTTTCCCTTTGCGCATAACCGCCAACCGGTCCGCCATCTGCGACACCACGCCAAAATCGTGGGTGATGAACAAGATACTGGTGCCACGGCGTTGTTGCAGCCGTTTCATCAGTAGCAGGATCTCCGCCTGCACGGTGACATCGAGGGCAGTGGTGGGTTCGTCTGCAATCAGCAAGTCCGGTTCGCAGGCCATCGCCATGGCGATCATTACCCGTTGCCGCTGACCGCCGGAGAGCCGGTGCGGATACTCGTTGATGCGCTGCGCGGCATCCTTGATCTGTACCTGCTCAAGTACCTCGACGGTTCGCTGGCGCGCCTGCTCGTAACTCATCTCGGGGTTGTGCAACTGCAACGCCTCGATGATCTGATCCCCCACGGTGAACACCGGGTTGAGTGAGGTCATCGGTTCCTGGAAGATCATCGCGATGCGGGCACCACGGATCTCGCGCCGGCGTTTCTCGGGGAGGGTCAGCATATCCACCTGCTCGATGCGACCGCCGTCATGGCGGTAGTCGAACAGGATCTCCCCCGCCGGATGGGAGCTGATATCCTGTGGCAGCAGTTGAATCACCGACAATGCGGTCACTGACTTGCCACTGCCGGACTCCCCCACTAGGCAGAAAGTCTCGCCCTTGTTGATACTGAAGCTGACGCCGTCCAGCGCCTTGACCTGCTTGCCGCCACTGCGCAGCCAGGTTTTGAGGTTATTGACCTGGAGAAGCATCAACTGTTTTTGTTCAGGTAGGGATCGAAGGCATCGCGCAGCGACTCCCCGATCAGATTGTAGGCAAATACGGTGAGAAAGATGGCGCCACCGGGGAAGGCGGCCATCCACCAGTTGAAAGTGGAGGCCTGCACCGCCTGGTTGAGCATCTGCCCCCAGGAAGGATCGTCCACCAGCCCCAGGCCAAGGAAACTGAGAGTCGCCTCGGCAAGAATGGCGGAGGCGACCCCGAAGCTGGCCGCCACCAGGATCGGAGCCACACCGTTGGGCAGCATGTGACGGAACAGGATGGAGCGTAGCGGCAGCCCGCAGGCGATGGCCGCCTGCACGAACTCCTGTTGGCGCAGGCGCAGAAATTCGGCACGGATGTAGCGGGCATAGCCCGGCCAACTGGTGAGGCCAATGATCACCATCATGATATAGAGGCTGCGGCCGAAGAAGGCGACGAAGGTGAGCAGCAGAAACAGGGTCGGCACTGCCTCGAAGATCTCCACCAGTCGCATGCCGATGATATCGGCGATACCGGAGAAGTAGCCCATCAGTCCGCCGATGATGATGCCGATCAGCATGGCGATACCGGTGGCCACGAAACCGATCCCCAGCGCAATGCGCGAGGCGTGAACCATGCGGCTGAGCACATCGGCGCCGTTCTCCTCGGTGCCGAACCAGTGGGTACGCTCGCTACTGGCTAACGGTGGCTCCAAGCCGGTGTCCCCCATGTCGCGCAGGTAGTCCTTGGGAGAATAGGGCGCCGGGGCATTGATGATCCAGTCATATTTCCCGGCCGTGATATTCTCCCGGTACTGCTCGTAGATGGTCAGTTGCGGTGGCGCGATCAGTGTGTAGCTGAGCAGCGTAGCCGCTACCAGTGTCGTGAGCAGTACCAGCAGCTTATGGCGCAGGGCGAGTGGCAGCAGAGCCAGAACAAGGACGCTGAAAAACAGCACCAGCAGGATCACATCGACCGGCGAGAGGAACTGCAGCACCGGACTGTGCAGTTCGCCATCGATGCTCAACAGCAGCGGATGACTGGTGGCGATGAACGGCGCGAATACGGCGGCAACAACCAGCACCCCGATCCAGGCCAGACCAATCCGTGCGCCCCAGCGGCGGAAGGTTTCGCGTATTAGCTGGGCGCTGTAGCTGCGACCGGAACGGGAGGAGGAAATGGCTGAGTTACTCATAATTCACTCGTGGGTCGGCAATAGCGTAACAGAGGTCGGCAATCAAATAACTTAGCAGGGTCAGCAGGCCGCTGATCAGGGTGATGGAGAGCACCAGCTCCCGATCCCGCCCCTTGACCGCCTCCACCGCCAGCTTGCCCATGCCGTCGATACTGAAGATAGACTCCACGATCACCGAACCGGCCAGCAGGCTGGGCAGCAGACTGGCGGAGACGGTGATCAGTGGCAGCAGGCTGTTGCGGAACACATGCACCCACAGCACATCCTTCTCGGACAGCCCTTTGGCCCGTGCGGTGCGGGCATAGTCAGCCATCAGGTTCTCCAGCACCGAGGTACGCATCAGCTTGGCCAGAAAGGCGAATCCGCCATAGGTGAAACAGAGTACCGGCAATACCAGATGCCACAGCCGATCCAGCAGGAAGCCGCGTACGAATTCACCCTGCATCAGACTGAAAGAGAGCACAATCCCCAGCGTGATACCGGTCATCCCCATGAATCCGGTACGCAGTGCAGCGTAGCCGCTGCCACCAATCGCGCCAAACAGCACCCCGCCACCGGCTCCGAGCAGCAAATGCAGCATTGAAAATCCGTCCGGGCGCACGCTGGCGGCCATCATCATCCCCAGCCCGATCCCCAGTGCGGCCATCAACAGTGCGCGAAAGCGAGTTCCGCCCCGCTGGCTGAGCAGGATGAAAAACAGCAGCCCGATAACCATGCACGCGAACAGCAGCAGCAGATCCAGCATCGAACTCCAGTGAGGCAGAAACGGCATATCCAGCGCTTCACGCCGGTTCAGCCCGGCGGTGGGAAACCAGCGCCAGTACTGATCGCTGGCGAAAAACCCGATTAACAGCACCCCGGCCAGCATGGTGGGTATCGACCACAGACTCAGCATTACTACCCCGGAGGTCACGTCGAACGATTTGCCCCGTTGGGTGGCGGCACGCACCCCCACCGCGATGGAGAGTAGATAGATAATCGGCAGAGAGAGCAGGTTCAGCAGCAGCGTAATTGGCACCCGCTCCTCGATCAGATTCAGTACCGGACGGCCATAACGAAAACTCATCCCCAGATCCGAACCTTTGCTGAAAGAGAAGCCGCTGATGTTGTTTTGTTCGTCGAAGGTGAATCCAATCGGCGACACGTTATTCAGCCAGCGCAGATACTGCATTGGCATCGGCAGATCCAGGCCGTACAGGCGATTGTAGTAATCCTCCATCGCCTTCTTTGCCTGCGGCTCCAGATTCTGCCCCTCGATCAGGTTCTGCGCACTGATTCCACCCGGCGCCGAGGCCATCACCACGAACACCACCAGGGTTATTCCCAGCAGCGTGGGCACCATCAGCAGCAGGCGGCGGGTTAGGTAGCTGTACATTTAATGCAGATAAATTTAACTAAAATCCGTGTTAATTCATTGGTATTTCGGAAGTAACGGAAGATGTTTTTATGGCGGTTTGTGATCAAAAGAACTCAGACACCATGAAAGCTGGAGAATTATTACATAAACCACTGATTAACGCATGTCTGAAAAATATCCTCGATACGGATGGAGCCTTGTTTTCTGCCGCTCAGTCCAGAGTCGCAGGCGGAAAGAGAGCGTTATTTTTCCGGCCATGCTCCAGGAGGTGTCAACAATCACTGTTCGTTGCAGTAGAAGACTATTACGTCTCACCTCGTATTCCCGGCATGAAAAATGACTCAGAATTTTGTTCGCTCAGGTAGCTATTAACATCCCCTGGCGGCACTAGTTTTTTATTACCGACGGGGGTAATTTGGCAGTCGAGCGTTGGTTATTCAGCACGAAATTTTTCACTCCTGTCCATAGTTTGAAACTCGGATGTTCACGGATATGTTGGCAGAGGAGTTTCACAGAAAAACCGAAAAAAAATTAGTAACTATTCAGCTCACCCCTGAAATTCGCCATTTCTGCGTTAAAAAATGATCATTTACCTGTGTAAACTTACATTTTTCGCTTTGAACTGACGAATTTCAGGGGCAACCTGAACAGTTACATGCTCATTTTCAACTATGGTGAATAGTTGCAAAAATTACAAAATATTTTAATTTGTCTTTGAATATAGGTATATTGAAAAAAGGGAAAATAATAAGTGAAGAATGGGCAGAGGGAACATGGTTTTACTTCTGGATAAAGTGGACCCCAGATTCCAGACAGTAGTTTAAGCTGTCCCCCAGAATCTGAGGAACAGGTAATGAGCGAGAAGAAGAAACGCAAGGTACACAGCGCAGA
>JAJRUV010000041.1 GCA_024277595.1 Gammaproteobacteria bacterium
GCTCAGTGAACTGGCCTGTCTGGCGGTGCACCCCGACTACCGGGATCAGGGCCGCGGTGACGCCCTGCTCAAGTACATCGAGAAGCAGTCGCGGCAACTGGGCATCGAGCAGCTGTTCGTGCTCACCACCCGCACCGCCCACTGGTTCCGGGAGCGGGGCTTCAAGCCGGGCAAACTGGAAAAGCTGCCCGTCAAGCGTCAGGCGCTGTACAACTACCAGCGCAAGTCCAAGATATTCATCAAGCCGATCAGCTGATGGCCCCTGCCCGCACCCGCCTGCACAACAAGGACGGTCACGTCCGGCCATTCCTCAAGTGGGCCGGTAATAAATACCAGATCATCGATCGCATTCGCCAGCAACTACCGCAGGGCCGGCGGCTCATCGAACCCTTCGTCGGCTCGGGCGCGGTGTTCGTCAATACCCGGTTCGACAACTACCTCCTGTGCGACAACAACCCGGATCTGATCCACCTCTATACCCTGCTGCAGGAAGAAGGCGAGCGATTCATCCGCTATTGCAAACGCCTCTTCACCGGCGAGTACAACAATGCCGAGAGCTTCTACCAGCACCGGGAACGCTTCAACCAGAGCCGCAACAAGCGCCAGCGCGCCGCCCTGTTCCTCTATCTGAACCGCCATGGCTACAACGGCCTTTGCCGCTACAACGCCAGCGGCGGCTTCAACGTGCCATTTGGCCGCTACGCGCACCCCTATTTCCCGGAAATGGAGATGTGCTATTTTCACGAAAAATCGGCCAACACCGAGTTTCGCCTGGCCGGCTTCGAAGAAAGTTTCGCCAGCGCCCAACCCGGTGACGTGATCTACTGCGACCCGCCGTATGTGCCACTTTCCAGCTCCGCCAACTTCACCAGCTACAGCGCCGGCGGCTTCGACCTGGACCAGCAACAGCACCTCGCCGACTTGGCCGAAGCCAGCGCACGAAAAGGGATCCCCGTACTGATTTCCAACCACAACACCCCCTTCACCCGCAAGGCCTACGGGCAAGCCGACCGCCTGATCAAGTTCAAGGTCAACCGCTTCATCAGCTGCAAGGGTGAAAATCGCGAAGATGCCAGTGAATTGCTGGCGATGTTTGATGGGATATAGGCAAGCAAAAAGCAACAAAATAGCCATGCCAAATGCTGTTCCACACGCGTCCTGCTCTCGCCACACAAACAACAACCTGTGGCTGATTCGATAGTGGAGGACATGAAAATGGCGCGAGCTCCATGCCGACACAGGGAATCGGTCTCCGTATCCCCTCTCCCAGGCTTGGGAGAGACTCAGGTTGAGGGTTGATGGATCAGGTATCGGCTCGGGTATTCCGACTTGTTCTCTACCGTGTTGCTGGCGAGACGCCGGCGCTCCCGTTGGCAGGTCACGCAAAGCAAGCGGGGCGTGTCATGCCAGCGCAGGCTGGTATCCAGGCAGAGATGGAGATTTGTACAGTGGTTTTTTCAGGCTACTGGCGAATGTGAATCAGCCACCACACCCTTTCTTCCTCACTTGCCTTGAGTACCGGAGAGGTTTTTCGGGATACACCGTGAATACGTTCTGTAGGTCCGCTAGCTGAACAACATTACTATACCCAATAGTTGCATAAATTTTTGGCTGCAGGGGCTTTCAGGACAGTATTTTCAGAGTCGAGCGCAGATTTTTCCAACCGCAGCATAGCCCTCAAAATATGAGGATTGGAAAAATCGAGCACGGCACTGAAAATGCTGGTATGGAAGGCGCCTCACCATCCTGCGCCGAAAAGTTATGCAACAATTGTTATATATTGGTTCAATCTCTATACATGGAGCTTCTGGCTAGCGACGCTGTAATAAACAGAAAACCAAACATGTAAAAATAAGCATATTCATCTCCGGCCACCTCGACAACTAGCAAGTATACCTCGTAGATCCCATAGACGAACAAACCAGAGAAAGACAGCAACAAAAATATATTCGTAAACAACACCCAACTATCAGAAAAATAAAAGTACCGGCCACTTTCGACTGAAAAAAATGAAGAACTATAATTCTCTGTCGTGGAGGATCTGGATATGACCGATCTCCGCTTTTTCAGGTAATGCCGAACCACATCAAAGGGTAGATTGTCACCAGACTTCAATGCCTCAACGATTCTTGTTGCCATGTCATGATCAGGGTTTTTCTTTGAAATTGACTCCAGCATACCTGTCACGTGTTTTTTCATGTCCTGATCACTGCCCGTATACCCACGCATAATATTGTAAAATTCTTCTGTCTTTGGAATATAGTATCGTCTGGTTTGGAGTTTCTTTCTTGAAACATACAACTCCCATCCCCCTGCAACCGCAATCACCAATACAACAAGCAGCAACACCAGAGACATGGATGCAGCAAGATAGACAAGGCTGTACGCAACCGGAAAAACAAGATTTACAGATACTTTCAACAACCACACACCTCTGTCAAACAGAAGCTGATCAAACCTTGTTATAGTTTCAACCCCAGAATCCTCACCAACATCAACCACATCTTCAATTTCATATTTTCTCAGTTTTCCCACAAGCCACACAGACACGGTTTTGTTACTCAGAACAACCAGAAACAGACTGACTCCCATATGGACAAAACCCCACGCAAGAGAACTGTTCAGCAACCAATCCAAACCATGCATGATAACCTGCATGTTCCTGGAGAAAACCCGGTACACCCCATAGCCGATAACCCCGATGAAAACTGAATATAACCAAACATCCAACACAAGATCTAAAATCGTTATTTTTTTACTCATGGTTCTCTCTTGTCATCCTGCATAAACAAAGCATGCCTGGACAATAATTGACTTCAGGTTTTACCTGGAGCATGTCACCTGCACATCCTTGCATGCTCAACTTTCCTCAGTTACTACCCGGTCATTTTCCGCCGAGACAAACCGCTATTTCAGCCCAGGGATATTTTCTGATTCGGTTCGCCATGTTGTCGGATGCGCGAGGATGGCGGTCTGTCCTGAGTACCTTTCTGCTCATTAAGAGACAGGTGTTTAATGATGTCGCAAAGGCGGCGCAGCCGGGTAATGGCGGGAATGCGCCTTTGCCTGTGCGATCCTAACCAAGGCATTGCACCGGGACCAGTGTCCAGGGGGAGATTTGCGGGGGATCCACTTCAGGATGTGAACCCGTTCCGCTTTGTTTCGGCCTTCAGTCGTGGTACTGGATCAGGGAGCGCACGGGCATGCCGTTCCAGGTGAAGCTGTTGAGGGCCTTGAGGTCGACCAGGCATGCCATGGCCTGGACCTTGTAGCCGACCTTTTCACACAGTTCGGCGGCGGCGGCCATGGAGCCACCGGTGGCGATGAGGTCGTCGAGCAGGAGGACGCGGGAGCCGTCGCCCTTTTGCATTTCCAGGGAGTCGTTGCCGTATTCCAGTCCGTATTCCACGCTGGAGTGCACATTGGGCAGCTTGCCGGCCTTGCGCACCTTGAGGAAGCCCTTGTCGTGCTTGTAGGCCAGGGCGGCGGCAAAGATGAATCCGCGGGAGTCGATGCCGGCCAGCAGGTCGATGTCGTTCCATTCGTCGCGGCTGAACAGTTCGCTCATGGCGTCGATGGTTTCCTGAAAATGGGTTTTCAGCAGGGGGGAGATGTCGCGGAACAGGATGCCGGGTTTGGGAAAGTCGGGTACGGCAGCCACATGCTGTGCCGGTTCGAAGGTCTTGCTCATATCGTGTTCCTGTCGTTGTTGTTTTATTGCAGCGGTTCGCGCCGTGTTCCCTGCAGGCGGTAGAGCTGCCAGGCCGGGTTGCTGCTGCTCTGGCAGACGCCAAACTGAAATGGCGCCCGCACACCCTGCAGACTGAAGCGCTGATCCAGGAACCAGGCACATCGGCCGGTCCCGGTATCTTCCAGCCTTGCCAGCACGGGCAGCATCATGAAGCGGCGAATATCGTCGAGCACCGGATTATGCCAGAGTCTGATCACCGACGCATATTCACTGTCTGTTTCACCGAAACGGAAGGTCTGTTGCCAGTCCTGGTTTGCCACGGGCCGGTACAGGGCATTCACCCTGACGAAGATGTTGTCTCCCTCCCCGGCCCTTGCCACCTTGTTGCGCAGTAGATTGACGTAGCTGATGGTGTACTGCTTGTCCGACTCCACCAGCAGTTTCCAGTTGAAGGGGGAAAGGGGCTGGGGCAAGGCGTAGACATTTGCCTCGGGCAGTCCCTGTTGACGGGCGTAGTCACGTCCCAGTTCCATGGCTCGATAATGCAGGCTGCCCTGTACCAGTACCACATAGACCACCAGCACGCTCATGCCCGTTCGACTGATGGCGCGGCTTCGGTCCCTTTGCCACCAGGCCAGCAGCAGGCTGATGACGATGATGCCGGTAAAGAAGATATCGATGATAAAGGTGGTGGGCCAGCTCAGGCGCCAGTCACTGAAGGGCGCCAGCACCATGGTGCCATAGGCGGTGATCACGTCACCGAGGATATGAATGCCGATGCCCATCAGGCAGATGGGATAATAGTCCTGCCAGCGGTAACCCTTGCGGGACAGGAGACTGAACAGCCAGGCCAGCAACAAGGCCCACAGCGGCAGCAATATTATCGAATGAGTGATGCCCCGGTGGTAATTGAGGTAGTTGAGGGTTCCGAAGAATCGCACGATGATGTCGATGTCGGGAAATGACGCCGCCAGCGCCCC
>JAJRUV010000042.1 GCA_024277595.1 Gammaproteobacteria bacterium
GGCTTCAAGACCCACTTTCGCCTTGAACTCTGCGCTGTGTACCTTGCGTTTCTTCTTCTCGCTCATTACCTGTTCCTCAGATTCTGGGGGACAGCTTAAACTACTGTCTGGAATCTGGGGTCCACTTTAACTACAGGAATAGTATTTTCACTTGCAACTCCCGAATAAGCCAAGGCGAAACATATTGAGCAGCAGGAATAGTATTTTCACTTGCAACTCCCGAATAAGCCAAGGCGAAACATATTGAGCAGGACGAAGATCCAAATGGAACACACGAGTGCCGACAATAATCCGCCGCCTTTGAGACCTTTGTCATATCGATTTTGTGCCCCTAACCACTTCATAGTGGGCAATCTTTATATAGCGCATGGTCATAGTACTCCGTCAAGGCGATAATTTAGGATACAGTTGGCCTGTCAGCATCCATGGCGGCGTTGCGCCCCTTGCAAAGGGCGATGGCCATTCGCTGCGAGGCGCGCCTCGCCCTAAACGCTGACAGGCCAACTGTATCCTAAATTATCGCCTTGACGGAGTAATAGTCCCGATGGGTAAAATGCAACAAACGCCCCCGCAACTTGCGAATGTCACCTGTTTTGGTAAAAACGCCGTTTTATGCACCTGATCACTGCTGAAATGCGCTTCTTTACGTCGAAAAAGCCGCAATGGTGCTTTTGTGCTACGATTAAAATCCAGCCGATGGCTACAGACGACCGTTGCTCCGGGCAAGCGATGACCGATGTGCTCAGGTTGTTTGCCAACAGCCGAGTCGATGTCATGACGCAGTTCAGTTGTTACCCGTTCATCGGCATCGATGGAGAGCGTCCAGTTGCAGCTCACTTTTTCCAGTGCGCGCTATTATCGGTGGAGCCATTGTCCAGTGCGATGATGTTACCGGCCCAGTTTGCCACTGACTGTAAGCAGGGGTCGATACGTTCAAAAAAAGCCGCTGAAAAACCGAATGACATATATGCTACGATCAACAGTAAACCAGCCAGGAGTCTGTCGGGTTTGGGTAATCGTAGCAAGCTGGTGGGAACGAGTCAAAATGTTTCCGGTTTTGAGGCGAATAGTGGGGCTATTTAACGAAAAACCGGGGATATTTTGGCCGCTCTCCCATCAGCGCAGTAGATTATTCCCAAATCCGACAGACTCCTAGTACACAAATATTGTGCATATGGTTTCAGTCACATGAGGTTGCTATTTGCAAGGAAAGACGGTATATCGGCAGGGTTCGGTAAACCCGCCTATCATAACGCCACCCGGCTCCTAGGTGTTGTCGCGAGATCGGATCAGCAGCTTCTGTCCGGGTATTAGCGGCTTTTCAGCCGTGATGGCATTCCACTCGGCAAGCTGGGCAATGGTTACGCGGTAATGGCGGGCCAGATCCCACAGAGTATCACCGTTGGTTACGGTGTGGGTAACATCCGCATTGCTGAATGAAGATGTATGGCGAGTGTTTGATTGTACGGCTAAATTTTGTCGAGAGCTGTTCGAAGAAAGGATCTTCAGCCTGTCGCCAACACGGATAACATCGCTGCCTAGCTGGTTGGAACGCTTAAGAGTCGCTATTATTGTGCCATATTTTCTGGCGATAATGGTCAGATTTTCACCGGCGGTCACGGTATGGTATATCCAGCCAGTTTTCTCGCCGGGAGACAGCCGGGACAGATGCCACTTGAAGTCGGCAGACTTTTCGATTGGCAACATCAGGTCGTGCGGCCCTTCGGGCGGTGTAACCATCTGGTTAAATGCCGGGTTGAGCTGCCGGAACTCATACAAGGAAAGTCCTGCAAGCTTTGCTGCGACCTTCAGGCTGATGCGGGTATCAATCTGGAGCCGGGTCAGATAAGGCTCATTGGAGATCTCCTTTAATGTAATATCATGGCGCTCCGGATCCCTCGCTATTGCAGAAATGGCCAGCAGCTTAGGAACATAGTGACGGGTTTCTTTCGGCAGAAGGGGGCGGATGGACCAGAAATCCCCTTTTTTTCCAGTTTGTGTTGCCGTTCGTACCGCTCGCTCGACCGTGGTACCTCCTGAGTTATAGGCGGCAAGCGCAAGCAGCCAATCATTATCAAGGCGTTGGTACAGATCTTGTAGAAAATCCAGTGCTGCCCGTGTGGAGGTGTAGATATCACGGCGGCCATCGTACCACTCGTTCTGCATCAGACCGTAGTGCTTGCCGGTAGAGGGAATAAACTGCCATATTCCAGCCGCTCCGCTTCGTGAATAGGCAAAAGGCTGGTAATTACTCTCCACCACTGGCAACAACGCAATCTCGGAAGGCATGCCCCGCTTCTCGACCTCTTCCAGTACAAAATACAGATAAGGCGCGGACTGTTCAACAACACGATCCATGTGATACTGGCGCTGGTGATACCAGCTCAGGGTAGTTGGCAGGTTATCGGGGGTATGCTCGGAGAGCTGGAAACCTGCACGCATCCGATCCCATAAATTTGCTGGAACCCACTCCGTGACAACCGAGTTGCGCTGAACAGATGCCTGCAAGGATTTATCGGTTTTGACAGAATGCTTTTGCGTGGCCTGTGGAACGGGAAGTTCAAGCTCTACATGACGCGAAGGGTTTTGACTGCAACTGGTCGTGACAAGCAGTATGAAGATAGCGGTGATTGTTTTTGTATGCCACATGATTGTCAATGCTATTTGAGCTTGTGCTCCGGGTCAAATTAAATCCATTATGATTGATTAGCAATGTATCGGCTTGTTTGGGGAGTCTCTCCAGTGCCGTAGTGTGACGAATACCTCTTCCGGACTGTTTAACGGATGATCTGCGAATTGTTCTGTGGCGCGAATGACCTCCGCTATATCGCAGCGCAAAAACGGATTGGTCTGTTTTTCTTCAGCCAGCGTTGACGGTATGGTGGTGGCTCCTTTGTTACGGAGCTGGCAAATTTTTACCAGCCGCTGAACAATTGCGCTGTTCGCTGGCTCCACCATGCTGGCGAAAATCAGGTTCTCTTCGGTGTATTCATGAGCGCAGTAGATGAGTGTTTCATCAGGCAGCGCTGCAATTTTTTGCAGGGAATGAAAAAGCTGCTGCGCCGTTCCATCAAAGATTTTTCCACAACCTGCGGTAAACAGGGTATCACCACAAAGCAACAGGCCGTGACCGTAATAGCCAACATGCCCTGCCGTGTGTCCCGGGATGTCCAGTACCAGAAACTTAGCGCCAATTCTATCCAGGCGAATGCGCTTTCCCTCCTTCACGGGATGAGTTAGTGCCGGGATGGGTTCATTTACAGGTCCATAGACCGGGATATCATGGTTGGCGACCAGTGCGGCTATTCCATCGACATGGTCATAATGGTGGTGGGTGATCAGGATGGCGGCAAGTTTCAGGTTATCGGCAGCCAACGCCTTTTCTACCGGCTCGGCTTCACCGGGATCGACGATAGCCACCTTGCGGTTGCCTCTGTTCCGAAGCAGCCAGATGTAATTGTCCTTTAATGCCCGTAGCGCGGTTATTTTCAGCATAAGCGGTTATAGTATACTTTTTTATCCTGAAAATCGCAGTTGGGCGGTGTGAAGTGCGCAGTTTCCAGGTTTATGCAACAATTTTTCCGACAACCCATTAGAATCTATGGATAATCACTCAGACCACGAAGCTACGGTACGGATGTGGCGGCGTGTACGGGCATGGTTTCATTTTCCCGCCGGGCGGTTATTGCTGAAGCAAGAGCGTGCGCAGATGGAGTCCATACTGCCGAACCTGTTTGGTTACCATCTTTTGCAGGTGGGGCGCCCTGGCCGGATTGATCTGTTGGCAGCAAGCCGCATCCGGCACAGTATTATTATGTCGTTGGAATCCCCGTTTCAAACACGGAGGCAGCATCATGCCGATCTCCATGGGCTGGCGGATGCGTTGCCTGTTGCCGCCGAAAGTCTGGATGTGGTTGTTTTACCCCATATACTTGAATTTACACCGGATCCACATCAGGTCTTGCGGGAGATTGATCGTACCCTGATACCTGAAGGACATGTGATTATCACTGGCTTCAATCCGTGGAGTTTGTGGACGCTATGGCGATGGATCGGGTGGCGGCGCAGAAACCCGCCTTGGTCCGGACGTTTCCACAGTGCGGCCAAGGTGCAGGACTGGCTGCGTTTGCTGGATTTTGATACCTTGCTGATTCGTTCTTTTGTTTACTATCCTCCCGTCCAGCATGGTGCACTGATACGTCACCTGCGGCTGTTTGAGTACCTGGGCAGGCGTTTCCAGCCTTTTTTGGGAGCAGTTTATGTGCTGGTGGCGAAAAAACGAGTGGTTACATTGACCCCGATCACCCCTCGCTGGCGCCTTCGTTACAAGCTGGTGCCAAATGGCGTTCCAGAGCCTACCGCCCACCGCAACCGTTCCAGCCAACACAGAGATACAACGTGACTGCAACAGTAGAGATTTTTACCGATGGCGCCTGCAAGGGAAACCCGGGGCCGGGTGGTTGGGGTGCCGTATTGCGTTGCCGCGGAAAAGAGAAAGAATTATGGGGAAGTGAACCAGAAACTACCAATAACCGCATGGAGTTGATGGCGGCGATTGTGGCTCTGGAGACGCTCAAGTATCCTTGCAATGTCGCTCTTACGACAGACTCCCGTTATGTGCAAAAAGGGGTAACCGAGTGGATGGAGAGCTGGAAGCAGCGCGGTTGGAAGACTGCGAACAGGAAGCCGGTCAAGAATATTGATTTATGGCAACGCCTGGACAAGGCAGTTGTGCGTCACAAGACAGACTGGCACTGGGTCAAGGGACATACCGGTCATCCGGAGAATGAGCGGGCCGATGCTTTGGCCAATCGGGCTATCGAAGAGATGAGAGGTTGATTATCCTGGAAGCCGCAGTTAACTGCTCCCATGTTATGTTAATCTACTGATATGCAAGCTATTGGTTTTTATCTGTCTGTTCACCTGCTGGGTGAATCACGCTACGATGTGAATTGCATTCTTGCGAGAGCCCATGGCTGCGTTTTACCCTGCACTCACGCACGCCCACATTTCTCGCCGGGTGAGCCATCATTCGAAAAATGATGATACACCTTAAGATGCTCATTGACATAGACCTGATGATCTCATTAACAGTCCCTTCTATTCCGTTTTTGGAACAACCATGGCTCGGTAGGCGATCGACCCGTCTGTTTTGCCAGATTGTCTCAAAACCCGGAATCCTGGTGAGAAATGCGAGCCAGGAGTCTGTCGGGTTTGGGTAATCGTAGCGAGCTGGTGGGAGATCGAGTCAAAATATTTCCGGTTTTGAGGCGAATAGTGGGGCTATTTAACGAAAAACCGGGGATGTTTTGGCCGCTCTCCCATCAGCGCAGTAGATTA
>JAJRUV010000043.1 GCA_024277595.1 Gammaproteobacteria bacterium
CCCCTTGCCATCAGGAATATCCCCTGTCTCCGACCAGTACCGGGGAAACCGATGACTGGTTGCGTTGACAAAGGCCTTGAAGTCTTCATTGGTGACAGGATAGATATCAATAAAAAATGGCGGCAGATTGACTACATGACGTGGTTTTTCATCATAGTCGCTATCATAAAAATCGTTGTTGTTGCCCATCTGAAACGGGCCGGCCGGTATCAAAGCCATGCCATCGGGTGGCTGCAGGCTGTCCTGTGCAGATCCTGATTCCAGGGCTGCGGCGATGCCGCTCGCCAGCAACGCCACGACGAAGCCAGTGCTGAGGAAAGGTAAGAAGTTCATGTTCGGGCTCTCCCAGGATGCGGCCAACCAGCCGCTGCAATTCTGTTGCACGCCAGGATCTTCCGTCGTATCAGCCGCTGAAAAAAACAGCGGCAGATACAAACAGAAACCTGGATTTATTCTTCCGTGTCGGCAGGCGGAACGATATCAGGCACGCCTTTATAGTTCTCCGGTCCGATATTAAGAGACGAGACATCCATTACATAGGTATAGAGACCGGACATAAAATGCTCTCCCTCGCTACGTGCGAAAATCATCTTTGTTCCATCGGGAGAAAACGCAGGGAAACCGTCAAAACTGTCATTAAAGGTCAACCTTACCGGCTCACCTCCGGCCAGATCACCCAGGAAAATCTCCCAGTTGTTTCCCGGGAGCACTTTTACAAACCCATAGTGCCGACCATCCGGCGCCGGGAACGGTGCCCAGTTCATGCCCCGGTCAAAGGTGCGAGGGGTTCGTTCAGAACCGTCATGCTTCATCGTAAATACGGTCATCGGGGTCGGGCGAATCACCTTGTATTCACTGGCCCGCCACGCACGCATCAGGATCGTTTCGTTATCCGGGAGATAAAATGGTGCGCCTTCCTGCCAGTCCGGAGTAAAGGTAATCTGCTCTTCACCAGTACCGTCTGATCGCATCCGCCACAGATCCATCATGCCGTCGATCTGCCGGCCGAAAACGATCCACTTGCCATCCGGCGAAATGGATACCTCTGCTTCATAGTATTCGTTATCCGTCAGGCGCTGGATGTTGCCGCCATCAAGATCAGAGATGTATAACTCAGAGCCCTGTGGATAGTCAGTCGAATCCGACCAGTTACCACGAGGCATATCCAGCCGATCCTTTGTCGATGTCCAGACCAGGCGAGTTTGATCAGGGAAGAAAAAAGCACAAGCACTCTGGCCGGTATCGTTAATGCGACGAATATTCTCGCCCTGATCGGTGAAGGTATAAGTCAGCGCGCCACCCTGTTCCCCTTCCCCGGCAGCGATGGCCCGGGAGTCCTGGACATTGGCGATAATGTGAAGGTTATCAGCCGCATAGTAGGCTTCGGTAGATGAAGGGATATTCGGGATTTTCCGGGTGGGCAATTCCATGCCCGCTGTCATGTCTTCACCGCTTGCTTCGGGAGATGTGCCGGTCATAGCCCCGGCATCTTCTTCGACAGCTGCCGCCTCAGGAGCGGGAGCCTCTGATGAGCAACCGTTAAGCCCGAGAACCAGAATCACCAACAAGGCAAAACCTCGAGCTGGTATCGCACCGCGTAGTATTGTCAGTAGTGTAGCCAAAACCATATACCTCTATTGTGAGCCGCGGGAAGCGGCGACTATTCGAAAACCATTGTAATAAAGTCGTTCTTCCGGTGCGTACCGATCCCTGGTCGCAATAAAACAAACATCAGGTTTGTTGTACCAGGAACATCCGCGTAATACTTTTTGATTGCCTTCCGCCGGCCCCATCGGGTCTTTCTTTGGGGACACCGAGTAATAATCTGCCTGGTAGATATCGTGCATCCATTCCCATACATTACCGGTCATGTCATAAAAGCCCCAACCATTCGGTGCGAAGGCAGCAACCTGCGTGGTCATGGGTTGAGATTTCGCCATTTTCTGACCTTCACTGTCCCACCAGGACTTCCAGCCATCGCGATCCGGGATGTGACCGATACGCCAGATTGAGATGTTCGCGCCATCCACATCCCATTCATTACCAAAGAGATAGCTATTACCATCGACACCTGCCCGGGCGGTATATTCCCATTCCGCCTCGGTTGGCAAACGATAATTGTCTCCGGTCACCGAAGACAACCAGGCCGTATAGGCGTCAGCATCATGTGAATTCACATTAACGACAGGATGATTGGGATAAAGATGCAAATAATCCCCCCATCCCTTGGGAGGAAGGGGCGGCTCGCGATTCGTCGCTTCACAAAACGACAGATACTGGGCATTGGTAACAAGAAACGGACTCATCCGAAAATCCGAAACTTCCACAACATGAACACCTGAGAAATCTGCACCGTAATCCGGATTGATCGCCTCACTGTTATCGCCCATCTGGAAGGAACCACCTTTCACCTGGATCATCTCGGGCAGAAGCATACTGTCGCTGGAAACACCGAAGAAATCACCCACGGTTTCAGCATCAATTTTCGAGTCGCGGGCGGAACCCACCAATGCCGCATCGGCCGGCGTTGGATCTGCAGGGCGTCGCCCCCTGAAACCTGCGAATGTTGCCTTTCCATAGAGTCCGTAGGTAATGGTTCCGGTCATGGTATCGCCATCGACGGTCGCCTCGTAAACAGCAGCCATTGGTTGGCCACCGAACTCCAGAACAGCCGTAAATTCCAGGTTTTTGCCGTCAAAACTGCCGACAAATCGCCCCGTAGCAGAGTTGCTTTCGATGAAACCGATCACCCGTTCACCTTCCTGATAGAACAGGACTTCACGTGCTCCCGGGCCATTTGGAGATGTCAGCACATCAAAGTACCACTCCCCTGACATAGGGCCTGGTTCTTCCGCAGTTGCGCTTGTGCCAAAGTGCACAAAAGCTAAGAACATGGTTGCTATTACAGGTAGCCGCATCACGAAATGTCCCCCACATCGAATTGCAAATATTAACAAGTGATAATAACAAAAGCCGGATTCCAGCCATCTTTTGCGGTTGAAATCGCCCACACCACGGACAACCGCAATCAGTGCCTGCTATACCGTGGCTATATCCAGAATCAGTAGTTCGTCGTGCGAGATGGCAGTTCGTCAAACTGTCTTGATTTTGTACGAACCGTACAAGGTTAAGGGTAAACCATTCCGCTGCCCAATAGGTATCCGGTTACACAATGTTACAGTCAGCGGCTTTCATCGCTGGTTCCCCACGGTATAATTAGAAGTTATGCGCTGTAAAAACAATAAATAACAGGGAAACAATGTGAAACTGATCGAACCAGGCCAGATCGGCACCATGAAAGTCAAGAACCGCACAATCATGGCTGCCATGGGAATCCGTGGCACAACCGATGACGATGGCGACTGGGGCGAACGCACCCAGGCTTTCTATACCGCCAGAGCAGCCGGTGGTGCGGGTATTATCATTCCGGAAATGGTGTTTGTCTCCCGGGAACTGGAGCCGGCTGCGAGTACCTGTATTGATCTTGCATCGGACGCACATCTGGAATCGATCCAGCTACTGGCTGATTCCTTACACCAGTATGATTCCCGGTTATGCATACAACTCACCGCAGGCTTTGGCAGGGTTGTGCCACCGTTTCTCGCGCCCGAATGGTGGACGGAAGATCCGCTGCCGCCAGAACATATACCAGTATCTGCATCGATCAATAACAATCACTATTTTCCTGATCGCCGAAAATTCGATAGCCGTCCGCTCACCACCGAAGAAGCAGCAGCCCATGCACAGGCTTTCGGTTTTGCGGCACGGCGCGCCCGGGAAGGTGGCGCGGATTGCGTCGAACTGCATGGACACGAGGGGTACCTGCTGGATCAGTTCATGAGTGGCTTGTGGAACCGGCGCGATGATTGCTACGGGGGCTCACGTGACAAGCGCCTGACCTTCGCCCGTGAGGCCATCGCTGCCATCAAACGTGATGCCGGCGAGGATTTTCCGATTATTTATCGTTTTGGGCTGGCTCACTACGTACCGGGCGGCCGGGAGGCAGAAGAAGGGCTTTGGGTCGCCGAGGAACTTGAAAAGATGGGTGTCGATGCCTTGCACGTGGATGCCGGCTGTTACGAATCGCACTGGTGGCCGCACCCTCCTCAATATCAGGAACCAGGCTGTATGGTGAGCCTGGCCGAACAGGTCAGGCAACGGGTATCAATACCGGTGGTTGCTGTCGGCCGATTGCAGGATCCTGTAATCGCAGAGCGTGCCTTGACCAGCGGCAGTGCCGATTTTGTTGCGCTGGGCAGAGGGCTGCTTGCCGATCCCGATTGGGTCAACAAGATCGCCAGCGGTCATGCTGCAGATATTATTCCCTGTATCAGCTGCCACGAAGGCTGTTTGCAACAAATGACTGAAGGCCATCCGACGAGTTGTGCTCTCCGCCCAACCACGGGGCACGAAATCGAATGGCCAATGCTGCCACTCAAAGGCAAGGCATCATTGCTGGTTGTGGGTGGTGGCCCTGCAGGAATCGAAGCAGCACGCGCGGGCATTGAGCGTGGTTTCGAGGTCACACTTTGGGAGGCCGGCGAAAAACTGGGCGGACATCTCTGGCCGGCAGCAGAACCGGATTTCAAACAGGATATAGCGAACTATCTGAACTACCTGCTGCGGCTGGAAAAACAACTGTCGATCAGGATTGTACTGAACAAGCGTGGGTCAGCCCAGGAGATCATCGACTTTGGTGCGGACTACGTGGTTCTGGCTACCGGTGCCGTAATGGAAGCTATCCCGTTTGAAAGCAGTGATTCGGTAAAGGTTCTGAAAGCCACTGATCTTCTGAACAAGCTCTCGACTACCCAAGGCTCCGGAATTGTGGTCATGGGCGGCGGACTTGTTGGCTGTGAAACCGCACTTTTTCTGGCGCGTCGGGGAGAACAGGTAACGCTGACCACCCGGCGTGGCGAAGACAAGCTCGGTGGAGATATTGTTGATCGCTCTAACCGGAAAATGCTGCAACAGATGATCAGGGACAGCAGCATCGAAGTTATTGATAACGCTGTGCCAATCAGATCGGAACAGGGCAGTATCATCGCCGAGAAAGATGGCGAGGAATTCAGCATCACTGCCGACAACCTTGTTTTTGCCGGTCGGCTGATCCCTCAAAACAGCCTGAAAAAAGAACTGGAAAAAGCCGGTGAACAATATAACGGCCGTATCTTTTCCGCAGGTGATTGCATCAAGGTCGGCAGCATCATGACCGCCGTCTGGGATAGCTTCAATGCGATACGAAAAATAGCAGCATAGAGACACCAAACTGCTCTGTACAAAGCCGTAGTATTTGTTTTCCCCCGAGGCGACACACCACTTACCGCGTGCAACCGGCAGATGATGGTCAGGAATCGCGGCTGGAAGCCCCTCCCACTATAGTTTTACGAGCATTTTGCCGATATTCCGGCCCTGGAAAAGCCCCAGAAATGCCTCAGGGGCACTTTCCAAACCTTCGAGGATGGTTTCTTTGTAGTGGATCCTGCCCTGGGCCAACCACTGACTCATTTGCCTGACAAACTCAGCCTGCAGGTCCGATTCGTCGAGGATGACAAAGCCGGATATCTTTAATCGTTTTCCTACGATATTGATCAGGTTATTCGGGCCTGCCGGTGACTCTTCCAGATTGTATTGCTCAATCATCCCGCACATGACAAAACGGGCAAAATTATTGGCCTGGTTGAGCGCTGCCTGCAGATGCTCGCCTCCTACATTATCAAAATATACATCAACACCCTGTGGGCAACACCGGGCGAGTTCTTTCCCAATGGATTCTCCCTCCCGGTAGTTGAATGCAGCATCCACTTTCAAGTCATCCAGAAGCCACTTGATTTTTTCCTCGCTGCCCGCACTGGCCACCACCCGACAATCAAGAATCCCTGCGATTTGACAGACCATGGAACCCACCGCACCAGCCGCACCGGAAACAAAAACTGTTTCACCCGGTTTTGGCTGTCCGTACCGTTGCAAACCCGCATAGGCAGTAAACCCCGTCATGCCCAAGGGCCCCAGAAAAAGGGACAACGGAGCTGCCGATTCGTCCACTGTCATCAAGCCCTTGCCATTACTGATGTAGTGGGATTGCCAGCCACCCTCCATCCCGGAAACAACTTTGTCTCCGCTCCTGAACTTTGGGTGAGTGCTTTTCAGAATTTCACCCACGCAACCGCCTTCAAGTGGTTCGCCAATCTGGAATGGCTCGATGTAAGTGCTGATGCCCTCCATGCGTCCGCGCATATAAGGATCAACCGACATCCACAGGTTCTGCACCAGCACCTGCCCCTCCTCCAGTACCGGTAACTCTCTTTCCAGTATGGAAAAGTTTTCCAATGTGGGCATACCCTGCGGGCGCGTAGCCAGTGACACATATCTACTCTGCATAATGGCTCCTGTCCTTAGTCTGCCTCATGATCAGCTAACGGTTTGCCGGTGCGAAACTATTCAGCATCATGGCCAACGACGATAACACGATCTACTGACCAGCCTCCGCCACCCTGAATGGCCAGAGCCACGGTTGCGGCGAACAATACCAAGGCGTATTCAAAGCCATTATTTGCCATGAACAGTCCATTTCCAATATGCACGGTCATAATCGCTGTCAGCATCGTAACAG
>JAJRUV010000044.1 GCA_024277595.1 Gammaproteobacteria bacterium
GAAGTTGGACTTGTTTTCTGAAGGCCGCGCCTTGCAGACCTTTTGATTTTTTAAAAAGGTCTGCAAGGCGCGGCTGCGCGATTCCTGCCGCCATGTCAAGTTACTGGTGAAATATTTTTGCTTTTTTCTCCTCTGAAACTCTAAACTCCAGGAGTCTGTCGGGTTTGAGTAATCGTAGCGAGCTGGTGGGAGATCGAGTCAAAATGTTTCCGGTTTTGAGGCGAATAGTGGGGCTGTTTAACGAAAAACCGGGGACATCTTGGCCGCTCTCCCATCAGCGCAGTAGATTATTCCCAAATCCGACAGACTCCTGGCTCAATAACTACCCGGTTTCAAAACGATCAGCCAGTTTCTCCAGACGCTGGCTCATCTCTTCGATCTTCTGCTCCAGCAAGGTGATACGTTCATCATACTGGCCAGTGGGGCGCCCTGCCTGCTCCGGAACCTCAGGGATCTCTACTTCGCCACTGAAAAGATGAGCATAACGTGACTCTCTTCTTCCCGGCTCTCGTGGCAACTTGATCACCAGCGGCCTCTCCTCCCGCTCTGCCAAGCTGCGAAGCGCCACCTCAACCTCACGCATATCGGCAAATTTACACAACCGATTGGTACGGCTGCGTAACTCGCCGGGTGTTTGTGCGCCACGAAGAAAAAGCACACAGATTATGCCTAACTGCTGGTCGGTAAACTGAAGTTCACTAAATTCAGTATTGGCAAAACGATGCTGATATTTGGTCACCCGACTGCCAAATCCGCTTTTTTCTGTCACCAGCCGTTTCTTGACAAGCTCATCAAGCATCTGCTGCACTGTTGACTCATCAAGCTCGACAACCGGATCACGGTTGCTTTTCTGGTTGCAGGCGCCGACCAGCGCATTCAGCGACAAGGGGTATTGATCCGGTGTGGTAATCTGTTTTTCTATCAGCGAACCAATCACGCGTGTTTCATTAAAGGTCAAAGTAATACCCACGTTAAGTCCCCCTGTTATCTGGTTGAATGTGTTATTTTGCTGGTTACAGTATATTACTCCTTCCAGAGGATCAATCAGCAAACTCCAAATCGCCGGACACCCGAACAAGTTGAATAATTCTTCCGCCACAGCGGCTTTTGGCACGCTGACTCCTGATGAAATACTTGATGCAATTGAAACCACCGGCATCCGTTGTGACGGGCGCTTTCTTGCCCTGAACAGCTACGAAAACCGTGTCTATCAGGTGTGGCTGGAAGGCAGTGGCCCGTTGGTGGCCAAATTCTATCGCCCCGGACGCTGGAGTAACGAGGCTATTCTTGAAGAACACCAATTCACCCAGGTATTGGCGGATCAGGAAATCTCCGTGATTCCACCCAGTCAGGACAGCAGCGGGAACACTTTGCACAAACACGGGCTTTATCGATTTGCTCTCTATCCCTGCCGCGGTGGGCGCGCTCCCGAACTGGACAATCCGGATCACCTGGCGCAGCTTGGTCGTCTCATTGGTCGTATCCACGCCATGGGAGCAACTCAGGATTATCAGCACCGGCCCACTGTAGATATCGACAGCTTTGCAATTCAACCACGAGCCTTTCTATTGAGTAACAACTTTATTCCTGACCATCTGGTCACCGCTTATCAGACACTGACCAAGGATCTGATCGGGCAGATTCAGGTGTGCTTCAACCGTGCCGGCAAGGTGCGGCACCTGCGCCTGCACGGAGACTGTCATCCGGGCAACATTCTGTGGACCGATCATGGGCCTCACATTGTGGATTTTGATGATGCCCGCATGGGGCCGGCAATTCAGGACTTGTGGATGTTTCTTTCCGGTGACAGGGAGTATATGACAGCCCGGCTTGGTGATCTGCTGGAGGGCTATACGCAGTTTTTTAATTTTGATCCTGCCGAACTCCATCTCATGGAAGCCTTGCGAACCCAGCGCATGATTCACTATGCGGGCTGGCTGGCTTCCCGCTGGAGTGACCCTGCTTTTCCACTGGCGTTTCCCTGGTTTAATACGCCTCGCTACTGGGAAGAACACATTCTATCGCTGCGGGAGCAAGCAGCGTTGCAGGATGAGCCGGTTCTGACATGGAATTGACAAACAATCCATACGACTCGGAAACGGGTTCGTCCCGCTTATTGAGGTATCAGTTGTTTGACCTGTTCCAAAGCAGCTTTCTCCGATAACAGATCAGCGAGAGTGTATTTGTCGAGGGTCTTGACATATGCAGTAACTGCTTGATTCAAGATGCTGTAAAGTCGGCAGCTGGGCAGCAACGGACAACTCGTAGCTTCACAATTTACCGGATCCAGGGTATTTTCGACCTCCCTGACCACCAGCCCCAGGTTGATTTTATCCGGTGATTTACTCAGACGAACGCCACCACCCCGGCCCTGCCGGGTAACAATATATCCCAACCGACCCAAATTATGCACCACCTTGACAACGTGGTTGCGTGAAATCCCATAGCCCTTGGCTATATCGGTAACGCGAGCCAGTTTCATCGGCGGCATCGCCGATAAATATATCAGCACCCTGAGTGAGTAGTCAGTGTATCGGGTTATCTGCATTTCGGTCTCTACTCCATAGGTTAACCACACATCTGCCCAGGACTCCGGCAGCTTGACAAAAGCAGACATGAGATTTGATCACCGGGTCGAAAAACATAGCTTACACCTGTTGACAACCAATTAAGTTGCATCTAGCATACAGGTATTGTCCGCGATGTTTTAGTTACTCAAACGCTTGTCTATTGTATATAAAATGTCCTGTCAATGTCCAATTCAATTGTGGCATTTCACCCGCAATTGTGTTTTTTAACCCAAAAACATGCATATGAAATATACCTATTCAAGGAGGCAGCAATGTCTGAGCGTATAACCAAAAGCATGGCCCGAAATATCTATTTCGGTGGCAGCCTGTTTTTCTTTCTGTTTTTAGTCGGACTGACCGTCGATACCCTGAGCCAGCTTCCCGAACGGGACAACCGCGAACTGATAACCGAGAGCGTTGCGTTGGGAAAAGAGGTTTGGGAACACAACAACTGCATCGGTTGCCACTCACTGATGGGGGAAGGTGCCTACTATGCCCCTGAACTGGCCAATGTCTTCAACCGCCGTGGTAACAGTGATGAGAAAACCTTCAAACAGTATCTGAGTGTGTGGATGTCGATCCAGCCACTGCAGACACCCGGCAGAAGAAAAATGCCCCAGTTTAATCTGACTGATAAAGAGGTGACCGGGCTGGCGGATTTCCTGATCTGGACATCACGTATCGATGACAACGACTGGCCACCCAACATCGAAGGTTGATAAGCGAACCTGCTTGACTGGAGAAAAGCGATGAAATTTGAGTCACAACAAGTAGCAAAACCCTATTTTATATTTGCCTTGGTGCTGTTTGCAGGGCAGATCATCTTCGGCCTGATAATGGGCATGCAATATATCAACGGCGATGCGCTGTTCCCGCATATTCCGTTCAACGTAGCCCGCATGGTGCATACCAATCTGTTGATTGTATGGCTGCTGTTTGGTTTTATGGGCGCAGCCTTTTACCTGGTTCCGGAAGAGTCGGAAACCGAGCTGTTCAGTCCAAAGCTCGCCATGATTACCTTCTGGGTATTTGCGGCAGCGGGGGTGGCAACCATTCTCGGCTACCTGTTGGTACCCTATGCCGAACTTGCTCACTTGACCAGAAACGATCTGTGGCCAACCATGGGCAGGGAGTTTCTGGAACAACCCACGATTACCAAGCTGGGGATTGTAGTGGTGGTTCTTGCCTTTATTTTCAACATTGGCATGACGATACTCAGAGGACGTAAAACGGTCATCAGTCTTATCCTGATCACGGGTCTGATTGGTCTGGCGGTATTTTTCCTGTTTGCTTTCTATAATCCGGTCAATCTGGTACTGGACAAGTTTTTCTGGTGGTGGGTCGTTCACCTTTGGGTGGAAGGCGTATGGGAATTGATCATGGGTGCAATTCTGGCCTTTGTGCTGATCAAGGTCACTGGTGTTGATCGTGAGTATATCGAGAAATGGTTGTACCTTATCGTCGCACTTGCCCTCATTTCCGGGCTGATTGGCATGGGGCATCACTACTACTGGATTGGACCACCAGAGTACTGGCTGTGGCTTGGCTCATTCTTTTCGGCACTGGAGCCCATTCCGTTTTTCATGATGATGCTGTACGCATTCGATGTGATCAGGAAGCGCCGCATCACCCCCAACAACACGATGCCTGCCACCTGGGCACTGGGCACCGCAGTCATGGCGTTTCTGGGCGCTGGCGTATGGGGTTTTCTGCACACCCTGGCTCCGGTCAACTACTATACTCATGGCTCACAGATTACGGCAGCTCATGGACACTTGGCCTTCTTCGGTGCCTATGCGATGATCGTGATGGCCATCATCTCCTATGCAATGCCCATTCTGCGCGGCCGGGAAGATGGCAATCCACCCGAAGCGCAAAAGGTTGAAAGAGTTGCTTTCTGGCTGATGTGTATCAGCATGATTGGCATAACACTGGCACTGACAGCGGCCGGCGTATGGCAGGTCTCAATGCAACGGCTTCCCGAGACAGGTGCAACCGGATTCATGGATGTACAGACCCAGCTCAATCCTGTCTACTGGATACGTCTGTTGTTTGGTACCATGTTTGCCTTCGGTCTGGTGGCCTACTTTGCCAGCTTTTTCATCTCTGGTAAGGGTGAAAAAAGCAAAGCGGCGTAGCATAGGCTAACGAGATAAACCCCCATGCATGATATGCATGGGGGTTTATCTGACTCCGGAGGAAAACGGTGGAAGAACAGGTCGGCAAGCTGTGGCACAGTTTCATTACCCGTCGGACAACAACCGACTACCCGCAGGCTGCCATATCCTTTTCAGAACTGTCTCATGGATTAAGCACTTTCTATCGCGCGCTGGGGGGCGATCCGGCGAAAACCATGGGATGCGCTGACAGAAGGAAGCTCCGCACCAGACGCTCATGGCTGGTTCGCGTGGCAGGCACGCAGCAACGTTTCGCAATGGCCTGGCAGGATGAAAAAAGCGTCTATTTGCCTGAACAAATAGATCTGTTTTCACAACAGGAACTCAACAGAACACTCTATTTCTGGCTCACAGCAATGGCTGCGCAGCTGCCCTCCGGTTTTAACTGGTTTCGGGACAACCAGCTCGTCACGCGAACGTTACTGGAAAGGTATCCCGGTTTCAGAGAACACTACGGGATGATGGCATCCACCCTCGTATCCCGGAGGGCAACTCTTGTTTGCAAAACAGAGGCCGAACAACAAAGGGAGCAAGCCATCCTGCACGCGCTCAAATACCCGGCCGATTGTACTGAACTGCCTCCGGCCGACAGAGAGAGTTATCCCGTACCCATGTGGCTCTACCCCGCCCTGTCGGCACAGACCACAGCAGATGAAAAAGAGCAACCCGTCTCTCAGCAGGACACAGTACAACATCAGGAAGAAACCGTGGCTGTTCACAAACAGGCGAAACGGACGGATGATGACAAAAAAACCGATGGTCTGCTTGTGTTCATCCCTGACTCTCTGTTCAGCTGGACCGAACACATCAACATGGATCGTTCAGAGGACGATACCTTCGATGAAAATGCTGCATTTATCGCCCGGGATCTGGATGATCTCACGTTGGGAAACCGGCAGGACGGCATCGCATCACGGCTGAAAATTGATCTGGATCTGCCCTCCGCCGACGCGGATGACTTTCCGGTCGGCCGGGGAGTCCGGTTGCCGGAGTGGCACTACAAACGCCACAGCTACATTGCCGACTACTGCCTGCTGCAACCGATGGTCAGCACAGACGCGGGGCCAATGGAGCTGCCCGGCCATCTGAAAGCGGTGGTAAAACGGCTAAAAAGCCAGCTGGAGGGTTTTCGGCTCGGCAAAAACCAGCTGAGGCGGCAACCGTTCGGCGACGAGATCAATCTGGATGCTTGGCTGGAGCATGCCACCAGCGCCACCCAGCAGGCGGCAGGACAGAACTTCTTCAATCGTATCGACCAGCATCACCGGGATCTGTCCACCCTGATCCTGGCGGATCTATCTCTCTCCACCGAGGCTGCCGTAGACAACGATACCCGGGTGATTGATGTCATTCGCGACTCCCTGCTACTGTTTGGCGAGGCCATTCACGCACTGGGAGACAATTTCGCCATGTACGGATTCTCCTCAGTGCGTAATAAAATGATTCGCTATCATATTCTGAAAAACTTCAATGAAAGCTATGACGACAAGGTACGTGGTCGTATTCAGTCCATTAAACCCGGATTCTACACCCGGCTCGGAGCTGCAATCCGGCAATCAACCGGGATACTGTCCCAACAGCACTCCGAACATAAACTGCTGCTCATTGTCAGCGATGGCAAACCCAATGATATCGATCGTTATGAAGGCCGGTACGGCATCGAAGATACCCGCAAGGCGATCCAGGAGGCCAAAACCGAAGGCCTCACCCCCTTCTGCATCACGGTGGACAGCGATGCCAGCAACTACCTGCCTTACCTGTTTGGAAACCGGGGGTATAGCATCATTCATAACAGCCTGAAACTGCCCCGGGTGTTACCTGAAATCTATCTCGGCCTCACCCAGTAAACGGAGGACAAAATGACCAACAGCTGTTACTACCTTCCCCAGAACAACGAAATTGAACTGTTTACCTATGCAGCCGAGCTGCAACTTCCGGTCCTGATCAAAGGGCCGACCGGCTGCGGAAAAACCCGTTTTATCGAGCACATGGGAGAGAAGCTGAACCAGCCGGTTTACACCGTCGCCTGCCACGATGACCTGACCGCCGCCGACTTGGTAGGTCGCCACCTGATCAATACAGAAGGCACTTACTGGCAGGATGGCCCCCTGACAAAAGCAGTACGAGAAGGCGGCATCTGCTACCTGGATGAGGTGGTGGAAGCGCGCAAGGATACCACCGTGGTACTTCACCCACTGGCGGACTACCGCCGCGTTCTGCCGCTGGATCGCGCCGGAGAGATCATCCATGCACACAAGAATTTCATGCTGGTGGTCTCCTACAACCCCGGTTACCAGAACCTGCTGAAAGGGATGAAACCCAGCACCCGGCAGCGCTTTGTTTCCCTTCAATTCAGCTATCCCGCAGAGCAGCAGGAGACCGACATCATCGTCGCAGAAACCGGCATCGACAATGAAACCGCCCGGCAGCTGGTCACGCTTGGCAAGGAGATACGACGCCTCAAGGATCACGACCTTCAGGAGATGGTCTCAACCCGTCTGCTGGTCTATGCCGCCCTGCTGATTGAAAAAGGCTTTCCCAAGCGGGACGCCTGCATTCACTGCCTGGCAGAATCACTCACGGATGACGCTGAAACATTCCAGAGTCTGTCACAACTGATTAATCTGCATTTTCTGTCGGATAAAGAACAGGCTGCTTGACGATACTGACCACAACAGCCAGCCCGGGATCATCAACCCCCGGACATACGCCGGGGAATCCCGCCGTATGGGTTTTCGTGCTCTCGGAGATGTCCGAGTTCGCATTCTTTTTTATCGTTTTTCTGGTAGCCAAGATACTCCATCCGGAACTGTTCAGCAAAGGCCCGGCACAACTGAATACCCTGGCTGGTCTCGCAAACACCCTGCTGCTGATCACCAGCAGCTGGTTTGTCGCCAACGCGGTCAAAGCAACCCGGTTCGGCCAACGGCAAAAAACCATACGCTGGCTGATGTTGACCATTGCTGCGGGAGTGCTCTACTGCGTTATCAAATACCTGGAGTACCGATGGAACGTCCAGCATGGCATCAGCACCCGCACCAATCTGTTTTTTTCCCTCTACTATTATCTGGCGTTCAATCATCTGCTGCATGTACTGATCGGCATCTGCGTGATCAGCTGGGCACTGTTACAGAGCTGGCTGGGGGTATATGACAGCACGGATTACCAAGGGTTGGAAGGCGCCGCAACCTACTGGCACATGATTGACCTGATGTGGATTCTTCTTTTTCCAATGCTCTATATAGTGTAACTAACCTGAACTCGGGTTAAGGCCTAACATGACAAAATTAAAGAAAGAGAAACCGTGGATACCGTCATTCCGGTATGCTCCTGGCCGGAATCTATAGTTCAAGCTACTGGATTCCGGCTAAAATCATGCCGGAATGGCGCGATTTTTA
>JAJRUV010000045.1 GCA_024277595.1 Gammaproteobacteria bacterium
AACCCCCTTCTGTTTGTCCAAATCCCCTTGGTGTACCGTATCAATGCGAATGTAGCCGGGCTTTCCATTCGGCTGTTCGCCGATCTTTGACGGCCTGGGCCCGGTCTTCTCGAAGTGGCGCGGTTGCCGGGTGTAGAGGATGGACTTTCTCAGGTTGTACAGGTGGCTCACGGAGATCGAGGCCAGCGCGGCGTACTCCGTGCGGACCAGCTCCAAAAGGCCCGCCAGAAACTCTTCAAAACGATTCATGGACGGACGCTGAAAACCGGCTGACAGACTTACTTCCATTACCCTGCCTCAGACTCATTTATGGATTGGAATATACTTAGTGGTAGCTATTCCTCCCATTTCATACGCAGTTCGGGAACTCCCGACATTCAGACTGCGTTTCGACAGTCCTTTGGCGTCTGGCCATGCTACCTTGCATCGACAGTGGCGATCACATCCTTCTGCGGGAATACGGCTGGCATGTTTGTTACGCGGGTGAACCGCTCCATCTCCCGCTCGATACCTCTCTCCAGCCAGCGTGTGATGTTGGGGTGGGGCACCAGACCCTGGCCGTTCATTTCAAACTCGGCGCCTTCGAGCAAACGCCGGTAGGGGCCGGATCCGTATAGCCGGTTAGAGATAACCAATACCCGACCATCGTTCTGGTTACCCTTTTCAATCTCTGCCCTGATCTGTATCAGGGTTTGTTCCCGCTTGTCTGGCCAGTCTTCGCGCATGGTCATTGCCTTGATGGCCCTGAATGGTAGAGACAAACTTTTCCGGATATGTTCGATGTTGCTATTGATGATGTCGAGCCAGCGCTGATCTCCCTCATCATCCCCAACGCCGTGAGCAAGCAGGATGACAGTTTCGTTTTTTGGTTGTTCACTGATTTCCAGAATCCGCTGCTGAAGAATCTCCGCAATGAGAGGATCTTCTTCATAGCCGCCAAAGGTATCAAAAACCGCGCTGCTGCGGACTCGCGGCGGGAGTGGGCCGTGTTGGTGGGCAGGCGGCTGTTTGGATAACCCGAGGATATAATCGGTTTTGGCCTTCATGCTCTCCCGCAGTGCGTACATGCGGATAAAAATAATTCGCGTGATTCCCTCCTGCTCCAGTTTCCGCACGGCCTGACCCAGGATTTGTGGATCACCCATACCAGGAGCAACTTCGATTCGGTACTGTTTGCGCAGTGGTGCAATGACTTTTTCCAGCCCGTCGTTATAAGGCTGTGTGGAGCCGTGGGGCATGATCAGCACACCAACCTGATTTTTTGACGGTTTCGAATAACGGTTTGCAGTCTGTTTCAACCAGGTCAACAGCTCGGGATGAGGCAGTAGTGACTCGCCTATATCTATATCGAACTCACCGAACTTGCGGCCCAACCAGCTCTCCTCGGACATATGCTGATCGTATTTGACTCCGATAGAGAAAGGGATAAGCAAGGTTCGTCCGTGCCTGGCGGTGGTGCGGATGATCAGCTCATCAACAGTTTTGTTTTTCTTCTCCTGATCCTGCGCATCACGACGGTAGTAAACGTGTACGGCCACCTTGTTGAAATCGTGGCGGTCGGTTACTTCCCTCAGCAGGTTTTCAAGGTCATTCCTGATGCGTTGTTCGCTGGTCTCATCCACTGCGCCGGTGCCAACCACGATCAGGAGTTCCTGTGCCGGATCCGCGCTCAATGCCTCCACCCGATCGAGCAGGATCTGGGCGGTCAGGTAGCTGTCAGCCATAGCTGGCGCCCATTCAATTGTGGCTGAATTATTCGCCTCTTCTACCAGTTTCCGGTATTGGTTCAGCGTGTCATCGGCATCGGAAACAAACATCGGAATTGCGACGATGTTTTTAACACCCTGTTTTTCCAGCTTGGTCACCGCCCGCTTTACATAGTCGGTATAGTTGTTTTCCATCCCCTGACGGTTTTTACCGATCAAAGCCAAGCTGGCGATCCGTGTTTGTTTGAACTGTTTCATCACCGCATTGATCTCCTGGTTGCCAAGAAAACCACGGTCTTTGGCGACCACCAGAAAACCGGTTTTTGCTGTCCCGGCTATTGCGTTCTGAGACATCAAAACGAACATCATGATCAATAATGAATAGAACGCAAGCCCGAAGAGCATAGAGACAACAGTGGTCTTTGCGAGAGTTGATTGCTTTGGTTGTTCCATTGAAAATTCTCCTGTGTAGAAATTAAAAAACCGCCCTCCAATCTCCATCTCATGGGAAAAAAGAGAGTAAAAAAGGACAATGGGGGTGCCCCGTGGAGAAGCGGTAAAACGGTAATCTTTCATTCCTTCCGGAAATTCACTGAACTTTGAAGGTGATAAACATGCCCTCGGCGTAATGCGACTCCTTTTCGCCCGCATCCCAGATATTGCAAATCAATACATAGTTGCCCGGCTCAAGATCAAAAGTGGCCTTGGCGCTCGCACCAACCGCAATATCCTCGATCTCGCCGATAATATTGAGATCACTGGAATTTTCATCTACATTGCCATTGTCATCCACCGGAAAATCTGCAGGCGCAAGGTCGGTTTTTACTACTGCAATTTCATGAACATCAGACGGACCGACGTTAATTACCTTGAAGGTTATCGGGCCGGCACTGACTGTGGTTTTGTCAGGTACGATGTCCCATTCGTTCAATACGACATTGACAGCTTCACTATTTTTTTGATCCGTGTCCGGTGAGTGCTGGTGAGCGTGGTCAGTGCCTGCGACAGGGGACGATTTGTTCGTGGTATTCTCACTCACGACCAAACTCTCGCTGCCTGATAGAGCATCGGCATTTGCACCTGTATTTATCAGAGCTACAGCCACTATGACAAATGCCGCAGTTCCGATTGATATCTGTTTTTTGGTTGATTTCATATCTCATTGACCTTTATTTAGTTTGAATAAATATGCGGTAACTATTCATCTCATTAGAGCAGGCGTCTTAATTAATTCACATTTTGAGCGTTGAGGCGCTCGTATGGCAAGGCGCAAAAACGTAGGAATATAAGCATCTTTCAAGTTCTTGTAACGCAGCCAGACGAGATGCATCGGCGCTCACAATGTGAATTTATTTTGACGCCTGCCCTTAGTAAGCTATTGCTCTGGAGGTCGCTATACAGTGGGGTTTTGTCCCTTCTCCCTCCGGGAGAAGGTTAGGATGAGGGAATAAATGATAAGGTGTTTTCCTTATTGATCCCCTCACCCCAGCCCTCGGCTTTGGCATCCTGCGTCACTCTACCTCCTTCATCTGACCTCCATGGAAGGAGGAAATGCAAAAGGATTGCAGGAACAATCCTTGCCATGGAGTCGCTTCCCGGAGGGGAGGGGCAAAACCGTTGAATGAACAGTCCAGATGGGCAGCTTAATAGTTACAATATGCGTTGCTTATTTGACGTATTACATGCTATTTTCTCCTTGGCAGATACCGTATACAGCCGGGTCACGCAAAGCCGCTCTGGAGATTTTCGTAAACTCCTCCATGCATTGCTCTGCCTCCTGCCCCCTGTATTTCTGTGGTGTATTAATATCCATCTTCAGTTCATCAACCACCATTTTGACTCCTTTCCAGAATCCCAGAACAGGATTATCTGACTGTCCATAATCCAGACATTCGGTAATCGCACCAGTAGCAAGTTTATCCAGTTCTGCTATGCGTTCGTTTGTCATACTGCGGTCTCCCTGTATTGGTGAAGTAAAAACCCGCTTCCCGATCCGACGGAGGTTCGGTGGTTCATTGGGGGAAGCGGGGAAAATCGCTATTTTTTCAGTTTGTTGGAAAACAGACTGCTGGAGAATGGTTTACCAAACGAACTTTTTCCAGGGGTATTTCCACATGGCTTGTCACAGCCGCTACACTCTCTGCAAAATCCTGCTGCTCCCGGGTTGTGCATTCCAGATCGCTGCACGATAGTCACTGGCTTTTTGCTATTGCTCATCTATTGCTCCTCATAATATTGATCGATATTTTCATCTCTTTCCGGGCGACGATCCGGATGCGATCCAGCGCCACTGTCTTGCCATACGATAGTATTGGCAGTGCTTCCAGTAGTGGATTTCATCACTGATGTCAGGATGATTGAGCAGGATCTCCAGTTGTTCGGCCACGAACATGGCAAGCTGTTGGCCTCCGCGACCTTGCTGATAGTGCTGGATGCTGGACTCCACAATATCCTCTATTTCACCTGGCCCAGACAGAGCGTCCCTTCGGAATGCTTCATTGCAGATTCCCTGTTTCGCCTCACTCAGCAAATTCAGTTTCATTGTAAAGCTCCGGTTTTTTCCGAGAAGGTGGGCATCCTTGCCCGTGCTGTCGCTCCATCAAAACCGGATATACTGGCACTGCCTCGCCCATGTAAATCACTGTTCACCACCCACCTCAACATATGACATCATGCCTTTTACGGCGTGAGGAAGAATATGGCAGTGAAACAGCCAACCGCCCGAGTGGCCTCTTGTGCCGCTATCAAGATCCGCGCTTACAATGGCATCCAGTCCGCCCCAGGCAACGATCTCTTTCTCTCTCCTTCCCGGGGAGGAGCTGAAATCGACCGCAATTCTGACCGTTGTGCTGGTTCCGTTCATCCCGGGACGGCGTGGCAGATCGACGGTATCCTTGTTTTCCAGATAAGGTGCCGGGTTTGTTGCAATCACCTTGCCTTCGGCGTCTCTGGTAATGGTCTCCAGCACCTGAAAAAAGAAACCGTGCAGGTGAAAGGGATGGTCGATGGCGGTGGTATTGACCAGATCCCAGATCTGGGTTTCACCGACTCCGGCATCAGGTGCATCTTGTAGTGTCAGCTCGGCAAAGGTTTTTCCATTGATGAGGAAACTGACATTGCCTTCGGCATCGGGCGTGCCGTGACTGAACTCAAAAGTTTGTTCAATTGCATCGGTAATATCAAAGGCTTCCATGGTACGTAGCGTTTCGGGCAAGACCGCTATATCAGCGGGTTTTTCACCTTCAATAAACTTCAGGGTCATCAATGGAAACCGAGCACTGCTCGCACCGCTTTTTTTCCGATAGACGATCAACTCGCTGCCAGGTTTGCCCACTGGGGTCAACACAATATCCGCACGTTCACCAGGAACCAGCGTAACGCCGTCAAGGTCAGTGATCGCTTTTTCCAACAAACCACCATCGCCACCAATCCGGATCAATTTGTGCTCCGGAACTTCTATTCGCATGTAGCGTTCATTGGCGATATTAACCAGCCGCCAGCGTAGCGGTTCACCGGAGACCACCTCCATCTTCGGCAGCTCCAGGCCGTTGACCAGCCACAACAGTCTGCCCTCGTCTTCCAGTGAGATTTCACCACCCGCTTCGATGCGGATATCATCCAGAATCGTAACTACTCAGCGTAAAAAAACCAAAAAAACACTTGACAAGGTTTTTGTGGATTTTTCTGCTTTTCGGTCATGTCTGGAGACGCTGCTTGATTGGGCCAATCACGCTTTCTCTGGAGCGACACGCCGGTCGTTTGGAATG
>JAJRUV010000046.1 GCA_024277595.1 Gammaproteobacteria bacterium
GCGATGGCCATTCGCTGCGAGGCGCGCCTTGCCCTGAACGCTGACAGGCCAACTGTATCCTGATTTATCACCTTGACGGAGTACTAGGAGTCTGTCGGATTTGGGAATAATCTACTGCGCTGATGGGAGAGCGGCCAAAATGTCCCCGGTTTTTCGTTAAATAGCTCCGCTATTCGCCTCAAAACCGGAAACATTTTGACTCGTTCTCCCACCAGCTCGCTACGATTACCCAAACCCGACAGACTCCCAGATATAAAACTTCAATCGTTAGCAAAGTTGACATGGAAAAATACATCCATGAATGCAATAACCCCGGTTTGACTATAAGACTTGCGGAATCAATCGCAGATTATGCGGGGGTCAAAATCAATCAAGTGAATATCGATCATTACAGTCTATAACATCACGGCAGCTCTTCCTGCTCTTCTTCTCCTTCTTTCTCTACCGGCATCAGATCCGCCTTGCTTACTCCCAACGCCAACGCGGTAGAGCTGGCGACATAGATGGA
The DNA here is from genome assembly GCA_024277595.1 of Gammaproteobacteria bacterium. GTDB lineage: Bacteria > Pseudomonadota > Gammaproteobacteria > Thiohalospirales > Thiohalospiraceae > DRMK01. The sequence continues at coordinate 509 of JAJRUV010000046.1, forward strand.
TGAATAAGTACCAACAATGATTCCAATCAGCAAGGCGGTAGCGAATCCGTGGATTAGCTCTCCACCAAACAAAAACAACGCAAATACAACCAGCAGTGTAGTAAATGATGTCATCAAGGTACGCGCCAGCGTCTGATTGATGGAAATATTCATCACTTCAAGAGGCGTACCGGTGCGCAGCTTGATAAAATTCTCGCGGATACGATCAAATACGACAATGGTGTCGTTGAGGGAATAACCAATAATTGCCAGTATCGCCGCCAACACAGTAAGATCGAAATCCAGTTGCAACAGGGAAAATACGCCCAGCGTAATAATGACATCATGGAGCAATGCCACAACGGAACCAACGGCAAAACGATATTCAAAACGCAGCGCAACATAAATAAGAATACCTATCAGGGCATATACCATCGCCAGCCCGCCATCGTTGGTCAGCTCTTCCCCCACTTGCGGACCAACGAACTCCACACGGCGCATTTTGATCTCGCCAACTCCCTGCTGTTGTTGCAAGACGGTTAAAATCTGACTACTCAGATCAGCGCTATTAAGTCCTTCACGGGGCGGCACCCGCACCAGCACCTCACGCGAAGTACCGAAGTGCTGCACGATGCCATCATCAAAACCCGCCTCGGCCAGCGCCTTGCGCACCTCTACCAGCTCGGCTGGTTGCGGGTAACCCACCTCAATGAGCGTGCCACCGGTAAAATCGATTCCGAAATTCAATCCCCGCACAACGAGTGATGCAAGGGAAATAGCAATCAACAGCAACGAGATAGCCATTGCAGCTTTACGCGCACCGAGAAAGTTGATTTCCGTGGTTTTACTGAACAGCTGCATTACCCGTCCTCAAATAGAGAGCTTGCCAAGATGCCGTTGTCGGCCATAAACCAGATTAGCCACCGCCCGTGTAACCATAATGGCGGTAAACATCGAGGTGACAATACCGATAGACAAGGTCACCGCAAAGCCCTTGATCGGGCCAGTGCCAAAACCGAACAGCACCAGCGCAGCCAACAGCGTGGTGATATTGGCGTCAGCAATGGTGGAGAGCGCCTTCGCATAACCAGCATTAATACTCGCCTGCGGCGTATTGCCGTTACGCAACTCCTCCCGGATACGTTCGAAGATCAGCACGTTGGCATCCACCGCCATACCAACGGTAAGCACAATACCGGCAATACCCGGCAGGGTCAGCGTGGCCTGCAACATGGACAACACGGCGACAATCAGCACCAGATTGAGGGTCAGAGCCAGATTGGCTGTCAGCCCGAAACCCCGATACCAGAAGGCCATAAACGCCAGTACCAGTACAAAACCGATAACTACCGAGCGTACACCCTTGTCGATATTGTCCTGCCCCAGGCTGGGACCGATAGTGCGCTCTTCAACAATCTCGATCGGTGCCGCCAACGCGCCAGCCCGCAGCAACAGGGCAAGATTTCGCGCTTCGCTGGTATCATCCAGCCCCGAAATCTGGAACCGCTTACCAAGCTGATCGCGGATGGTGGCGACATTAATAACTTCTTCCACTTTCTTCCTGGTCTTGACCGGCTTGCCATTGACGATGCGGGTTTCACTCTTGAGTTCGATGAATACCACCGCCATGGATTTTCCAATATTGTCGCGGGTGGCGTTACTCATCATGCGTGCACCCTTGCCATCAAGGGAGATAAATACCGCCGCAGAACCAGTCTGCTGCTCAAGACCCGACGACGCATCGGTAATGTAATCACCAGTGATAATGACCTGTTTTTTAAGTAGCAGAGGTCTGCCGCCACGCTCATGATAGAGACGGGAGGTTGGTGGCACCCTCCCCGCCACAGCGGCCTGGACATCACCACGCTCATCCACCATACGAAACTCCAGGGTAGCCGTGGCACCAAGAATCTCCTTGGCTCGCGCGGTATCCTGAACGCCTGGCAGCTGAACCACAATACGCTCCTGACCCTGCTGCTGGATCACCGGCTCCGCTACACCCAGTTCATTCACGCGATTGCGCAGGGTGGTAATATTCTGCTGCAGCGCAAAGCGCCGAATCTCCCGTTGAGCCACCTCCTGCAAACCAGCCAGCAGATAGTACGCCCCGTCACGCTCTGCTTTAGTGAACTCAAGATCACTATAATCACTGCTGTCACTCAGTAACTTGTTGGCACTGTCCCGTTGCTGCTGATCACGGAATTTGACCTCCACCAACTTGCCTTCCCGGCTGATGGTAACGTAACGCAGCTTGGCTTCCCGCAGGGTACTGCGAAAATCACCCACGTAACGCTCCAGCGCCTGGGTGAGGGCAGTCTCCATATCCACTTCCATAAGGAAATGCACCCCGCCACGCAGATCCAGACCCAAGTACATGGGTGCCGCATTAAGTGACCGCAACCAGCCTGGAGTGGCCGGTGCCAGATTAAGTGCGACAGTGTAGTTTCCGCCCAGCGCATCCCGAACCAGATCATTAGCCTTGAGTTGAATTTCAGTGCCGGAAAACCGCAGCAGCATACGCTGTTCTGTATACTCGACACGTAATGGAGCAATATCATTCTGCTCCAATACCTTGAGTACTTTTTGGTGGACTGTCTCATCCAGTTGTGCGCTACGCACTGGCGAAATTTGTATGGAAGGATCCTCACCATACAGATTTGGCAACGCATAAACCATCCCCGTAATTATAATTACGGCAATCAGCAGATACTTCCAGAATGGATACTGGTTGATCATATTGGTTCTTTGTTACGCCTCTTTGAGAGTGCCTTTCGGCAATACTGAAGTAACTGCGTCTTTTTGTACCTTGACCAGAATATCTTCGGCAATTTCCACAGTAATAAAACTGTCACCCACGTTAGTCACCTTGCCACCCATACCTCCACTGGTAATCACCTCGTCACCCTTGGCCAGTTCTGCGACCAGTTTGCGGTGTTCCTTGGCACGCTTCATCTGTGGACGAATCAGCATGAAATAGAACACCGCAAACAGGATGATCAACGGCAGCAAACTCGTCAGTGGACTACCCTGGGATGCGGCAGGCGCCGCTTCCGCCCATGCGTTGGAGATAAAAAAGCTCATATCTATGTTCCTCTTGCTATTGGCTCACGAAATTTTTGCATTATGACACAGGCGCGACACTTTGGGCGCGCTTATGGTAAAAATCTTGCGCAAACGCATCCAGCTGACCGATAGTGACAGCCTCCCGCAAACCCCTCATAAGGTCTTGATAATAAAAAAGATTGTGAATAGTGCTGAGCCTGGAGCCTAATATTTCACCGGTTTTATCAAGATGGCGCAGATAGGCTCGGCTATAGTTACTACAGGTATAACAACTACAATCCTCGTCTACCGGGCGGGTATCACTACTGTGGATGCTGTTACGTATCCGCAAGGTGCCTCGATGGGTAAACAGGTAGCCATTACGGGCGTTACGAGTCGGCAACACGCAATCGAACATATCCACGCCGCGACGCACCGCTTCGACGATGTCTTCCGGCTTGCCCACCCCCATTAAATAGCGTGGCCGGTCGCCAGGCATGAGGGGAGTCAACCCATCCAGTACCGCCAGCATCTCCTCCTTCGGCTCACCGACCGACAAACCGCCAATCGCATAACCGTCGAATCCGATCTGCCGCAGACCGGCCAGTGACTGCTCCCGCAAGTGAGGATACATCCCCCCCTGCACAATACCGAACAGTGCAGCAGGGTTATCCCCGTGAGCCGTCTTGCTACGTTGCGCCCAGCGCAACGACAGCTCCATCGAAATCTGGGCCTGTTCCTCAGTGGCAGGCCAGGGAGTACACTCATCGAAGATCATCACAATATCCGCCCCCAGCTCTCGCTGCACCTGCATGGATTCCTCCGGGCCAACAAAGATCTTCGAACCATCCACGGGTGAATTGAAATGAACCCCCTGTTCAGTGATTTTGCGCATGTTTCCGAGACTGAATACCTGAAAACCACCTGAATCGGTCAATATCGGGCCATTCCAGTACATGAAGTCGTGCAGATCGCCATGGGCCCGAATGATCTCCGTACCGGGCCGCAGCATCAGGTGAAAGGTATTGCCAAGGATGATCTCGCTGCCGTCAGCACGCAACTCCTCCGGCGTCATCGCCTTCACCGTGCCATAGGTACCCACTGGCATGAAGGCCGGCGTTTCCACCGTGCCACGCGCAAAAGTGAGCCGCCCACGGCGAGCCTGGCTATCACAGTATTGGAGCTCAAATTTCATCGGGTTATGAACATGGCATCGCCGTAACTGAAAAACCGGTAACGCTGCTGCACAGCATGCCGGTAGGCGGCCAAAATGTTGTTACAGCCAGCGAACGCACTCACCAGCATCAACAGCGTAGATTCGGGGAGATGAAAATTAGTGATCATGGCATCCACTACCCGAAACTCATAACCGGGGGAGATAAAGATATCGGTGTCACCCTGGAACGGAACCATCTCACCACCACTGGCCGCGCTCTCCAGACTGCGCACGCTGGTGGTGCCAACGGCAACAACCCGCCCGCCAGCTGCTTTCGTCTCCTGTATCTGGTTACACACCGCTTGGGAAACTTCCGCATATTCACTATGCATCCGATGCCGGCGGATATCTGCCACCCGCACTGGCTGCAATGTACCGGCCCCAACATGTAGCGTCACGTAGACCATATCTACCCCTGTCACCTTGAGCTGCTCCAATATCGCATGGTCAAAATGCAGTCCCGCAGTAGGTGCTGCCACAGCACCCTTGCGGCAAGCATAGACCGTCTGGTAACGCTCACTATCCACCGCCCGGGGCACACGCTCGATATAAGGTGGCAGCGGCATGCGACCAACCTCCTCCAGAAGGGGAGTAACAGATCGGTGATCGTGAAAACGGAGCAGAAACAGCTCTCCCTGACGACCCTCGATCTCAGCCTCAATCTGTTGCTCCAACAGCAGTCGGGTTCCGGCTCCCGGTGCCTTGCTGGCGCGAAGATGAGCCAGAACCCTTTGGGAATCCAGTACCCGCTCCACCAGCACCTCCACCTGGCCTCCGGTATCTTTCTTGACTCCGAGCAAGCGCGCAGGAATAACCCGGGTATTGTTAAACACCAGCAGATCACCGGCTTGCAGCAATTGAGGTAGATCCCCAAAACCCAAATCGCAAAGCTCACCACTTGCGCCGTCCAGACCCAACAATCGGCTGGCACTGCGCTGCTCGGTGGGATACTGGGCAATCAGTTCCGTTGGCAGATCAAAATGGAAATCGCTGCGACGCATAGGTGGGGCATATTACCAAATAACGTACCATGGTGCCTTGCCAGGCCGGCAAGATTCCATATAATAGGGGGTTCAGTCTGCTGGCGATGTGGTGGAATTGGTAGACACGCAGCACTCAAAATGCTGTGCCTTCGGGCGTGTCGGTTCGACTCCGACCATCGCTACCACCACTCCGCGCATGAATTCATTTACAGAACGCACTGTTTCAGTCGGCAGGAGAACCCGGCTAGAACCCCACACTGATGCCAAAGCGGACAACCCAGGGATCACCATAAGGGCTGTCATCTTCATCGTAGCTGAAATTGTAGAGCACTGACATATACATCGCCGCATTGCTGCTGATGGGGCTGCTCATTCCGCCACCGGCGAGAAAGCTGTGATACTGCCGCCTTTCTGTATTCGAACTGCCGCTGTCATATTCATGATCAAGGTATTCGTAATCAGCCTCGATATAAAATGAAGGGGTAATGCGATAGCGTGCAAACAGGGAGGCTCCATAATCATGGGTTGTCACCGTCCGGTTATTGCGATCATTGTTGCGGTAGCGATAAAGAAGACTCACCCCCGCTGAGGTGCGGGGATCCAGGTGAACACCCATCATGGGTGACAGTTCAACATAATCAACGGCACCAAAACTGGCACTGATCCCGCCGCCGTAAAAGATATTCGACCGGGAAGAGACAACGCTTGCCCCAGCGGTCGACTGAACCGGAATGGTCAGCAATAACAGACTGGAAACAGCAAGAGAGAGAACTCTGGTCATTCCGTTTTCCTCCTGTTAACTCTTTTTGATAAAGCGCACCAGACGCCGGCGTTTTTCCTGCTGTCGTTTGGTCAATACATTTCTGCGTCCGGCAAAGGGATTGTCCCCCCCCTTGAACTCGATCCGCAGCGGTGTACCCTCCAACCGCAGCTGCTTGCGAAAAATGTTGCTGAGATAACGCCGATAGGAGTCCGGCACTGAGCGGGTCTGATTGCCGTGAATGATAATGACAGGCGGATTTTTTCCACCCTGGTGCGCATAACGCAGTTTGATACGACGGCCACGAACCAGTGGTGGTGAGTGAGCCATCACAGCATCTTCCAGCAGGCGCGTCAGTTTTGGTGTGGCGAGCTGTATCATCGCCGACCGGTAGGCACGGCGTACCGAGTCGAACAGCTCTCCAACTCCGGTACCGTGAAGCGCCGAAATGAAATGAATACGGGCAAAATCCAGAAACGGGAGTTTCAAATCCAGTTCCCGGCGTACTTTGTCGCGTTGCTCTTGAGAGAGGTGATCCCACTTATTAACGGCAATGACGATAGCACGACCAGAATCCATGATATACCCGAGCAGGTGGGCATCCTGATCGCTGATCCCCTCCTGCGCATCCAGCACCATGATAACAACCTGCGAGGCATTGATTGCCTGCAGCGTTTTTATGATGCTGAATTTTTCAACCACCTGTTTTACCCGGCTGCGCCGCCGCACGCCGGCAGTATCAATAAGAATATAATCCTGTCCATCACGCTCAAACGGCACAAAAATACTGTCCCGCGTGGTGCCCGGCATATCAAACACCACCATACGTTCTTCACCCAGAATACGATTCAGCAAGGTAGATTTCCCAACATTGGGGCGGCCAATGAGTGCGATACGGATCCCCTGTTCCGGTACATCAACGCTCATCTCTGACTGCTGTTCTGGCGGAAGTACCTCTTCGACAAGCTGCCTGACGCCTTGGCCATGAACAGCCGCGATAGCCAGTGGAACACCCAGGCCAAGAGAATAAAACTCCGCAGCCGCCAAGACCGGTTCCAGACCTTCAGCCTTGTTCACCACAATAAACACCTTTTTGCCAGACTGGCGCAGACGTTGTGCAATACTCTCGTCCGCCGGAGTCAGACCGGCTCTGGCATCAACCAGAAGCAGCACGGCACTGGCCTCTTCCACCGCCTGCCAGGACTGTTGCGCCATGTGCTGATCGATACCTTCCGTTTCGCCGCTCAAGCCGCCGGTATCAATAACAATATAGTCACGCTGACCGAGCCTGCCCTCGCCATATTTCCGGTCGCGGGTCAGACCGGACTGATCCGCCACCAGTGCATCACGGGATTTTGTCAGACGGTTGAACAGGGTTGACTTACCCACATTGGGTCGGCCTACCAGCGCCAGAACCGGTTTCATCGATTCATCTGCGCGGTGTAGGTGTAACTTCCAGGGAAAGCAGCTCGCCGTTATTGCTGAACACGTACAGCCGCTCATCGGCAACAATCGGCGCCACGCGCATACCACTCTCAACGGCAAAACGGCCGATGAAGTGACCATCGCTGCGCGCCATCCAGTGCAGATAGCCTTCCATGTCCCCGACGACAACGCTTTCTTTGTAAACTGCAGGGGCTGTCAACGAGCGGCGCTGCAGTGCCTCCTGCTGCCAAAGGGAGGCGCCACTGGATCGGTCCAGCGCCCAGACGCGATCCTCATTATCACTCAGATAGAGACTGCTGTCATCAGCGGACAGACCTGTCGATGATGACATGGAGCGGCTCCACAGCACACGTCCGGACTGCAGATCGATAGCGGCTATCCTGCCCTGAAAGCCCACAACATAAAGCACACTGCCAATAACCAACGGTGAAGCATCAATATCCACCATGCGCTCGAATTCCGAACGCCCCCGCGGAACAGCAATACTTTTTTCCCACAATACGCGGCCGTCACGCAGCACCAGAAGTGCGATTTTTCCGCTGGCAAACCCGTCTACCACAATGTCAGACAAAATCAGTGGCGCGCTGGTGCCCCGCAGCGTCAGTGCTGGAACAGTACGATCATAAATCCATAACTGCTTGCCATCGGCAGCACCCAGGGCAAACAGTTTTCCGTCAACAGTATGTGCCACAACAACACCATTACCTACGGCGGGAGTCGCAAGAATTTCACTGGACAACTGGGCACGCCAGAGCGTTTTCCCATCTTCAGCGGCGAGCGCAATGACCTGCCCGTTGGCGCTCCCAACCACCACAATGCCATCACCAGATCCCGGCCCGCTGGTCAGCGGTTCGCCAAGATCGATCTCCCAGCGCTGTTTTCCGTTATCGGCCTGGAGCGATACAACAACACCCTTGTGATCATTGGCATAGAGGGTATCACCGGCCAGATGGGGAGCCAGACGCAGATCTTCCTTGTCTACACCATGCCCAACCTGCGTACTCCATACCGTTTTAACAGTCAGTTCCGGTTTGAACTCCACCAGCGGCGCTGGCGGTTCAACCGGTGTCGAGCTGCAACCGGCAAGCAGAATAACGGCACCACAACACAGCAGAATAACGAACCGCGTCAACAAAAACCGGCCGGCAAACGATTGCACCAAACTCCGCCCAGAGCCGGTATTTCCCTGAAAAAATCTGCTCATGAATCGTCCCTGTGCAACCGGATCACGGTGTGGCCACTTCCTCGGAAGCTAGGGCCAGGTCATCCAGCTTCATCTGCAACAGGCGCGGATTTCCAGCCCCCAGCGCCATTGCCCGCTCATAGGAGGCGCGAGCCTCAACCCGCTTACCCTGCGCCAGATTGATATCACCTTTGATGATTTCGGCATCGGCCTGGGCAGAAGTAGAACCAGCACTTTCGATAACCGACCATGCAGCATCCGTTTTACCATCGGCGAGCAGTACCCGGGCCAGGCGTAAACGGGCGATCATCCGGACTTCATCCTGTCCGGCACTGTCCATTACCTGACGCAGAAAGGCTTCGGCCGCAACCAGATCGCCCTGTTCCACCTTGAGTCGGGCCAGCATCAGCTTGGCAAGCGATGCATATGGCGTATCGCTGTATTCAGTGAAAACTGTACCGGCAACCTGTTCCGCCTGCGCAGTATCCCCCTGCTCAACCAGCCCCAGCAGCTGTTCATACTGCTGTGATGCAGCCTCTGCGGCACTGTTACGGGCATCCGTCCACATGCGGGTGCCCACCACGGTTGCCAGACCAATCACCAGCCCGGCAATCACAAACTTGCCATTTTTTCTCCACCACTCCTTGAGCCGTTCCAGCTGTTCCTCTTCATTCTGATCCACTATTTACCTCCAAAATCTACGTTATATATTCAAAACCGGCTGCGGCTGTTACAGAAATTTTGTTTTCAGATATCCGCTGATCTGCTCACGTCCCAGTGTCAACTGCTCCCCGCCACCTCGTAGCGGTTTGACGATAATATGACTCTGCGCCAATTCATTTTCACCCAGAATCAACGCCAGTTCGGCACCGCTTCTGTCAGCCCGTTTGAGCTGACTCCTGAAGCTGCCACCACCACAGTTGAGTTGCAGACGCAGTCGAGGCAACGCCTTGCGCAGCTGCCCGGCAATCAGCATGCCCTGCCGTTCAGCCGCCTCACCGACTACAACCAGATAGACCTGCGGTCCAGACGCGCAGATCCGTTCCAAACCAGAATCCATCAGTAGTGCAACCAGCCGCTCCATGCCGATGGCGAATCCTGCCGCTGGTGCCGACTTCCCGCCCAGCTGGCTGACCAGTGAGTCAAAACGGCCGCCGGCACACACAGTACCCTGCGCACCAAGCTGGTCGGTTACCCATTCAAATACCGTCTTGCTGTAGTAGTCCAGCCCGCGCACCAGACGCGGATTGACCTGATAGCCCACACCAGCATTATCCAGATAGGCAAGCAGGCGCTGAAAATGTTCCCGAGATTCGCTATCCAGGTGATCGGAAAGAAGTGGTGCCTGCTCCACCAGCTTCCGCATCTGCTGATTCTTGCTGTCCAGGATACGCATTGGATTGCTGTGCAGTCGGCGCCGGCTGTCTTCATCCAGTTGCTCCCGGTGATCGGAAAAATAGCTCACCAGCAGATCACGGTAACCGGCCCGGGACTCGGCACTGCCCAGAGAATTTATCTGCAGAACCGTCGTATCCGCTAGGCCGATCTGCTCCAGAATCGCAGCACTCATCAGAATGAGTTCCGCATCGATATCCGGCCCGGTCATACCAAACGCTTCGACCCCCAGCTGATGAAACTGGCGGTAACGCCCCTTTTGCGGCCGCTCATGGCGAAACATCGGCCCCTGATACCAGAGGCGCTGAATCTGATTATAGAGCAGACCATGTTCGATACCGGCGCGCACGCAACCAGCAGTCCCCTCGGGGCGCAGCGTCAGGCTGTCGCCGTTTCGATCGGTGAAGGTGTACATCTCCTTCTCGACGATATCGGTCACCTCACCGATGGAACGCTTGAACAGCTCGGTTTTTTCCAGAACGGGCAGGCGGATCTCGCGGTAGCCCCAGGCCGGCAGAATCTCCCGCCACACCTGCTCCAGGTAGTGCCAGCAAGGTGTCTGGTCAGGCAGGATATCGTTCATCCCCCGGATCGCCTGAATGTTTCTGGACAACGTTGGCTCCCTCAGATGTTGCCGTCGAGCTGGTACTGCCGCCACGGAGCATAAGCGGGATAGGAGTGCTCAAGCTGCCGCGCATATTCAGCTGCCGCCTGCTCATTCCCGTTCTGCTTCTCAATCCGAAATCCAAGCCACAGACTCGCTGCAACCGGTGCTGCAACCGCTTCATAGCGCTGCAAAAAGGCACGGGCTGGAAGATAGCGCTGTTTCTGATAGTTGATCTCCGCCAACCGGTAAAGCGACTTCGGTAGCCGGGGGTTCGACTCCAGTGCGGCGTGAAGATATTTTTCCGCCTTGGCATCATCCCCTGCCTGAGACGCACACAACGCCGCATTTTCATTAGTTTCCGCGCGCCCGGTATAAAGTGGATGACGCACTGCGGCCAGAAAATGCGGTTCAGCTTCGTCATAGCGCCCTTGCGCGCAGAGAAAAGCACCGTAGTTGTTTTGCGCCGATGCATCCAGCGGATCCAGTTCCAATGCCGTTGCGTAGTGTTTATCCGCCAGCTGTTTTTCATTCAGTCGGTTGTACAGCTCAGCGATATAATGGTGCGCGCGAGCCAGTTTTGGATTTTGACGCAAGGCGCGCTCCAGCTTAACCAGCGCCTCACTGTAATTGCCCTGCCGCATGTAGCCAAGCCCCAGATTGGCGTTCGCCTCCGCCGCTGTTGTAGCCAACATCGGTGAAGCGGAGCGGATACCCTCGTTTGGAGAACTACTGCAACCCATCAGCAAGGTAATCAGAAAAAATCCTCCCGCCCTGAACCAGAATCGCATCAGCAAGCCTCCTTGATGGCGATAGAACTGCGTCGGGTCCGGTCCTGCACCCGACCAACCAGTTGCCCGCAGGCAGCATCAATATCACCCCCTCGGGTACGGCGGGTAATGGTAACGATACCTCTCTCCTGGAGGATTGAAGCAAAATGCTCGATCTCCTCCTGCGAGGAGCACTGATAACGGCTTTCCGGAAACGGATTGAACGGGATCAAATTCACCTTGGATGGCACATTGCCGAGCAGGCGGGCCAGCTTGCGTGCTTGTTCCGCACTATCGTTGATATTTTTCAACATGACATACTCAAAGGTAACCACCCGTTTGCTCTCTCCCGCAATGTACTCGCAACAGGCATCAAGCAACAGGGCAATAGGATATTTTCTGTTAAGCGGCACCAGCTTGTCACGCAGGGCATCATCAGGCGCGTGCAGTGACACGGCAAGACTCGCTTCACAAACCGGTTTGAGCCGTTTCAGGGCAGGAACAACCCCTGCCGTACTGATAGTTACCCGCCGCTTGGAGAGTCCATAGGCCAGATCGTCCATCATCAGGTCCATGGCGGCCACCACGTTGTCGAAATTCAGCAGCGGCTCGCCCATGCCCATCAGCACCACGTTGGAAATAATGCGCTCACCACGGGGATCGCGGCCCAGCGCCTGGTTGGCCAGCCAGAGCTGACCGATGATCTCGGGCGCACCCAGATTACGGTTGAACCCCTGCCGGGCTGTGGAGCAGAAGGTGCAGTCAAGCGCACAACCCACCTGACTGGAGACACACAGGGTGCCACGCTCCTTCTCGGGAATGAACACCATCTCCACGCTGTTGCCACCATCCACCTGCAGCAGCCATTTGCGGGTGCCGTCACGGGAGTGCTGTTGCAGGAGAATCCGGGGCGCTCTGATCTCAGCCAACTCCTGCAGCCTCATCCGCAACACCTTGCTGATATTGGTCATGGCGTCGAAGCCGGCAACCCCGAACTGATGAATCCACTTCAATACCTGACTGGCGCGAAACGGTTTTTCGCCAATCGAGACGAAAAAATCCTCCAGCTCCTGTCGGGCCAGTCCCAACAGATTCAGCTTCTCCTGCCCCATGCTCATCGCGATGCTCTCACCGGGTGCGTGGATAAATCTCTTCAGTAGCGAAGAAATAGTCGATTTCGACTGCCGCCGTTTCAGGAGCATCCGAACCGTGAACCGCATTCTCGTCGATGGACTCGGCAAAGTCGGCACGGATGGTTCCCGGAGCCGCATCGGCAGGATTGGTCGCTCCCATCACTTCACGGTTCTTGGAAATCGCATTCTCCCCTTCGAGAATCTGAACCATTACCGGCCCAGAGGTCATGAAACTGACCAGGTCACTGAAGAACGGGCGTTCTTTATGAACCGCATAGAAACCTTCCGCCTGCTTTTGGCTGAGGTGCATCATTTTGGCGGCGATAATCTTCAAACCGGCCTTTTCAAAACGGGAATAGATCTCGCCAACGACGTTTTTGGCCACTGCGTCAGGCTTGATGATGGAAATTGTACGTTCGACTGCCATGGTTACTCCGTAGCTCCAGTATCACAAATAGATAAACGTGCGATTATACGCAGGCTGGCGGATCCACGCCAACATTCCAAAACCGTTGCCCCGGACGGGTGTTTTCGAAACTCAAAACCAGCCAGTGGAAAGCGGGCTGCTTGGGAAACTTGACAGCTACAGTCAATGCGCCAGGCAATTACCCAAAAAAACATGGAACTGTTGCCAGGTAAAGGGTGTGGTGGCCGAAAACAGCGTCCGCAACGGCCTGATGCATCTCTATGCCCAGGGGGCGACGGCGGGGTAATGATTCAGGAGAACCGGGATGACAACGTACCAGTGGATGTAGTCAATCTGTTACGAAAGCTGATTCCACAGGGTGTCTGGTTGCACGACCGGCAGGATGGCAATGGTGATGCCCACCTGAAATCCGGACTGGTGGGGCCTTCAGAGACCATCCCGCTCATCGATAGCCAACCGAGCCTGTCAACATGGCAGAACATCTTTTTTTGCGAATTCGACGGGCCGCGCACAGAACAGCATATTGTGTGTGCACTGTGCTGGCAGCAGAATGATGCTGACTCGCCTGAATCCACAGACGGGTGCAACAAAACAACGGGCGGGGCTGCGGATTTTTGTAGCGTCTATTTTTCCAGATATTGCCTCTTTCCCTCGACACCGTTCCATTTATCGGCATCGGGCAGAGGTTCTTTCTGTTCATTGATGACCGGCCAGGTTTTCGCAAGTTCCGCGTTAATTTCGACAAAACCCCGCTGTTCTTGCGGCACATCGATATCAGCATAAATGGCATCCGCCGGACACTCCGGGACACACAGGTCACAGTCGATACACTCTTCCGGATTGATCACCAGAAAAGTTGAACCTTCATGAAATGCATCTACCGGACAGACAGTCACACAGTCGGTATACTTACAGCGAATACAGTTTTCGGTTACCACATAAGTCATCGTATTATATCCTCTGAAATAAGTCATATCAGTTAGTCAGTCACTGGGTTCTTGTTCGCCTGACCCGGAGGGTAACTGTCAACCCGTCACTAATGATCGCAACCCATCGATGCCTAATGACGCCTCACAGGTTGGTTTTTAAAGGTTAAATTCTTATAAGTCAGCATGTTAGATGCATTAAAGGTGGAGCATCATGCACCACGGCAATAGGATATACATAGGTGTTTTCTTTGCTTGCCGTCGACATCATGAAATAAATGCTTATAAATTAATTGCTTTAAAGATCCTGTCTATGAGTGACACCTAATATGGCATGAGAGCCAGTTCGAGATATGCAAGCAACCAAAGGCGACGCACACTGCCCTCCAACCACTAACCCCCCGTTAAAAGCGGAGTGTGGAAATTTGACACCGCCCCCCTTCCCGGCAAAGGCAATCTGGTAGAATAATCATTCTATCAACCCCTCGCCGCCAAAAATACTGGCAGCCTGCGTTCGGTTGGTGAATATATGGCCTACTCACACACTGTTTACCCGACCCCGCCAATCCAGGTTTGGTACAATCAGACACCCGTTCCATTTAGGGTGAATACAGTAGCACTCAGCAGTGTCCGGTTAGAAATTTGCAGTAACTAACGGAAAATATTAATTAATTAACTGTCGCGCAGGCGAGTCGGTCTTTGGCAAGGATGCCATAAAATCTATCACGAGGTAGCGACACAATCGCGGCGGTCCAGCAGATGATGGCGAACAAAGGCCCGACAGCAAAACATTGTTGACCGAAAACAACACCTGATGTCATGTCAAGAGACTAGTACTCCGTCAAGGTGATAAATCAGGATACAGCGTTCCTGTGGTGTTTCGCAGCAAGGCGCAGTGTGCAGGCAATGGCTGTCGCCCTTGTCAAACACTGCAACGCCGCA
>JAJRUV010000047.1 GCA_024277595.1 Gammaproteobacteria bacterium
AGTTACCTGTCTACTTGCCGCAAGCAGGGCATGTCAGCCACAGAAGCGTTGTCATTGCTTTTTCAGGGCAAAAACCCGGATTTCATGAAAATGGATGAGGCCAAATGTGGCTGACCATGGAAAAATGTGCTGAATAGTTACCCCCAGGGTTACATTTTTCAATGAGTCAGCGCGAAGAGCGCCGAAAAGAATCTGCAAAATCTTTGGTCGAGCACATTGTACTCGACCAAAGACTCAAGATTGCCGCATCCACTGCAAAGTTTGCAATGGATGGCAGGCTGACTATGGCGTCCCCAAGGGGATTCGAACCCCTGTTACCGCCGTGAAAGGGCGGTGTCCTAGGCCTCTAGACGATGGGGACAAATTTGTTGGTTGATTTTATCATCAACCCCTTCTTTCGATATTGGTGGAGCTAGGCGGGATCGAACCGCCGACCCCTTGCATGCCATGCAAGTGCTCTCCCAGCTGAGCTATAGCCCCGAAAGAGCGCGCATTTTACGCAGCTTGGCTACAGAGGTCAAGCACTCTGGGCCTCAACCCAGGCGATAGCGCGCTCAATTCGTTGCAGGGTCCGCTCCCGCCCCAATAGCTTGAGAGTCATATCAATGGGCGGAGAAACTGAACCACCAGCCACGGCAACTCGCAACGGCTGCGCCACCTTGCCAAGCTTCAGCCCACGCCGCTCGGCAGTTTCCAGTACAACAGCGTGGATCGCTTCGCTTGACCAGTCCGGCAACGACTTGAAATTATTGAGCATATCGACAAGCGGTTCCAACGCAACCAATTTAAGGTTCTTGCGAGCGGCCTTCTCATCGTAGCTGTCAAAATCCCGGTAGAAAAACACGCTGTTCTGCGCCATCTCCACCAATGTTTTGGTTCGCTCCCGCTGCACCTTTACCACCTCCGCCAGTTCAGGACCATCGGCGGGATCGATATCCAGTTTGCCCATCTGATAGCTCAAATGATGGGCCACACGCTCTGGCGCACTGCTCATGATGTATTGATGATTCAACCACAGCAATTGTTCACTGTTGAAGGTGGAAGCCGCCTTGTTGACATCCTTGATATCAAACAGCGCAATCATTTCATCCAGAGAAAACAGTTCCCGATCCCCGTGAGACCAGCCCAGCCGTACCAGATAGTTGAGCAGCGCTTCTGGCAGGAACCCGTCCTCCCGATACTGCATCACACTGACGGCGCCATGACGTTTGGAGAGACGCTTGCCGTCATCTCCCAAAATCATCGGCACATGGGCATAGTGTGGTGACTCTGCTCCGAGTGCCTTGAGGATGTTAATCTGGCGAGGGGTGTTGTTAATATGATCATCGCCACGGATGACATGGGTTACCCCCATATCCAGATCATCCACCACCACGGTCAGATTGTAGGTCGGCGTACTATCAGAGCGGGCGATGACAAGATCGTCCAGTTCGGCATTATTGAATATAATATTGCCGCGCACCATATCATCGACAATCACCGCACCCTCCACAGGATTACGGAACCGGATCACCGGTTCAACCCCTTCACGCGGCTCAGCACCGGGACGACACTGCCCATTGTAACGAGGCTTCTCCTTGCGTCCCATCTGCTCGGCACGCATCTGCTCCAGCTCTTCTTTGGTGCAATAGCAACGATAGGCGTTTCCGCTGTCAAGCAACTGCTGGATTATCTCCTTATAGCGGTCGAACCGCTCCGTCTGGTAGATCGGACCCTCGTCATACTCCAGTCCCAGCCAGGTCATCCCCTCCAGGATCGCATTGACCGACTCCAGCGTAGAACGCTCGATATCGGTATCCTCGATCCGCAAGATGAATCTTCCACCATGCTTACGCGCATGCAGCCAGGAAAACAGCGCAGTACGTGCACCACCAACATGCAGGTAGCCGGTGGGGCTCGGGGCGAAACGGGTACGAGTACTCATGAATTTCTTTCAGTCCAGTCCGGGAAAAGAGCCATTCTACCCGCCCCCCGCCGTTCTGTGAATTGACGCCTGCCCCTCTCAACCGTAGAATCCGGATTTCAACGGGGCGATTAGCTCAGCGGGAGAGCACTGCCTTCACACGGCAGGGGTCACTGGTTCGAACCCAGTATCGCCCACCAATCAGTTATATTAACCGTTGCATAAACTCCATTTCCAGGAGTCTGTCGGGTTTGGGTAATCGTAGCGAGCTGGTGGGAGATCGAGTCAAAATATCTCCGGTTTTGAGGCGAATAGTGGGGCTATTTAACGAAAAACCGGGGATATTTTGGCCACTCTCCCATCAGCGCAGTAGATTATTCCCAAATCCGACAGACTCCTAGCGTAAACGCATCTAATTGGAGCGCCTGAGAAAAAAACTCTTCAACGCGACCATCAATGGCCTCCATGATTATTTCCGCCGTTTTTCCCAGGCGTCTTTTCAAAGCTGTCAATCGTGCCGCTAATGAGGGCTCTGAACAACTGCCATAAACGTTGCGCAAAATTCAATGTCGTGAGTTGATCTTTTATCTGCGCACGAATATCACAAACACGTAGCCCATCATCCTCTCGTTTAGCATGCAGCAGTGGTGAATACTCCACCGGCTAAAGGCGAGCTACAGCACACTGAAATCATCATCAGGATCATTCGGCTTCTGAGTCTTTATGTACTCCTTCTAGACTTCGTCTGTCACATTCCCGCTCGATGCAACCCAATATCCCCTCGCCCACAAATGCTGCCCCCAATACCTCTTCCTCAGCTGCGCAAACTCTCCAAGCATCTTGTGCGAACTCTTACCTTTCAGAAATTGCACCGCCTTCGATATCGATAGGTTCGGCGGTATCCCTGCCAGCATATGCACATGTTCCCGATTGTTCGATCCCACGTAGATGATCATTTCCTTACTCCGCGCTATCTCTCGCAGCAACTCCCTGCAGCGCAGACCAACATCCCCACCAAGAATCGGATAACGGTACTTCGTTACCCAAACCAAGTGGTATTTACAATCCCAAATCGTATGGCCGCCACTCTTGTAGTCCAACATGCCATCAATCCTACCCTCCTTCCCTGCCGCCTAAAGGCGTGGG
>JAJRUV010000048.1 GCA_024277595.1 Gammaproteobacteria bacterium
ACTTGAAGATTTCCTGTCCGGCACCCAGGCCGTGGCCTTTTCGGTCCTCAGCGACAAGGATGCCTGTTACCGCTGGATTCAGGGGGAACTGGTCAAGTTCCGGTACCTGAGGTGCTCCCGTCCGGAGAAGAGGATGGTGATCCGCTACCTGATGAAAATCAGCGGCTATTCCCGACAGCAGCTCACCCGGCTGATTGCCCGGTACCGCAAGACAGGCCGATTACAGCGCCGTCAGCGCACGGTCTCCGGCTTCAAACAAAAGTACACCGAACAGAAACTCGTATCCATGGTATTGGACAGGCGCCAGGATAATACACGCCGGGAATGCCAGTCCATGATGGCCACCAGATAGGCAAACCCCCTGGCCATGGGAATGCAGGTGATGTCCGTTGCCCAAACCTGGTTGGGTCGGTCAATCACCAAATCGCGCAGCAAATAAGGGTAAGTCTTGTGTTCCTGATTTGCCAGGCTCAGATTTCGCTTTGGATAAAGCGCTATCAATCCCATCTTGCGCATCAGCCGCCGTATGCGTTTCCGGTTGACCTTGTAACCCTGATTCATCCAGCCAATCCCGTATACGCCGACTACCATAGCAAGGGGGCTTCAGGTGGTAGCGGTCAATCAATGGCATCAAGGCCAGTTCTTCTTCAGATACCGGCTTTGGCACATGGTAGAACGTGGAGCGAGACAGCTCCAGCAACTCACACTGGCGGCGAATGGTCAACGATTCCTTTTGCTCCCGATTTACCATTTCTTTCCTCTGGGCCCGTGAATCCGTTCGAGTCCACGTTCCAAAAAATCATTTTCCATCGTCAGTTGGCCAATCTTGGCGTGAAGTTCCTGGATTATTGCTTCTGAATCTTCCGCCTTCCTGACTCCTTTCCCGAATACATCCGGTGCATTGGCCAACAACTGTTTTTTCCATTCTGTTATCTGATTGGCATGCACATCAAATTTCTTCACCAGTTCCGCCAGGGTCAGGTCACCCTGAGTCGCAGCAGCCAAGGCCACTTTGGATTTGAATTCGGGTAAATGCGTGCGTCTTTTTCGTCTCATCGTTTCTCTCCCGAGCTTTTTGCTCAATGTTCAGGGAGAGCACTTATTTTTGTCCGGTTTTTCTCCAACCTATGGGGTCCACATCTGTATGCCATCCGCCGGTACGATAAATCCCCTTCAAGCCAATCGCGAACCGTAGACACCATGAAGGATTGCAATCTTTCATGGTGTCTACCTGCGGACTGGTTTTTGCTAAAGCTTTCTCTTTGTCCGTCGATAATCATGATGTCTATTGCCCACATATCTGTAGTGGAAAAATGAATCTGGAACGTGAGGATGGTTAATGAATACTCTGAGCATCAAGGCAAAAACCGGAATAATTCTTGTGTCCGGCTCTCTGCTGGTGGCGTTGTGCAGCACCGTTGTGTTTATCATACTGGCAGGCGCCAGAGCTGATTCCGATACGGTGGATGCAGCCGGCCGGCAGCGCATGCTGAGCCAGGCGATGACCAAATCCATTATGGGTTATGCGCTATCCCGCAACGAGCTGGCGGATCTCAGGATCAAGGTGGTCGAGTTCGACAGCTACATCACCAAGATGCGTGGTACCTATACCAGCATGGTGGTTGGAGCCGCCAAGCAGGGGGGGGTCAATATCTCCATGAATCCAGGGCAGGAGTCCCATCCGGCAGTGCCCTATCCGGCCACCTTTGCGCGTGAGGTGGGAGAGGCATTTGCCGCCGAGGGCGGGATGTCGGTAACGATCCTTTCCGATGATCCGATCAACCCTGTAATGGGCCTGCAGGACGCCGCTGACCGGGAGGCCTTTGCTGCGCTGAGCGCCAATCCGGCGCAAATTTTTTCCAAACCGATAGAGGCGGGCAACAAGATGCATATGCGTTTTTATACCGCTGACAAGGCTACTGTCCAGGCCTGTGCTTCCTGTCATACCAGCATGAAGGGCAAATCCTTTAAGGTAGGTGATATGCTGGGCGTACGGCGTTATGACATGATCTATGCTGATGATATTGCACTGGGGCGGCAGCGTCTCAATCCCAGTATGGAGGAGTACGAAACCGCCAGAAAAATATTTGCCCAGACATTGGAAGCGTTCAAAACTGGAGGCAAGTATCCGGTCGATCTCGAGATGACCGAGTTTCGCACCTATGCGGGCAGCAACAGCGAAGCGGTTGTGACAACGCTTGCAGAGGTTGATTTAGTGTGGCAACAGTTCGAGCAGGCCGTGCAAGCGTTGTTGCAGACCACGATAGGTGATGATGCCTACTGGCGTGCCTACGAGGAAGTAATGGCCGGTTCCAACCGGTTGCGCAAGGTGAGCAACGACCTGACCCTGTTGTATGGAGAGAAGGCGCATATCAGCCAGAAATGGATTCTCTGGTCGGTTATTGCGATGTTGCTGTTTGCCTTGGCAGGTTTCGGGATTATTTTTGTTATGTTCAACCGGGCTGTTATCAACCCTGTTATCAGGCTGGTCAGAGTGGCTAATAAAATTGCAGAAGGGGATCTGACCCAGAATATTGCTGTTTCGGGAAGGGATGAGATAGGAATGCTGGCCAGCGCGCTGAATACGGTAAGTGGTAATCTTAATACCATGGTGTCGAAGATCAACAGCACTGCCCGGCTTCTGTCCGACTCGACAGCCCGGATAGTGGATGTTAGCCAGCAGATGGAACAAGGTGCCGGCAAACAGGTGGTACAGACTCACGCTGTTGCCCAGTCCATGGATCAGATGGAAGCAACTTCACAGGAGATGTCACAGCATGCGAGCGAGGCGACCCGCGCAGCTGCCCAGGCATCTGATGTGGCGGTGCAGGGTGGGGAGGTTGTTCGTCAAAACATTGACGGAATGGTGCGGGTCTCGGCTACCGTGCAGGAGTCGGCGGAAAAAGTGGAACAGCTCGCGCGCCATTCCGAACAGATCGATCAGATTGTGTCGGTCATTGAAGATATTGCCAACCAGACCAATCTGCTGGCATTGAACGCCGCAATCGAAGCGGCGCGTGCCGGTGAGCAGGGTCGGGGATTTGCGGTCGTTGCCGATGAAGTGCGCGGATTGGCAAACCGGACCACTGAAGCGACCAAGGAGATTGCTGATATGGTCAAGGTTATCCAGTCAGGAACCGAGGCAGCGGTGATCTCCATGGGAGCGGGGCAGAAGGAGGCTGAACAGGGGGTAGAGATGGCCAATCAGTCCGGTGATTCGCTGGAGCAGATTGTTGGAATGGTTGGCGGGTTATCGGATCGCATTCAGCAGATTACCCGTGCTACCGAGACCCAGTCTACCGTAACCCGGGATGTTACCGCCAATGTGTCGGTAGTTGCCGGGATCAGTGAACAGACCGAGAAGGATGCGCAACTCTGCTCGACATCAAGCAGTGAGCTGGCCAAGCTGGCGGTGGAGCTTCGGGAGATGGTCGGGCAGTTTAAAATCTAAAGTAACTATTCAGCTCACCCCTGAAATCCGCCATTTCTGCGTTAAAAAATGATCATTTACCCGTGTAAACTTACATTTTTCGCCTTGAACTGACGAATTTCAGGGGCAATCTGGGCAGTTACATACTCATTTTCAACTATGCTGAATAGCTACAATCTAAACAAGAGCAAAGGGCGGTTGATGATAGCTGGTACTGAACCTGGAAACTGCTCTCGGAATAGTAGTTTTCAGCTCAACTTTTGGAATTCATTGGCTCCCTCTCCCTCCGGGAGACGACTCCAGGGATGGAGGAGGTAGAGTGATGCAGGATACCCAGAGTTGGGGTGAGGGGGGTGAAAATATAACGTTTTGTTTTTTCTAATTCTCATCATCCCGTCCTTGCTGGTTGAATCATGCTAACAGGCTGTTGAAAAAGCCTCGGGCGAGTGCGAGACAAGGCGGAATCCGGCGAAAAAGCGCAGTTTATACGGAGTAAATGAGCATTTTGAGCCGGATTCCAACGCCGGATCGTGCCGCATGAGGGTTTTTCAACAGCCTGCTAATGGTTTCGCCTTACCCTGAACCCTCGCAAGTGCGCACTTTACACTGATCAGCAGCGGTTTCCAGGCCATGCTGTTTGTTCAGTATTTCTCGAAAAACTTTATTATCTCATCAGGAGGTACCGGGCGGCTGTACAGATAGCCCTGTACTTCATCGCACCCCTGTTCTTTCAGATAGCGCAGTTGCTCCTCAATTTCCACTCCTTCAGCCAGCACCTGCAGCTTCATGCTGTGACCCAGTGCGATAATGGGAATAATCATGCCTGCGTCAATTTTTCCATTGGTAATGTCACGCACGAAGGATTGATCGATTTTTAACCGGTTGATTGGGAAGCGTTTCATATAGCTGAGAGATGAGTAGCCGGTACCAAAATCATCAATCGACAAGGCTATTCCCATTTCACTAAGTTCGTGCAGTATCCTGATGGTGGTTTCCGCATCCCGCATGACGATGCTTTCGGTCAGCTCCAGTTCCAGATGTGATGGCTGCATCCCCGTTTCGTCCAGAATGTCTGCAATCAGCTTGGTCAGTCCGGGAGTATGAAATTGGCGTGCAGAGAGGTTGACTGCCATTCTGACCGGGCTGTAGCCTGCCCTGGCCCATGCCCGATGTTGTGCACAGGCAGTGCGCAGCACCCATTCACCAATGGGCACAATTAACCCGGTCTCTTCCGCCACCGGGATGAATCTGTCTGGCAAGATCAAACCCTGTTCAGGCTGTTGCCAGCGGATGAGCGCCTCCATACCATCCAGGGTGCCACCATTTTTCAGCGAAAACTGGGGCTGATAGTAGAGTTCGAACTCGTTTCGTTTCAGGGCGCGTTGCAGCTGGTTTTCCAGGGTCAGCCGTTCGGTTGCGCTGGTGGTCAAATCGGCAGTATAAAACTGGTAGTTGTTGCGGCCTTCCTCCTTGGCGCGATACATGGCGGCATCAGCGTTACGAACCAGGGTCTGCGCATCTTCCCCGTCCCCGGGATGGATGCTGATTCCTATGCTGGCATTGACGAAGACCTCCTGATCTTCCAGGCAGAATGGCTCATTGAACAGGGCAAGGGTATGTTTTGCGACCGCAGCGATATCGTCCTGGCCCTTCAATGCTTCGACTATCAGCACGAACTCATCGCCACCAAGACGCGCAATGGTATCTTCAGCACGCATGGCCTCTTTCAGACGTTCGGCTACCTGCTGCAGCAGCAGGTCTCCCTTGGCATGTCCCATGGAGTCATTGATGTTTTTAAAGCGATCCAGATCGATGAACAGGATTGCGGCTTGGTTTCCCTCGCGCTGGGCGCGCAGCACGGCTTGCTCCAGCCGGTCATGAAACAGCAACCGGTTGGGCAGCCCGGTCAGGGGGTCATGATGTGCAAGATGCGCAAGTTTGTGCTCGGTTTCCTTGATCCGGCTGATATCGCTGAATATTCCAACGTGATGGGTGGTTCGCCCTTCCTTGTCTTTGACTACGTTGACGGTAAGCAGTTCAGGGAAAATCTCCCCGTTTTTGCGCCGGTTCCAGAGTTCCCCTTGCCACTGTCCAGTCTCTGTCAGAGAGTGCCACATGGCCTGGTAAAAAGCCTGTTGATGGCGTCCCGATTGCAGTATTGAAGGGTTTTTTCCCAGCACTTCATGCAGAGTGTATCCGGTGATATGGGTGAATGCGCTGTTTACGGTAATAATCCGGTGTTGTGAGTTGGTAACCATGATCCCTTCCGACGTGCCCTCGAATACGACGGCGGCCTGTTTGAGATCCCGCTGGGATTTGTCGATCTCCGCAACCATATGATTAAACCCCGTCACCAGTGCCTTCAACTCCCTCAGCGGTGAAAACACGCGGGAAGGACGGTAGTCCTGTTTTCCGACCCGGGCAAAATCAGCGGAAAGCTCCCTGATGGGCTTGTTGATCCGGTTTACCAGCACTAGGCCAAGCCAGACAAATGGCAATACAGCAGCGGTGACGGCAGCCAGCATTTTGAGCATGTTGGTGCGAATCGGTTCTACTATCTGTTCCCGTTTTACCTCGAAAATGATGCCCCAGTTCATATCTTCCACAGCAACGCTCATTCCGTAAACCGGTTTTCCCAATAGTCCCTGATAAACCCGGGTTGGGGGCCAGTCACGGCCCGCCATGAACGCTGCGACTATGGGTAATGATTCAATTTTCTTGCCTGCCTTGAAAGGGATGTTGTTGCCGGTGTTGAGCAGAGCGCCCTCTTTGTCAATTAGATAGCTGGTAACCTCATAGGTATGGATGTTATCCAGATGTTTGACTAACGGTTTCCACAGGGCGTAGGCGTCAATGTCCGCCAGCAGAACCGCCAGAGGTTGCTCCGGTGGCCCGACAGGAACGGCCATCGTGAACAGGGAGCCTTCGTAGTGATGCCTGACCGGGCCGATATAGGGTTTCCCTGTCAGGGGAACGGACAGCCCCGGTGGTGGTGTGTCAAAATCAGTTCGCCAGTGTCCCAGCAGCGAGGGCCGATTGACGGGGAGACCCGCGTAAGGGTCGTGGCGCTCCAGTGCAGTAATGATCTGTCCGTTCGGTTCCAGCAGCAGCAGGGTGTTGAGCGCGGATTCCCGCTCCATCATATTGCTGAAAAGATCGTCAAGCAGTTGCCGATCCTGGCTACGGCCCGGTGTCAAAGTGTAGGCCATGGGATCGCCCTTGTTCTGCAACAACGTCAGGAGTCGAGACACCTCCTGATTAACGTGATCGGTGCTTAGCTTCTTGAAGTACTCTTCTTGCTGCAGCGCTTTGTCCAGCAGCAGGCTGTAATAGAAGGAACCGCCCCATAGCAGGAGCACGATCATGGGTATGAAACTGGTGAGTAGTATCAGCCCATACCAGGCCTTCTTGAGTGAAAGAGAGAAACCCATCTGTTGTCAATTATTGTTATGGAGAAAAAACTGCCAAGGTTATTGAAAGACGGTGTCAGCACGGTATCCGCAATTATCACATGGATAACATGCCAAGAGGAAATGGCGGATTTCAGGGGCAATCTGAGCAGTTACCGGCAATATTGACTACTCGCTGAGTAGTTACGATATTTGAATCGCTCTCCCACCTGCGCAGTAGATTAACTATAAATCCGGCAGGCTCCTGGCTGATGAACCAGCCGACCCGCCAGCAGGGTATGAGTAACCCTGCCCTTCAGTTCCCAGCCGGTAACCGGACTGTTCTGGCCGTGACTGGTCAGTGTTTCAGGGCCAACTGTCCAGTACTGGTCCGGGTCGAAGATACAGATGTTGGCTATAGTGCCGGGTGACAGGGTTCCCACCGGGATGCCGAGGATCTGCGCCGGGTGCCAGCTGAGAGTGGCGATTACTTCCGGCAATGCCATAACCCCCTGCTCCACCAGACGCAGACTGAGGGGCAGCAGGGTCTCCAGCGCGGAGGCACCGGGTTCGGTTTCGCCAAACGGGGCCAGTTTGGCGTCGAGATCCTGTGGTTGGTGGTCGGAGCAGATCGCTCCGATGACACCACGAGCCAGACCATGGCGCAGACCGTCCTGATCGCGCTGGCTGCGCAGGGGCGGGCGCAGGTAGCACTGGCTGTTGAAGTCGCTGATATCGATCTCGCTGAGATGGAGATGATGAGCGGTGATGCTGGCACTGACCGGTAGCCCGTCAAACTGGGCGCGGCCAATCATCTGAATTGCCCGGGCGGTGGAGAGTGGGCCAAGATGGGTGCGGGCACCGGTCTGCCCGATCAGGGTAAGCAGGCGTGTTACCTCAATCGTTTCGGCGAAGGCGGGGATGCCGGGCAGTCCGAGCCGGGTGCTGACCGCACCCTCATGAGCACAACCATTGGCCGCCAGCCAAGGATCCTGCGGGCGCAGCAGTACGGTCAGATCGTGACTGGCGGCGTACTCCATGGCGCGGCGCAGTACCTCGGTATTGACGATGGGGCGATCTGCATTGCTGAATGCGATACAGCCTGCCTGGCTGAGAACCACCATTTCGCTGATCCGCTCGCCGGCCAGTCCCGGAGTGAGAGCGCCAATGGGCAGCACTTGTACATTGCCGCTGCTCCGGGCCAGTTCCTGAATCAGGTTGGCAACAGCGGGCGTGTCGGTAACGGGATTGGTGTCCGGGGGGCAGCAGAGGGTGGTAATTCCGCCAGCGGCAGCGGCAGCGGTTTCACTCGCGACGGTGCCTTTGTGTTCCTGGCCGGGTTCACGCAGCCTGGCCTGCAGATCCACCAGTCCCGGGCAGACCACCCGCCCGCTGGCATCGATCTGCTGATCAGGGGCGAAATCTGCCGGGGGTTCTCCCAGGGAGATGATGCGTTCACCTTCGATGCAGAGATCGGCGGTCTGGTCGGTGCCGCTGGCGGGGTCGATGATCCGGCCGCCGTGAATGTGCAGTTTCATGTCTCCTCCCTATCATTGCCGAAGCGGTTGCCCATGATGATGGACATGACCGCCATGCGGATGGCGATCCCGTTGCTGACCTGCTCCAGAATAACCGACTGCGGGCCATCGGCCACTTCCGAGTCGATCTCCACGCCGCGGTTGATGGGGCCGGGATGCATGACGATGGCATCGGGCCGGGCGAAGGCCAGTTTTTCGGCGGTCAGTCCATACAGTTCGAAATACTCCCGTTCGCTGGGGATGAGGGCGCCGGTCATCCGCTCCCGCTGCAGCCGCAGCATGATGATCACATCCACATCGGCCAGGCCGGCCCGGAGATCGTGGTGCACATGGACGCCGAGGTTCTGTACCTCCCGTGGCAGCAGGGTTTCCGGCCCGATTACCCGCACCTCGTGCACCCCCAGTGTGGTGAGCGCGTGGATCTGCGAGCGGGCTACCCGCGAATGCAGGATGTCGCCGACGATGGCAACGCGCAGATCGGCAAATTTCCCCTTGTGACGGCGGATGGTGAACATGTCGAGCATCGCCTGGGTGGGGTGGGCGTGGCTGCCATCGCCGGCATTGATAACCCGGATATGGGGCGCCACATGCCGGGCGATGAAGTGGGCGGCCCCGCTCTGGGCGTGGCGTACCACGAACATGTCGCAGTGCATCGCCTCCAGGTTGCGCAGCATGTCCAGCAGGCTCTCCCCCTTGGTAGTGGCGGAGGTGTTGATGTTGATGTTGAGAACATCGGCCGACAGCCGTTTTGCCGCCAGTTCAAAGGTGGTGCGGGTACGGGTGCTGGGTTCGAAAAACAGGTTGGCGATGGTGCTGCCACGCAGCAGGGGGATTTTTTTTATGCTGCGGTTGCCAACGGTGACAAAGTTCTCCGCGTGGTCGAGAATATCCGCCAGAAGCTGCCGCTTGAGCCCTTCAGTGGTGAGGAAGTGGCGCAGTTTTCCGTTGTCGTCAATCTGGATGTTGTGTTGCTTCATCCCTGTTCCATGGGTCGTTCAGGTTCGATCAACGTGAGACGCAAGGGATCCGGGCCTTCCAGCTTGATCTGCTGGTGCGCATCCAGCTCCAGATGGGCGCCGCTTACCGTCGGCTCGATAGGCAGCTCCCGGCCGGGCCGATCCACCAGGACAACGAGGGTTACCGAGGCGGGTCTTCCATAGTCGAAGATTTCGTTGAGGGCGGCGCGGATAGTGCGGCCGGTCTGCAGCACGTCATCCACCAGAATAATGTGGCGGTTTTCCACCGTTACCGGCAGCCGGGAGGGTTTTACCTGTGGATGGACACCGATGTGGCTGAAGTCGTCGCGGTAGAACGAGATGTTCAGGGTTCCCAGCGGCTCTTCCAGTCCCAGCTCCCGGTGAAGCTGCTTCGCCACCCAGACGCCACCGGTGTGAATGCCAATCATCAGTGGATCGTCGATGCCGGATTGCTGCAAGTGGCGCTTTACTCCAGCCGTGACTGTTTTCAGCAACTCAGCTACATTCAAATGGCTCATTGGGTAAAGTTCTGCTCCAGCCAACTTTGCAGGATCAGTTGCGCCGCCAGTTTGTCGACTGCCTGTTTATCATAACCTCCAGGGCTTCGCATTTCAGCAAGAATCTGCTCGGCTTCTGCCGAACTGAGTCGCTCATCCATATGGCTTACCGGTAGCCCGAAGCGGCCATGCAACTGGTTGGCAAAATGTCGTGCCGCATTGGTCATCTCCTGCTCCTGTCCATCCAGATGCAGTGGCAGGCCCACCACCAGCCGTACCGGGCGCCACTCCTCCACCAGTTGCTGAATGGCTTTCCAGTCCGGTTTGCCATTCTGGCTCTGCAGTGTAGTCAGCGCCTGGGCGGTTCGGGTCAGTGTCTGTCCCACGGCGACGCCGGTACGTTGTTTTCCGTAGTCGAATCCCAGGATGCAGCCTGCGTCAGGCATGGCCTACGTCACTGGATAGCAGCGAGAGATCGACTCCCAGCAGGGTGGCAGCCGCCACCCAGCGTTGTTCTACCGGTGTTTCGAAAATAATCCTGCTGTCTACCGGCCCGGCGAGCCAGCTGTTGGCGGCCAGCTCTTCTTCCAGTTGCCCGCCACCCCAGCCGGCGTAACCCAGTGCCACAAGATAGTTGTCCGTTCCCTTTCCACGGGCAATGGCTTCGATAATATCATGGGAGGTGGTGACGCTGATTTCGTCACTGACTTTCAGGGTCGAGGTCCATTTTCCGGCGGACTGGTGAATGACGAACCCTTGCTCCGGGTGAACCGGTCCCCCGGAGAATACCGGTTGATTTCTGTCCGTGACTTCCTTCGCATCGATATTCATCGAGTGGAACAGCTCTCCCAGTCCGATGTTGGTGGTTCGGTTGATGACGATGCCCAACGCGCCATCTTCACTGTGTTCACAGATGTAGGTGACGGAGTGAAGAAAATCCGGATCCGCCAGCGCGGGCATGGCGATAAGAAAGTGGTTGGTCAGGTTGGTCTGTTCCATCGAGTCTAACGGGTCTGCAACTGGTTATTGTTCTCGAATACCCAGGTGCGGGTGATATGCAGCACATCAAAATCCTTGCGTATATGCTCGGGGAACGGCGCGTAGGGGGCGGCCAGGGTGACAATGCGGATGGCGGCATCATCGAGAATCTTGTGCCCGGATGAGCGCAGCAGGTCGATCCGCTTGACACTGCCATCGGTGTTGATGACGACATCCAGCAGCAGGCGCCCGTAGAGCTTCTGTTTTTTGGCCTCATCAGGGTAGTTGAGATTACCGATACGCTCTACCTTGGAGCGCCAGGCATCCATGTAGGCGGCATATTTGTATTCCCGTGTATTGGCGTTCAGGTGCTTCTCCCGTGGTAGTTTGGCCACGGTCTCCTTGAGTTGGCGGATCTCTGCATCGATACTGGCCAGTTCCTGGCTGCTTTCAACCAGCCTGGCGGCGGTGATCTGCTCTGGCCGGGAGGGGGTTTCCCTCTTTTCATCAAGCTCGAGAACGGCTCGTTCGGACTGTTCGGCCGTCATCATCTGCATGGCGGGCAGGGGATCTGACTGCGCCTGTGGTGAAGCGGCTTGCTGTGAGGTTGGGGCGTCGCCCTGTTGGGGAATTGGCAACGGATTGAAATTCTGGCTGGACGGCCGGACTTTGTCCGGGCTGTTGCCGCCCCCGCGCTGATTGGCCTGTGCCAGATAGTCGGCATCTTCCGGAGCCTCCTCGCTGCGGCTGTGCACCAGCGTGATCTCCATGGTAGGCAGGGGACTCTCCTCCGGAAAGGTGAGCATTTCCAGGTCAAAAGAGAGACCCAGTATGATGATCATATGCAGTGCAATAGCCAGAAACAGCGTCAGGCCAAGTCGGTCGGTGGCGGTTATTGGTGTTGATGAGGTAACGGTTGTCATTGGATGCGTTTTAACATGGCTGCCACGATTATACCGCTCACCAGTCCGAATAGCACTGCAGCAGTCATTAATATTGGGAATAAATGAAGCAGCGCCGGGTGGGGAATAAACAGCCAGTAGGCAGCGGTGAACTGTCCTGCCATATGCGCCATCGCGGCCAGCAGGCTGTAACCAACCGGTCCGAAGCTTTTCCCGGGAATGAGCCGCGCCACACTGAGTATTAGCAGGCTGGCAACGGCGCCGGTGAAGCTCAGGGCGAAAGTGGGGGAGAGGAAGGTGCCCAGCAACAGGCTGCCCGCCAGCACCCGCAGCATTAGTACCCAGGCAGCCGTGCGCAGACCGTAGAGGCACAGCGTTGCGATGGTCACGATGTTGGCCAGGCCCGGTTTGATGCCTGGCAGCGGGCTGGGAA
The DNA here is from genome assembly GCA_024277595.1 of Gammaproteobacteria bacterium. GTDB lineage: Bacteria > Pseudomonadota > Gammaproteobacteria > Thiohalospirales > Thiohalospiraceae > DRMK01. The sequence goes on from JAJRUV010000048.1 coordinate 12,145, forward strand.
GTGCGCTTTCGGCAATATGGATGGTAATGGCCAGCGCCGCGAGCAGGGCGATGCGGTGGTCTTCAGTCGTGGTGGTGAGTGTGTTCACAAGAATCAGTAGTTGAAGGTATCAAACCGGGTTGTCCGGCCGGTGACCAGCATGGCGATTCGGTTGGGCAGACAGGCGGTGAATTCACCATTGTGCCGATGCCAGCCGCTGTGGACACACTGCTGACCCTGGTAGGGTGAACTGATGAAGCGAACCCGTCCATCTGCTATCTGTATTGTGCTCGGGCCGATGTTGCCCTGGATGGTCAGGATTTGATTTTGTTGCAGGGAGATGGCGGGCAGTTCCTTGCCCCCGACCACGATATGAACCTCGTCACCGTCACCCGGATCGTTGCTCCAGACGGTGCTGTAGAGCCAGGGAAGCAGAGCGATGCTGGCGATAATGATCAGCCAGTCTGCACGGGTGACGAGATTGGATTTCATAACTTTTTACTGAGAATAACCTCCGGTGATTCTGTTGTCTCGAATTGAACCCGGTTGGCCATGGCCGGGTTCATGTGAATTACCCCTTTATCGTCCACCAGCATCGCGTATTTAATGTTCAGCTGAAGGGCCGCCTGATACCAGTTGCGCGGCCCTGCGACAAACAGTGCCGTGGCGGCGGCATCGGCTTCAGTTGCGTTGTGGTGGATGACGGTGACCGAGCGAACTCCCTGGGTCGGGTAACCGGTGCGGGGGTCGATGATGTGATGGTAGCGCTTGCCATCATATTCATAAGATCTCTCGTAGTCACCGGAAGTAAATACGCTCTCGTCTTCTGTTAGCTCGATGCCCGCCAGGACGCCTGCCTGGCGTGGATTGCGGATACCGATCCGCCAGGGCCGATTCCCGTGGCGGCCGATGGCGCGTAGATCGCCTCCTGCATTGATGATGGCGTTATTTATGCCGGTATCAACCAGTTTCTCGATAATCTGGTCGATGGCATAACCTTTGGCAAAGGCGCCAAAATCCAGCTGTACCGTCGGATTGGTGCTTCGTATCCGCTGTCCGTTGATGGCAATGGCATCCATCCCCGGTTTTTGGGTGATCAGGTTGGCGATGGCCGTTGGTTCGGGTGGTGGCCCCTGCGGAAGAGTGTCACTGTGGAAGCCCCACAGCGATACCAGTTGCCCGATGGCCGGATTGAACAGGCCGTTGCTGCGCCGGTAGAGCTGTTTTGCCTGGCTGATGAGCGGCAGCACCACCGGCGGACAGATAGACCATTCGCCGGTGCGTAGTTGCTGGTTGGTCTCGGTTAGCGGTCCCGGCCGCCAGGCATGCCAGTTGTTGTGCGTGCCCTGAAGCTGTTGTTGAATGATTCGTTCGGCGTTCTCGACCTGTTCCGGCGAGGCGTCCCACAGACTGATATCCACCAGGGTACCCATGCTGAAAAGCTGGGCATGGTGCAGTTCAGGGCGGCTGCAGGCGGAGAGCAGCACCGCTGTTGTCAGTACCAGCCACGCGGTAACTCTCCGGCATTGAATCATCTCAGTTTTTCCTCGATGCAGTCCATCAGTTGTCCCCCGATTGAGAGTCCGAACTGTTGATCGAGTTCCCGTACTCCGGTGGGGCTGGTGACATTTATCTCGGTGAGAAAGTCGCCGATGATATCCAGGCCAACAAACATCAGCCCCTTGTTACGCAGGGTCGGCCCCACCTGCTGGCAGATCCAGCGGTCCTGTTCGGTCAGATCCTGGCCAGTACCGATGCCGCCGGCAATCAGGTTGGCGCGGGTTTCGCCGGCTGCGGGGATGCGCGCCAGGGCGTAAGGCACCGGTTTACCATCGATCAGCAGAACGCGCTTGTCTCCCTGCCGGATCTCCGGAATATAGCGCTGCGCCATGGTGTAGCACTGTTCATGCCGGGTAAGGGTCTCGATGACCACGTTGATATTGGGATCTGCCGACTGCAGGCGAAAGATGGAGGCGCCACCCATGCCGTCCAGGGGCTTGAGAATGGTGTCACCCTGTTCAGCGACAAACTCCCGCAGCTGGCGGGCGTTGCGTGTCACCAGTGTTGGCGGTGTGCAGTGGGGAAACCAGGCGGTAAACAGTTTTTCATTGGCATCGCGCAGGCTCTGCGGCCGGTTGACTACCAGCAACCCCTCCTGTTCAGCCTGCTCCAGCAGATAGGTGGCATAAATGTACTCCATGTTGAAAGGGGGATCCTTGCGCATCAACATGACATCCAGTTCGGCAAGCGGAGCAGTCCATTCGTTCTGCAGATCAAACCAGTGACGGGTGTCGTCGTAGACACGGCATGAGTGCATTCGGCCATACACCCGTCCATCGCGCAGCCAGAGATCACCCATCTCCAGATAGTAGAGTTGCCACCCTTTTGCCTGCGCGGCCAGCAACATCGCCAGTGTTGTATCCTTGCAGGGTTTGATGCGGGTAACGGGGTCCATTACCACGCCAATTTTGATTGTCATGGCGTTATGATTTCGCGGGCTGCGGCAAGCAGGGCGAGCCGGGCAATGACTCCGTATGCGTAGAAACGGTTGGGATTGGCATCCGGTTCCTGGCTGGTGTCAGGGTTATTGAGTGGTTCAGCAAAGGCCAGCGGTTCAAAATGCATGCCGGGGGCATTGAGATTTTCATTCGGACCGCGCCCGGTATGCACCCGGTAAAATCCACCCACCACGAAGTGATCAATCATATACACTACCGGCTCGGCAACCGCCTCTTCCTCGCCCCAGGTCTCGAAGGTATAGACCCCCTCCTGGATGATCACCTTGCTGACATCCTGCCCCCCCTTGCCAGCCGACATTCGGGTGCGTTGCTTGCGATTCAGTTCGCGCACTTCATCGGCGTCATGGGCTGTCATCACCGCCATGCCGTAGGTGCCGGCATCAGCTTTTACCACCACAAAGGGTTTTTTATCGATATCGTACTGTTGGTATTTCTGCCGGATAGTGCGCAGCAGGATATCGGTGTTTCGGACCAGACACTCTTCACCCTCCCGTTTCATGAAATTGATCTCCCCACAGTTACGGAACAGGGGATCAATCAGCCACGGGTCGATCTCCACCAGTTCGGCAAACTCCTTTGCTACCTGGCGATAGTGTTTGAAATGTTCGGATTTAAGGCGGTTGCTCCATCCTGAGTTCAGCGGTGGAGCGATGCGTTGTTCAATGTTCTCCAGAACGGCTGGCCGGCCACTGGAGAGATCGTTGTTGAGCAGTATCAGGCAGGGATCAAAGTCTGTAATTCCTACCCTGTCACCAGTTCGTGTTAACGGCTCCAGCAGCAACGGTTTCCCGGAAGATGTTTTGACTTCCATGGCCCCGTCTTGCTCCAGCAGGGTTCCGATACGCACCTCGAAACCAGCTTTCGATAAAAGGTCTCGCAGCGTAACGACGCTTTCAAGGTAAAAGGTGTTGCGGGTATGGCTTTCGGCGACAAGCAGCACCCGAACCGCAGTCGGACAGTTGTGCTCGATAGCTGACTGGAGCGCCTGAATGCATAGCGGGATGAAGGCCGGATTGAGATTGTTAAAACCGGCTGGAAACAGATTGGTATCGACCGGAGCCAGTTTGAAGCCGGCATTGCGCAGATCCACCGAGGCGTATACCGGCGCCGGGGATCGTAACCACTCATTGCGGAACCAGGCCTCGATATGGGGCTGGTGCTTCAGAAAATGGGACTCAAGCTGCTGTAGTGGTCCGGAAAGAGCGGTGGTAAGATGGGGTACTGTAGAAAAGTTGTTTGTGTTCATGCGAATATAAACAATGGGTGCTGGTTTTCTTCCGTTGCTGACAGGTTGAGCGAATTGCAAAGAGTCTCGCTGCTGTATCACCAATAAGGTTCAGTTGATGTTAAACGTTATTCTCGAGAAAGCGGCATAAATCGTGCACCACATTCAATGATTATACCATTTGCCGAGTCCCGATGGGATTTGGTATTTCGATATTGCAAGCAAGCGCGGGGGGAGTTGGTGTGAATAAGGCAAACGGTGCCGGTTTAACCGCCGAAAGCGGTTTTGATGGTTTAAAGGTTGTTTTAATTGATGACAGCAAGACTATTCGTCAGAGTGCTAAAGCGCTGCTGGAAGGGGTTGGCTGCGATGTCATTACGGCATCGGACGGTTTTGAATCCCTGGCAAAAATTGTGGAACATCACCCGGATATTATCTTTGTCGACATTACCATGCCGCGCCTGGACGGGTTCCAGACCTGCGCGCTGATTAAACAAAACAGCAAGTTCAGGCAGATTCCGGTGATCATGCTTACCAGCAAGGATGGACTGTTTGATCGGGCGCGCAGCAAGCTGGTAGGGGCAGAATACTATATTACTAAACCGTTCAGCCGGGATGAGTTACTGGAAATATTAAATTTTTGCACACAAAAATGTGCCTGATTGCTTTAAAATCGTGCCGCCATGTCAGTAGTTTGACATCAATAGTACCGGAATGTGTCGGAAAACAGTTGTTGCAACCACGGGGGGAGTATGGCGCATATCTTGATTGTGGATGATTCACCTACTGAGGTTCATGTATTCAGAACCCTGCTGGAAAAACATGGGCACTTTGTTTCGGTAGCGGTTAATGGTGAGGAAGGAGTTGAAAAAATACGTAGCGAGAAGCCGGATCTGGTGCTGATGGATGTCGTCATGCCCGAGCTGAATGGTTTTCAGGCAACACGCCTGTTGACCAGAGATCCGGAAACCTCCTCGATACCGGTTATTATTCTTTCAACCAAAGGGGAGGAGAGTGATCGTGCCTGGGGGTTGAGGCAGGGGGCAACGGATTATCTTGCCAAACCGGTGGATGAAGAACATCTGGTGGGCAAAATCAACTCAATACTGCAGGGGTATCCGGAATCACCATGACGGAGGCAAGCAGTCCATTCGAGCTGCTGGACAGTATCGAGCGCCGGATTCGGGAGCATGCGGAGCCGTTGCCCGAGGAGCAGTTGCAAGCCAATAACCGGAATGGAATTGCATTTCGTCTGAAAGAGTGGCGCCTGGTGGCAACGCGGGGATTGGTGCGGGAGGTTCTTGTCCCGTCGCAAATAACCCGGGTGCCGGGTACCCACCCCTGGGTGGCGGGAGTTGCCAATGTTCACGGGAGCGCCTTGCCTGTGGTGGATTTGGTCGATTTTTTCTGGGGGGAACGGCTGTCTGCCAGTCCAGCCAACCGGATTTTGCTGGTGTGCCAGGGAGAGCTGGAGTGTGGCATGTTGGTCAATGAGGTAATGGGGGTTCACCCTCTTTTGTCACAGGAAGAGTGTTCGGAACCCCGGCCATTTCCCGTAGAATTGAGTGATTATCTGGTGGGATGGAGGTGTTATCAGAGTGAGATATGGGGGGAATTCAGTATGCAGGCGCTGGTGGAAAGCCCCGGATTTATTGATTTGTCCCTCTGACCAAGGGCGTACTGGATAGAATGAAACTGCATGATAATCAAGCAAAAAATCAACATGAGCACCCTGTATAGCAGAATAGCGAAAAACCATCAGGGCAATAGTTTGCCTATCCTGCTGATTTTGTTGCTGGGGGCTATTGCCGTGATGGTTGGCATCTACAGTTATGCGGCTCTCCAGGTTCGCTATTATCAAGAGTACAGGAATTTATCGGATGTGATGCGCTCCGGTACCCAGCAGATCGATAAATATGCCGGGTCGGCGGCACGTGGTGATGTGTCGGCATTCAGCGCGTTGAAAAAACACCGGGATCAGTTTGAACGGGCTATTCTGCAACTGCAGGGAGGCAATGTTGAAACCGGATTGCCTGCGTTCTCTGGTGACACAAATGAGTCGCTGGAGAAGGTGGCGGCGCTATGGCGGAAGTACCGTAACAGCGCCGACACGATTCTTGCGTATCAGGATAATATCTATTCGCTGCAGGAGATATTGCATGGGCTGAAACAGGCTCTGCCGACGCTAACCTCTGTCAGTGAAAAAATTGCCTCGTCTCTGGTGCGCAAGGAAGACCGTGCAGGCCAGGTTTATGCCGCTGCCAGGCAACTGGTGTTGCTGGAGCGTATCAAGCAAAACCTTGATCTTATTCCTGCCGGCGGCATCAAGGGAGCCGGAGCCGCGGATCGGTTTGGTAAGGATCTCGACCTGTTTGTTCAGGTGATCAATGGCATGCTAAACGGAGATCAAATGATTGGCGTTGTGCGTGTACGGCAAAAGACAGTGCGCCGACAACTGGTGCAACTCTCTTCCCTCGCGGCAAAACTGGCCAGAAAAAAAAGGGAAATTGAGGAATTCTCGCCGATAGTATCGCAGGTTGGAGTCGTTGCTGCCGATATGCACGGTAGTACGGAAAATCTGCTCGGTGCTATTGAGAAACTCGAAGAAGAGTATGCGGCATTCGATAGTAAACTTCACGGCTGGACCCTGTTCAACTATCTGCTGGCCGCTGCTGCTTTATTGTTGCTGGTACTGATCGCCTTCCAGCTCCGTCGTGAGGACAAACGGCGTCTTGCGGTCAGTGAAAAGCAGAAGCGTTCGAGTGAGGAACAGAACAAACGCAATCAGCAGGCCATCCTGTGTTTGCTGGATGAAATGGGCAATCTTGCCGATGGCGATCTTACCGTCCAGGCAACGGTAAATGAAGAGATTACCGGAGCTATCGCCGATTCTGTCAATTATGCCGTGGATGCGCTGCGCCACCTGGTACGCTCCATAAATGAAACAACGCATCAGGTCTCCAGCGCTGCGCAGGATGTTCAGAGTACAACCCAGCGGTTGGCGGTTGATAGCGGCAAGCAGGCCGGGCAAATTCGCGAGTCGGCCGTGGAAATCACCGATATGGCCAAGGCTATCGACAAGATGTCGGTTGATGCAGCCTTGCTCGCGGAGGAGGCCAGGCGTTCGGTTGAAAGTGCGGGCAAGGGCGCAAAGGCAGTGCATGATACGATTCATGGGATGGAAGCCATTCGGGAGCAGATTCAAAAAACATCCAAACGAATCAAGCGATTGGGAGAAAGTTCGCAGGAGATAGGCAACATCGTGGAGCTAATCGGCGACATTGCCGAGCAGACCAACGTACTGGCGCTCAACGCTTCCTTGCAGGCTGCCATGGCTGGTGAATCAGGGAGCGCTTTTTCCGCTGTCGCGAGCGAGGTTCAGCAACTGGCGGAGCGTTCAGCAAGTGCGACACGGGATATCGAAACACTGGTTAGGACCATTCAGGCGGATACCAAAGAAGCAGTTATTGCCATGGAGCACAGTACAGAAGGTGTTGTCGCTGAAACCCGCCTGGCAGGGGATGCGGGGGAATATCTTGATAACATCGATCGGGCTGCACAGCATTTGGCCAAGCTGATTCAGAGTATATCCAGTGATGCGCGAACATATGCCAGGTCGGCGAGCGGCGTTTCCGATGGAATGAACGAGATTCAAACGCTCAGTCAGCTTTCCTCGGATGGTTTGAATAAAGCTACTGCCGCTATTGGTCATCTGGCCCAGTCGGTCAATACCCTTAAAAAATCCGTGGCGGGATTCAAGCTTCCGCAATAAGGGAACAAAAAATGAAGAGCGGAATGACTCGTCATGGCTGAGCCGGAAAATCTGTCGCAACTGGCCCGAATCCGGGAAGAGGTGGATGCCGCATTGATGACAGCGCGGATTGCGCTGACTACCTCCAGTGACATAACGGCTATTCAAAAGCGTTTGCCAATTTGTATTGAGCACCTGGAGCAAGTGCGTGGCGCTCTGGATATGGTGCAGTTGCCCGGCGCTGCGATGGTGCTGGATGAGATGTTGCAGTTGACCCGGATGCTGCTGGAGGCCGGGGAAGAGATTGTCCAGACTCCTCGCCCGGCAGTGGATGCGCTGGTTCGTGCGTTGCTGCAGTTACCGGCTTATTTCGAGCAGCTGGAGCAGGGGGCAGCAGATTCACCTTATATGATGCAGCCATTGATTGATGAACTGCGTGCCGCACGAGGGATGTCTCCGCTAACACAACAAGGGATGTTTTCCCCTCATCTGGATGTCGTCGGGCCGGGTGTCGTTTCAGTTGACGATGAAGCAGGTCAGTTGAGGACGCTGTTGGAGCGGCTCCGGCCCGTCTATGAGCGTGCCCTGTCTGAGTGGAAGAACCAGCCTGCCGAACAGGATTATGCAGAGCAGCTCGCGCTAATGATGGACGCGTTGGCAAATGCGAGCGGTACTTCGGTGTTCCGCCAACTATTTGAAGTGGCAGAAGCCGTTTTTATTCTGCTGAAAAAAGGCGAACTATCGCTAGAGAAACCCCTTTGCCAACTGCTTGGCAGGCTTGACCAGCAGCTGGAGCAGCTGGTCAGCAGTGGGGAGACAGAATTGCTGAATACTCTGCCAGAAGAACTCATGCAGGATCTGCTCTATCAGGTTGCCTGCGCTCAAGGCGGGGGAGAAAAGGTTGATGCGATTCGGGAGCGTTATCGGCTTGATCAGGCGCTACCTTCCAGTAAAGCGATTGCACAGGTACATGCCCGGTTAAAAGCACAGGACTGGGGTGCGCTACAGAGCGCGCTTTCCGCGTTGCGCAGTGAAATGGGCTCGATTAAAAAAAATCTGGATGATCTGTTTCAAAACGGAGTCCGGCAAGGTGAAAAATGGCTGGCAGTGGTTGATGGGCTGAAGCAGTTTGTTACCACACTTGAGTTTCTGGGGCTGAAAATTTCTGCCGGACGGGTCAGGCCGCAGATAGAGGTTCTACAGCAGGTGGTTGAGGGGCAGCAGATCGCCGATGAACCGTGTTTGATGGCAGTAGCAAAAAATCTGCTGTTGGTTGAATCTGTTTTGAAAGGGGGACTCGAAGAGGCTGCACTGGAGACAGGCAGCGCAGCTGAAACCCTATCCCTGGTCGATGGTGACAACAGCAAGATACGGAGTGATACCTGCAACGAGGCCATCTCCGAGTTGAATCGGGTAAAGGCCACACTCGAAAATGCGCCTTCCAACCTGTCGCGGAAAGAGTTTCTTCCTGCTCTGGAGACGGTAGGTGGTGCTTTGGAAATGCTTGAGTTGCACGAGGCAGTACGTCTGAACCATATTTGTCATCGCTATATCGATAGTATCGTTGGTAATGCCCATCCGCAGCAACAGACGCAGCTTGGAAACGTGGCCGAACTGATTGTTGCGGTGGAGTTTTATCTGCATGCCTTGGCGGCCGGGCGGCCTGATGCAGAACAACTGCTTGAGCCTGCCCGGTTGGTGGCCGCCGAGCTGGGCGACTCCGCTACGCTGCCTCGGCAGTCCGATGAAAAGGAGGGTGAGGATGATCGGACTATTGCATCGATTATCAGGGCATCAATACCTTCGACCGGCACGGAAACCGAACTGAAAAAGGCATTGGTGGAAAGTATCGAAACGGCGCCTGAACTGAAAGATGGCGCTTCGGTCGAAGCGGCAGAATCTGTTGATGAACCATTGCATGAAAAAGTAGCGGAGGATGTAGCCGCTGAACAGAAAGCATCTGGTGTCGCGGCTGTTGAAGCGCCGGCCCGGCTACAAGACCCTTCTCCCTACGTGCCAGGACAGGATCCGGTGCTGCTGGATATTTTTGCCGGAGAGGTGCATGGGCACTTGGCCGCAATCCGGGGTTTTATTGTTAACGCGGAGGGTGTGGAAGAAGCGGGGGAACCCGATATGGGATTGCTGCGGATTCTGCATACCCTGCATGGCAGTGCGCTAACAGCGGGAATTGAGGATATTGCCGAGCTTTTCGGGCAGTTGGAAAGTCATGTTGAAAAATTGATTGAGAAACAGTTACCGATGCAGAGTGGACTGTTGCGGCTATTTGAAGATTGCTGTAGTGGCATCGAGACAATGCTGGATTCGTTGCCACAATCCGGCGTGGACGCCGAGCTGGCGGATAAACACTCCCTTCTGGAACGAATAGACGTGCTGGAGCGGTTGTTGGAGACGCCATCGGAACCGGTGGAGGAACTGACCCCGGAACAGAAAGCGGAAGCAGAGCTGCGCCAGGTGTTCAGTGATGAGTGTGATGAGATTCTTGGCCGTTTTTATGGGCATCTGCAGCAGTGGCGGGAGGACAAGACAGACAGGGCTCTGATGAGAGCGCTGGAGCGTGAGCTTCATACCTTGAAAGGGAGCGCCCGGGTGGTTGGTGTGGGGGCGATTGCCGACATCAGCCATGTACTCGAATCCTTGTTGGTAGAGGTATCAGCTGAACGAATAGCACCGGCCGACAGCCTGTTTGAACTGTTGGAGAAGGTGCATGAGCAGTTGCTGGCGATGGTCGAGCAGCTCAAGGGCGGTTGTCTGCCAGAGGATGCTCCCGGACTGATTCGTCAGATTCGGGAATTTGTTGTTGATTCCCATGGTATGGCGCAGCAGGACGATGAAGATAGTCAAGAGCGTGATGCTCCGCTTTTTGTCAACCGGGAGAGTGGCCGGATTGTGCGTTTTCCCCCGCCGGAGGAAGAACATCAACAAACGGCGGATGAAGTATCAGCGGATGAACCGCCCCAACCTCAATTGTCACCGGAGCAATTCAGGATACGGGCTGATTTAATCGATAGTATGGCTGGCATGGCCAGCGAGGCCGGAGTCTGCAATTCCCGTATCGTGCAGCAGCTTGAGGGGGGCAGGCAGAATATCGAGGAGTTGCACCGGACTGTTGAACGCTTGCGGGATCAGCTGCGCCGGCTGGATATGGAAACCGAGTCGCAAATGCTGTCGAATTATGCCGAAGTGGATGACTCTTCCGGGGAGCAGTTCGATCCTCTTGAACTGGATCGTTTTTCCCGCAAGCAGACCCTTTCCCGCGGTATTATGGAATCTCTCAATGACCTGAGCAGTCTTGAAGAACTGCTGTCGAATCAGATAAAGCAGTCCGAGAGCCTGTTGCAACAGCAAGGGGAAGCGACCCTGGAGCTGCAGGATGTGCTCAACCGGGCACGTCTACAGCCTTTTTCAAGTTATCTTCTCCGTCTTCACCGTGTTGTTGAACAGGCCTGCAAGGCACTGGGCAAGGAGGTGGATCTGTATGTGGAAGGGGCCGAACAGGAGCTGGATCGCAGCATGTTGGCACGGGTACTGCCCGCTATCGAGCATATTCTGCGCAATGCGGTTACTCATGGAATCGAGATGCCACCCTTGCGTTGCGAGGCTGGCAAACCCGAGAAGGGAAAACTCACTATTCAACTGGAGCGGCATGGGTCGGACATGCTGATTCGTATCCACGACGATGGTACCGGGCTGGATCTGGAACGGATACGCCACAAGGGAATTGATGCCGGTTATCTGCGTTCGACTACGCCATTTACCGAAGAGCAGGCTGTTCAGTTCATCCAGCAGGCGGGCTTCAGTACGGTCGACTCGGTGACGCAGCTGGCCGGGCGCGGCGTTGGGCTTGATGTGGTCAACAATGAAATTCGCCAGCTTGGAGGAACTGTCCAGGTTTCCAGCCGGCAAGGCGAGGGCGTGCGGTTTACCCTCCGCCTGCCCCTGATTCGCTATCTGTCCAGTGCACTGCTGGTCAAGGTCGGTACCGAGACCTATGCACTGCCTCCAATGGGGATCGAGGGGATAACCCGTATTGAAGGCGCGCAAATCAGCGCCAGCGAACAGGATCGTGGGCTGGACAGCTATGTTGAGTGCATGGGGCAGAGTTATCGAATTGAAATTCTTGCCGATCTGGTTGGTGCCAGGCGTCTCCATCGCTATCGGAACGATCGTCATGCTATCGTGATTCTGTTGCGGGTGGCGGAGCACCGGTTGGCGGTTGTGGTGGACAAAGTTTTTGGTGAACGTGAGATTGTGATGAAATCGTTTGGTTCGCAGCTGAGCCGGGTCAAGGGAATCCCTGGCGCCACCTTTCTGGATGATGGCAGCGCGGTGCTGATTCTGGATCTTGCGGCTCTGATTGAATCAGATGGATCTTGGCATAAGGGGGTGAGCCAGCATCAGGTTTCCCGTGAGGAGGTAGGGTGCAAGGTGCTGATGGTGGACGACTCCATTACGGTGCGGAGCGTCATGGCCCGCTTCCTGGGGCGTCAGGGGATACATGTGTTAACGGCAAAAGATGGCATGGAAGCGCTTCTGGTACTGGAAAAACAGCGTCCGGATGTGATTCTGCTGGATGTTGAAATGCCGCATATGAACGGTTACGAGCTGACCCGTTACATCCGTAATGATGCTGATTTGAAAGATATCCCTATCATCATGATCTCATCCCGCAGTGGCGAAAAACACCGCCAAAAGGCTCTGGCCCTGGGAGTAGAGGTCTATTTGAGCAAACCTTATCAGGAAGATGAGTTGCTGGAACATATCCGGCAGCTACAGGCTCCAAAACGGGTGAAACCGGAGAATTGAATATGGGAGCGTTGATGCTGGCTAACAACAATGCGTTTTTTCTGCGACCGCCAGAGACGGTGGAAGTGCAGAAAATGCAGGGACGCAATTTTCTGCGACCGCCGCTCTCACCAAAAAACAACTGATTTCAGGAGTGCTCATGGGTATTGACAGTGCATGGGTAATGGGACAGCGGCGTGACAGCATTCGTTGTCTGTTGCTTCCGATGGCTGGTTGCAAGCTGTTGCTGCCTGCTATTGCCGTTGCAGAGGTGCTCCGTGATGCGAATGTTAAATCGGTGGCTGATGCTCCTGGCTGGATGCAGGGGATGGTGGAGTGGCGCTTTGTTTCCCTGCCATTAATCTCGTTCGAGGCACTGGCCGGGAGGTCTCCTCCCAAGCCGGACAGCAACTGCCGGGTTGCTGTTTGTCACACTCTTTCCAGTAATGGCGATGACGGACTGGGTTTTTATGGACTCTTGATGCAGGGAATACCCCGTATCATTGAGGTTCGGGAAAGTGAACTGACGCTGCTTCATTCAGAATCCGATGATGTGGCGGTGCTCTCCCGGGTTGAGGTACAGGGTCAACTGGCTGTTATCCCCAGTCTTGAACTGCTGGAAGAGCATGCCAATCGCTGTCAGAGCTAGCAACCCGGCGGCAGGTTCAGGCCAGGTCGAAGGCGTTGCACAGCATCACTTTAGGTATTGGTGAGTACTACCATTGCCCGTATTGTTAACCCGGCCAAATGTGCTCATTAGAGGGTGTCGATGATATTGGCAATGGATTGCAGTAAACTCATGAGGTTGGGATTTACTACGGAATAGGCGCAGGATACCGGGGGTCAATAATGATTTACAGGGAAAAATGATGCTTCCAGTCAGTAATAAACATCATCCTTCCAGTCGGCCGATTGTTTTTGGTGAAGTGCTGTTCGACTGTTTTCCTGATGGTTCCAGTGTGTTGGGTGGCGCTCCGTTCAATGTCGCCTGGCATCTGCAGGGGTTTGGCCTGCGGCCGCTGTTCGTTAGCCGTGTCGGTGACGATGAACGGGGGGAGCAGGTGCTGGATACCATGCAGCAGTGGGGGATGGATGGCAGCCAGGTACAGCTCGATACGGAGCATCCCACCGGTCAGGTGGCGGTTACTATCGAGGGTGGGCAGCCGAGCTACGCTATCCTTCCTGAGCAGGCGTATGATTTCATTGAATCTCCCGTTATCGTTGCGGCAGATTTTTCCCTTCTCTATCAAGGCTCGTTGATTACCCGCAGTCCGGTGTCGCGCAAGGCGCTCGATCTGCTTTGTGAGTGCTCCCGACTACCCGTGTTCATGGATGTCAATCTGCGCGATCCCTGGTGGGAGCACGGGGCGGTGATGGCGCGGTTACGGGCGGCATGCTGGGTCAAACTCAATGACGAAGAGCTTGATATTCTGCTGCAGCGGACACTCTCCCGAACCGACATTCATTCCGCAGCAGAGCAGCTGCGCGTGGATGCCGGGCTGGAGCTGCTGGTGGTCACGCTGGGAGCGGATGGTGCCTGGATCTTTACCGCCGGGGAAGCTCAGTGTGGTGAGCCGGTAGTGGTGGATGAGATTGCCGATACGGTCGGTGCCGGAGACGCCTTCAGCGCCGTTACCCTGCTGGGTCTGTTAAGCGGCTGGAGTACTCCGGTAACGCTGCAGCGGGCGTTGGAATTTGCGGCCCGGATCTGCCGTCAGCGTGGTGCAACGGCACTTGACCGATCCCTGTATGAAGCATTTATGCGGCGGTGGCAGGATGGGTGAGGCCAGAGATGAGGGGTTGTATCTGGTACTGGTCAGTATTCATGGTCTGATTCGCGCCGAGCACCTTGAACTGGGGCGCGATCCGGATACCGGCGGGCAGATTCAGTATGCGGTCGAGCTGGCCCGGGCGCTGGCGGCGGATCCGGCCGTTGATCGGGTCGATCTGCTGACCCGCCAGGTGCACGACCCCAGTGTGAGTCCGGACTATGCCGAGCCACAAGAGGAGATTGCTGACGGCGCCTACATTATCCGGCTGCCCTGGGGTCCGCGCCGCTATCTGCGCAAGGAACTGCTCTGGCCTCACCTCGATGCCTTTATCGACAACGCATTGCAGCATGCGCGGCGGGTTGGCTGCACCCCCGATGTAATTCACAGCCATTATGCCGACTCCGGCTACGTCGGTTCACGCCTGTCGCAGTTGATGGGAGTTCCGCTGATCCATACCGGCCATTCGCTGGGCCGCGTCAAGCTGGAGCGGCTGCTGGCTTCCGGGGTGGCGGAGAACATTATCGAAAGCCAGTACAACATCAGTCAGCGCATCGAAGCGGAAGAGATTGCGCTGGGTAATGCCTCGCTGGTGGTGGCCAGCACCAACCAGGAAGTCGAGGAGCAATACAGCCAGTACGATAACTATCATCCCAAGCGGATGGTGGTGATCCCGCCCGGTGTCGATCTGTCCCGCTTCCGTCCCCCCCGCCGCGCCGATCCGGTGCCAGCCTATGCGGCAGAGATTAGCCGTTTTTTGCACTATCCGCGCAAACCGATGTTTCTTGCCCTGTCGCGGGCGGATGAGCGCAAGAATATTGCTGTGCTGGTGCGTGCCTACGGCGAAAACCGGCAGCTGCGTGATATTGCCAACCTGGTGGTCGTTGCCGGAAACCGGGATGATATCGATTCCCTGAGCAAAGGACCGAAGGAGGTGCTGAAAGAGCTGCTGATGATGATTGATCGTTATGATCTCTACGGCAACATCGCCTATCCCAAGCACCACAAGTCAACCGATGTTCCCGATCTGTACCGGCTGGCCGCCAGGACGCGCGGCCTGTTTGTCAATCCGGCGCTAACCGAACCCTTCGGTCTGACGCTGATTGAGGCTGCCGCCAGCGGATTGCCACTGGTGGCGACCGAGGATGGCGGGCCGATTGATATCATCCGCCACTGCAACAATGGCCTGTTGATCGATCCACTTGATACCGATGCCCTGGGAGCGGCTCTGCTGGATGCGCTCAGTAACCGGGATCGCTGGCGGCGCTGGTCAAAAGGCGGCTTGAGCGGGGTGCGGCGCTACTACTCCTGGAAGGCCCATGTAAAAAGGTATCTGCGCGAGTTGCAGCGGGTGAAACGGCGTTATCACAAGCCAGTCATTCGTTCGCACAAAAGCCGTCTGCCTGCCGTTGACCGCATCCTGGTCAGTGATATCGACAATACCCTGATTGGTGACAGGGAAGGGTTGGATATACTCCTTGGGCGACTGCAGGAAGCGGAGGGTCGAATCGGTTTTGGCATTGCCACCGGCCGCCATCTGAACAGCGCGCTCAAAGTGATCAAGGAGTGGGGTATTCCCAAGCCGGATCTGTTGATTACCTCGGTAGGCAGCGAGCTGCACTACGGAACCGGACTGGTGGAAGATGTCGGATGGCAGCGCCATATCGATTATCTGTGGAAACCGGAGGCGCTGCGAGAGGCGCTCGATACGCTGCCGGGACTGAAGCTGCAGGCGAAGACCAATCAGCGCAGATTCAAGATCAGCTATAATGTTACGCCCGACAGTATGTTGACTCTTCAGGAGATCCGTACCCATCTGCGCAAGCTGGATCTTCATGCGCGGCTTATCTACTCGCATCAGGCCTACCTCGATGTATTGCCGGTGCGGGCATCGAAGGGGATGGCGGTCCGTTATCTGGCCATGAGGTGGGGTGTTCCGCCCGATTGCCTGCTGGTTGCCGGTGATTCCGGTAATGATGAAGAGATGTTGAGTGGTAATACGCTGGGAGTCGTGGTTGGCAACTATAGTCCGGAACTGGAGCCGCTGCGCAGCAGGCCACGGATCTATTTTGCGCAAGCGGGCTATGCCCGTGGAATCGTGGAAGGGATGGATCACTACCGTTTTCTCGATGCGGCGTGTGTTTCTGAGTGTATCTCCTGGGAAATTTAGATTCTGAGTAACTATTCAGCATAGTTGAAAATGAGTATGTAACTGTTCAGATTGCCCCTGAAATTCGTCAGTTCAAGGTGGAAAATGTGAGTTTACACGGGTAAATGATCATTTTTTAACGCAGAAATGGCGGATTTCAGGGGTGAGCTGAATAGTTACGATTCTGATTGAGAACACCCGCCAGGATGGGGTTGGAAATTTGGATTGCAAGCATGATTACTGAAGAACTGGAGAGTTACCTGGAAGCGCATCGTGATGAGGCGTTTCTTCTGCTGCATCACTATCTGAATCTGGGGCGGCTGTTTCTGCTGCATTCCGATCTGCAGGATGAAATGGAAAGTTTTTGTGACCAGCAGCCCCGCAGCACTCTCCCCGGCAGCGAGTTGGCCACTGTTATTCGAGCCTCCCAGGAGGCGATCGCAAATGCACCCTGGCTCTATTTTGCAGTACGGCCCGGCGTGGCTCACTGGTATTACCTGCGTTTTCATGTGGAACAGCGGGTGGTCGAGGAGATTCCCGTTGCGGAATTTCTGGCTTTCAAGGAGCGCCAGGTCGATGGAAATGACGGTGGCTGGACACTCGAAATTGACCTGCAACCATTTAATCGCGAGTTCCCCCGGATGCAGCAGGCGCGCTCCATCGGGAGGGGCGTGGAGTTTCTGAACCGCCACCTTTCCGGCCGGATGTTCCAGTCGCTGCAGGAGGGTGATCGCCGTTTGCTGGGATTTTTGCGCGTACACCAGCATCAGGGGCAGCAGTTGATGCTGAATCAGCGTATCAGCTCGGTAAAGGTGCTGCGCCAGGCCTTGCGCCGGGCAGAGGAGTATCTGGCAGAGCAGCCGCAGGAGGCATCGTGGACACAGGTGGAGGGTGTCTTGCAACCAATTGGTTTTGAGCCGGGGTGGGGACGTACGATTGCCCGTATGCGCGATACCATGCAACTGCTGGCTGACATCCTCGAAGCGCCTGATCCGGTGACCCTGGAGAGATTTCTGGGGCGTATTCCGATGATTTTCAGACTGGCCATTCTGTCACCACACGGCTATTTCGGCCAGGCCAATGTGCTGGGGCTGCCTGATACCGGTGGCCAGGTGGTCTACATTCTGGATCAGGTGCGGGCGCTGGAAAAAGAGATGCGCCAGCGGATTTTTGAGCAGGGGCTGGATATCGAGCCCTGCATTCTGGTTGTTACCCGGTTGATACCGGAGGCGCGGGGAACCACCTGCGATCAGCGCCTGGAACCGATTGTTGGCACCGAACATTCGAGCATCTTGCGGGTGCCGTTTCGTTCAGCGACAGGGGAGGTGGTGCGTCACTGGATCTCCCGTTTCGAAGTGTGGCCCTATCTGGAATCTTTTGCCGCAGAGGCGAGCCGGGAGCTGGTTGCCGAACTCGGGGGGCGGCCCGATCTCATCGTTGGTAACTATTCGGATGGTAATCTGGTCGCCTCCCTGCTGGCGAATGAACTCAAGGTGACACAGTGCAACATCGCCCATGCGCTGGAGAAGACCAAATATCTCTACTCCGATCTGTATTGGCGGGAGAATGAGGAGCAGTATCATTTTGCGGCCCAGTTTACCGCCGATCTTATTGCCATGAATGCTGCGGACTTCATTATTACCAGTACCTATCAGGAGATTGCCGGCCGCAAGGATGGTGTGGGACAGTACGAGAGCTATCAATCCTTTACCCTGCCGGGTCTGTACCGGGTGGTGAACGGTATCGATGTGTTCGAGCCGAAATTCAATATTATTTCACCCGGTGCGGACAGTGAGGTCTATTTTCCCTATACGGAAACCGGGCGGCGGCTTGGCGTCCTGCACGAGGAGCTGGAGCAACTGGTGTTCGGTTCGCCGGATGAATCATCCCGCGGTGAACTGGCTGAACGGGACAAACCGTTGTTGTTTACCATGGCCCGTCTGGATCATATCAAGAATATCACCGGGCTGGTGGAGTGGTACGGGCAGAGCGAATCATTGCGTGACGCCGCGAATCTGCTGGTGATTGCTGGCCATGTGCAGACAGAACATTCCAGTGATCGGGAGGAGCAGGAGCAGATTGCCCGCATGCATGAACTGATGGACAGATACCAGCTTGATGGTCAGTTGCGCTGGCTGGGTGTCCATCTGGATAAAAGCATGGCCGGAGAGCTGTATCGCTTCATTGCGGATCGGCGGGGCGCCTTTGTCCAGCCCGCCCTGTTTGAGGCGTTTGGACTGACCGTCATCGAGGCCATGGCTTCCGGTCTGCCTGTTTTCGCTACGCTTTACGGGGGACCGCTGGAGATTATCGAAGACAACGTCTCCGGATTTCATATCGATCCCAATCACGGTGAACAGGTAGCCCGACAGCTCGCTGCATTTTTCAAACGGTGTCGGCATGAGCCGGACTACTGGGAGGATATTTCCCGTAGCGCCATCGCCCGGGTAGAAAATCACTATACTTGGGAGCTATACGCTGAACGGCTTATGACCCTGTCGCGCATCTATGGTTTCTGGAGATATGTTACCGATCCGGAGCGTACGGAGACCCGGCGTTATCTGGAGATGTTCTATGGCCTGCAGTTCAGGACTCTGGCTGAAAAGATTCCCCGTTGACGGTTTTTTATTCGGGGTAGAAAAACAGTTTTTTGTCACTTGACGAGAAGGTCAAACCGTAAACAGGGGTGCTGTTGTAATTTTTTGCACAGAGCAGAAGAATATGGTAAAGGAATAATTGACCACCTTGCCCATATAGGGTCTGCCCCCAGTGAGTTCGATCTAACCCGCTGATTATAATCAAATAATCAGGGGTGGTTAAATTTTAACCAAATTAACCATAATGCCTGAATTATGTGTATTTAAGAGCGTTGTTACCATTTCATCCACAAAGTTATACACAGGTTTTGTGGATAACTGTCCAATGCCTGATATTACAGCCAGTTAACAGAATTGTTTCATGATTGTTTCATGATTGTTTCATAAAGCAGGGCTAACCTGGAGCAAGAAACCGGTCAATTCTCTTCCGTGATACGCGCCATACGGCGTCCCTCCTGTTCATCAACAAAAAAGAGCAACAGCAGCCCCAGAATAAACAGTGGTGCAATAGCAAGAATGGACAGGCGGGGATCGCCGGTAGCCATACTTACCCAACCCATCAGGACGGGGCCGAGGATTGCTGCGAACCGGCCCAGCATGTTGTAGAAACCGAAAAACTCTCCGGCTTTATCCGCAGGAATGATGCGGGCATAAAATGAGCGGCTCAATGACTGGATTCCCCCTTGTACCAGGCCGATAGTGATCGCCATGGCATAGAATTCCCATTCGCTCTCCATCTTGCTGGCCCACACGATAACGATGAGATAGACGGTAATGGCGATATAGATGCCGGTTCGGGCTCCGAACCGTTCACCCAGGATGCCAAATGCAATTGCGGCCGGGAATCCTACGAACTGGGTAATCAGTAGTGCCACGATAAGGCTGGTGCTGTCGAATCCCAACGCCATTCCATAATCTACTGCCATTTTGATGATGGTGCTGACACCGTCGATGTATAACCAGTAACTGAGCAGAAACAGAAATACCACCCGCAGACGGCGTATTTCCCTGAAGGTGTTGGAAAGCTGTCGCGTGGCCAGGCGCAGTGCAACCAGGCCGGTTCGTGTAGCATCAGCGGGCTGCGGTTCCTTGATGAACAGGAACAACGGAATGGAAAACAGCGCCCACCATGCGGCAACCATCAAAAACGACCATCGTACCGCTTCACTGGCATCTGCCAGACCAAACCAGTCCGGATTGAGGGTCATGGCGACATTGAGCGCGAATAGCAGGCCGCCACCCAGGTAGCCAACAGCGTAGCCAAAGCCGGAGACGAAATCCAGATGCTGGTGTGGGGAAACATCCACTATCAGAGCGTCATAAAAAATGATGCCACCAAAAAAACCGATGGAGGCCAGGGCATAAAGCCCCATTGCAGCAGGCCAGTTTCCCGATTCCACCCAATACAGTGCGGCGGTCATGATGATGCCAAGCAGGGTAAAATAGAGCAGGAAACGTTTTTTTTTGCCGCCCTGGTCGGCGATGGTTCCCAATAAGGGAGCCACAACAACAATCACCAGGCTTGCCGAAGAGTTGGCAATGCCGAGATAGAAACTGCTTTGGGTGACGTCGCCTCCCGCGCTCCAGTACTGTTTGAAAAAAACCGGGAAAAACCCGGCCATGATGGTGACAGCAAAGGCTGAGTTAGCCCAGTCGTACAGTGCCCAGGAGACAATCTGCTTGTTGTTGAGCCGCCGTTTCACGCTGGCCCCTGATTGGTGATGTTGATTGCAAACAGCTGCTTGGCATTTGCGGTTGTCCGGGTTGCAACTGTTAACGGATTTTCGTCACGCAAGTGAGCCAGGGTATTCAGGATTTCCGGCAGATAGTCGGGCCGGTTGCGTTCGCCGTGGTGGTTGGCCGGAGCCATGTCCGGCGCATCCGTTTCGAGCACCAGTGCGCTTAGTGGAAGCTGTTGTGCCAGACGCCGTAACCGGTGTGCCCTGGAGTGGGTGACTGTACCACCAAAACCAAGCTTGAAGCCCAGGCCAATATATTGCTCAGCCTGCTGCAGACTGCCGTTGAAGGCGTGGGCCACTCCGCCTTTAATGCGCCGCCGTCGCAGCAGGCCCAACACGACATCATGGGCTTTGCGGACGTGCAGGATAACGGGTAGGCCGGTCTGTTCAGCAATATCCAGCTGGGCCTCGAAACAGCCCAGTTGCCGTGTGCGGTTTTGGTCTGGCAAATAGTAATCCAGGCCGATCTCCCCCACAGCTACCGGCTGGTGTTGGTGGATCTGTCTGGCCAGTTCGGACAGATCAGTCTCTTTATGCTGTGCCCAAAACAGCGGGTGCAGGCCAAGCGCCGGATAGAGCAGGTTGCTGTGTCTGGAGCAGAGGGTGAGCAGTCGTCCCCATCCCGCCTTGTTTATGCCGGGAACAATGATACTCTTGACGCCGATTTTTCCGCACCGGGCCAAAATGGCATCCCGATCCGGGTCAAATATCGGGAGGTCCAGATGACAGTGAGAATCAAGCAGTTCCATGAGGTACAGGATACCTTGATAATCATCGCAATAGTGGAAAGTATGCCGGAAGTTGCTGCGGTTGTTCTGTTTCTGCTGGTAACGGGTTTTGTAACTATTCAGCTCATCCCTGAAATCTGCCATTTCTGCGTTAAAAAATGATCATTTACCCGTGTAAACTTACATTTTTCGCCTTGAACTGACGAATTTCAGGGGCAATCTGAACAGTTACATACTCATTTTCAACTATGCTGAATAATTACCGGATTTTCAGGTTGGCCGTAGGATTTGAGCCGGGTTGAAGCAGGTAATGCGGTTTCGACCGTTCTCCTTGGAGGTGTACAGTGCCTTGTCCGCATTATGGAACACCTCCTCATAAGTGGTCATGCTGTCGCATAATTCGGCAACTCCGATGCTGACCGTGACATTAATGGGCCGGCCTTCAAAGAATACCGGCCGCTCAGCAATCAGTTCACGCATCTTGTCTGCGATCTGCGCCGCATCGGATGTGGGCGTTTCCGGAAGGATAACGACAAATTCTTCGCCACCATAGCGGCCGATAAAATCTGTTTCACGGATCGTTTTTCCGAGCCGCCGACCCACTTCGCTTAATACCTTGTCTCCGGCAAGATGGCCGAGAGTATCATTGATTTTCTTGAAATGATCCAGATCGACCATCAACATGGACAGGCTATGGTCATATCGTACCGCACGCTTGAACTCTACTCCCATCTGCTCTTCCAGATAGCGGCGGCTGGACAGGCCGGTAAGCGGATCGGTGTTGCTTAATTGTTTAATCTCTTTAGTGCGGGCTTCGACCTCTTTTTCCAGCCGATCCCGTTCCTGCCTGACGTTCTGCATATTGACCTGGTAGATGGAATAGGCGATCAACACCGCGTACAGGATTCCTGCCAGGGTAGTTGCTATGGCTGTCATCAGCAGGGAACGGGTGTTTCTGGCGTACTCGCTGGCGTTAACCTGCATCAGCAGGGTGTGTTCATGGCCGCCACCATGACTCATGTTGGGCAGTGGGGCGGTGATGCGATACACTGGCTGGCCGCGATCATACATGAACATTCCTCTGAAAATCCTGGCTGGGTTGTCTATATTGGCGGTGCTGTTGACCAGCAGAAAATCACTGCTTAACTCGATGGTTCCGTCAGGGGCTAAAATGGAGATCTGTTTGAGATTGTTGCTGGTGGCGGTGAAATTGCGCAAGAAATCATAATAATCAAGAGTTTCGTAAACCGCCAGGCTGGTGGTCACCGAGCCGGCTATCGCTTTCAGCAGATTTCTGATATCCCGCTGCATATGACGCACTGCAGCGTTTCTGAGGTCGTTCTCCATGTAGTTGAGATCCGAAATATCAACGGCAAGATCAATGATTCCGGCCAGTTCATTTTTTGCGTAAACCGGGTACGATATCGCCAGTATCGGCGTCATATCCCGGTTATCTTTATAGAATTTCCCCAGTTCATCAGGTTTTTGCAGGTTTTCCCTGAAACCGGGGCGGTCAAAGGTGCGGCCAATCTCGTCCTGGAACATGGAGTTGATGATGATGCCGTTCCGATCCAGATAGCGAAACTCGAAAATTTCCAGTTCAAGGGATATGTTTCTGACCAGTACCTGCAGATTTACTGTTTTCCTGATAGTTTCAAAACGGGTCAGAGCGGCGTGAAAAGAGTGTACCAGGTTGATGTTGTCTGTTTCCAGCTGTTTCAGCAGCACACTCTTTTGTGAAAAATAGTTATGTGCGGACAGACCCCCGAGAACCATGATCATGGTGGCAAAAGGGAGGATGTTGTAGCGCCGCAGAAACCCTATCGGTCTGCTGCCTTCGTCTTTATTGAACAGGGTGAAAAATTTCACGTATCAACTCTGAGACCGCATGCCTAGTCGCTGTCGTCGTCACCAGGAAGCGGGGTTTTATATAGATTATAGGCTGCCTGAAAATCGTGTGCCGTGCGTGGAAATGAGTGTCCCCAGCGCTTGGTATGACAAGAGAGACACATTCTTTTGATGATTTTTGGCTTGTCCGCTCCTACCAGAAACCCACCCTTGATCTCTTTATTGTCCTTCCTTTTTTTGGTGCCGCCAATCCGCGGTATCGCAAACGGACTGGCATCTTTTGCATGCAGACGGACGTGCTCACTCCCCGGGCCATGACACCCTTCGCATTGAACACCGATCAGAATGGGGGTTTTTTTAAAGGAGATAAAGCCGCTCTCTACGTTATATCCTGTGGTGTGGCAGCCAAGGCATCGTTTGTTTTTCTGATGCTTCGTTGCTACCAGGCGTTCATAACTGTAGATATGAGGATCTTTTTTCCGTCCGACAAAAAACTCCCGATGGCACAGACGGCATTTGGCATTTCCGGTGTAGCGATATTTTCCGGATTTCATGGCGTGATCGTACGTTTTGTTGCCCAAGGCCTTGCGCAGCGGGTTAAAGGTGGGCGAGGGGTCGCTCAGTTCGTCCTGGATGCGCTCATCCGCTGCCAGGGAGTATTGCGGTACCAACAGGCATGCCAGCGCAGTCAGTAGCGCTACAATTATGATTTTACCGCTGTTTTTTCCCATGATTGCCCTGGTTGTTTATTGTTCCGGAAACCGGATCGGGGAAAGCCTGTACCTGCTATTGCCCAGTTGTAACTAATAACGGCACAACCAAAATGTTCCTTTAGTGCACCTTTACTAGGAGTCTGTCGGGTTTGGGTAATCGTAGCGAGCTGGTGGGAGAACGAGTCAAAATATTTCCGGTTTTGAGGCGAATAGTGGGGCTATTTAACGAAAAACCGGGGATATTTTGGCCGCTCTCCCATCAGCGCAGTAGAT
>JAJRUV010000049.1 GCA_024277595.1 Gammaproteobacteria bacterium
GGCGTACCAGAACACCCTTTTTAACCAGCTGCTTCCCTCCAGTGCTGCCGAGACGGTAGTGCCCAGACGTCCCGCCAGCGTGGGCGATACTCCGGCTAGATGACGCGCCACCACCGCCACCTTGATGGCGCGGTCCTTGGCTGCCAGTACGGCGTCCGGCCGCTGTTGGCGCAGGTAGCGGATCAGTGGCACCAGACTGGTCAGCGTATGCCGGGATCCCAGTTTGACAATGCGTACCTGTGGCGGGATGGCCGCAAGATGTTCCCCCCGGGCTCTGGCCAGAACCAGATCCACATCAAAGCCGGCATCGACCAGCCCTGCAGCCAGATTTGTTACCATGCGTTCAACGCCACCCTGGCCGGAAAAGGAGATGAAGATGGCGATTTTTTTCCGTTTCATGTTTCCGGGGTCTCCAGCCCCAGCGCCTGCAGGTAGCGTGCAGCGCTGATTTCACTGTGGCAGGGTTTGACCGCGGCTTTCAGCAGAGCCGGGTCAGGTGGATGGAGCAGCACCTCCTGCATGGCATTGGCGAGGGCTTTGCAATCGCCTACCGGCACCAGTGGTCCATAGCGACCGCTGTCAAGAATTTCGCGCGGTCCGCTGGGGCAGTCGGTGGAGACGACAGGAGTACCAGCACCTAGGGCTTCCATCAATACCACTGGCGCACCTTCACATGTGGATGAAAGTACGAACAGGTTTGCCTTGGCCATGAATGCGTAAGGGTTGGGAGTAAATCCTGCCAGGTGCAGGTCATCACGAATCCCCAGCTCGGTGGCCAGTTGCTCCAGGGCTGTGTGCTGTCGGCCCTTGCCGAGGATGACCAGTCGCGCAGGGCGTTGTTTTCGCAGCCGTGCGAAAGCCCGCAGCAGGGTGGCGAAGTCTTTGCGTTTGCTGAGTTCCCCCACGCCCAGAATCACCGGCCGATCTTTGTGCGTGAACCAGGGGTGCTCAACCGGTTGTACCAGAAGTTTATGGAAGCGTGAGGTAATGACAGGACTGGGTATTACGGAGATGTTCTCTGCAGGCAAATGCGCAATTTGAGCCAGGTCCTCGGCGGCGCCTCGGGAGGGCGTGATGATGATATCGGCCCAGCGGTAGAACAGCCGGATGGAGGTGTACTGGATCCAGCGCTGCAGGGCGCTGCGGTTTTCCAGGTTTTTTGATACGGTGGTGCCCATGCGCACTGCCAGCCGCGTTGGTACACGCGTCAGCCGGCACGCCCACAGGGCAAGGCGGTTGACCTTGTCCTTGTCTGTGAGCATGGCATCGGGGCGTTCACTTTTCAGGTAACGCAGTAGTGGCAGCATACTGGTATTGACGTGGGCAGTACTCAGTTCGATGATACGCACATTGCCGGGCAGCTTGCCCAGCTCTTTTTCCAGGTACAAACCATGATTCCTGATGCGCAGTACATCGACCTGAATATTGCGTGCGGCGATCTCGGGGATGAGGTTTTTCATGTTGCGGTCTACACCGCTGTGGCCGGAGGTGGCAACGAAAATGGCAAGTCGTTTCATGTATGTTTAATCCGCCAGCCCCAGATACCTCATGTACTGTGATGTGATCGTGTCCAGCTCGAATCTGTTGACGGCCGATGCCAGTACGGATTTGTCCAGAGGGTTATCCAGCGTATCCATAATTGCCTGGGCCAGAGCCTCGCTGTTGCCAACGGGAACCAGCCTGCCATACCGTCCATTGCCGAGGATCTCTCGTGGCCCGCTCGGACAGTCTGTGGAGACAACCGGTGTGCCGGTGGCCATCGCTTCAACCAGGACATTACCAAAACCTTCGAAGGCTGAAGACAAAGCAAATACCTTGGCCTGGCGCATATAGGCATACGGGTTTGAGACAAAACCCGGCAGGGAAAAATCTTCCGTGATGCCCAGAGAGTCCGCTAGCGTTTCCAGTTCACCGCGCAGCGGTCCTTCACCGAGGATTATCAAGCGGCACGGCCTTTGTCGGTGGATTGTGGCGAAAGCATTGAGCAATACATCGAATGCCTTTGGTTTTGATAATCGTCCGGTGCCAAGAATAACCGGGGGTGCGTCATGGGTAAACCAGGAGTGGTTCATTTCTTGTTGTGACGCTTGTAAAAGTTCGTTCGTTACAATGGGATTATTGATGACCTTGACTTGACGGCTGGCAAGTCTTGAGTGTTTCAGCAAGTCATCAGCAACGCCCTGTGATACTGCCACGACGCCATCGGCTCGTGGGTAGAAACCCGAAATGGCTTGCCATCTTTTCCATGTTTTCCAACGGCCATTGCCTTTTGCAGCCGCAGAGACCGGGTGGTGTACGCTCAAATAGACTTGAGATTTCGGGCTAAAACTTTTGGCCCAGGCAGAAGAGAGGTTGAAACGGTGACCAGCAGCGAGCAGTGCGGTGGGGCGTTCGGTGCGCAGATAACGCGCCACGGCAAGCGCCGTACTCAGGCGGTGCGATGTGCCCAGGTTGATGATGCGGATGCCATCATTTGGTGGTGTGGCGGGCAGGCTGGAGTGCCTGGGGAGCCGTACCAGCATGTCTACTATCAGGCCCCGGTAGGCGAAACCTTTAGCCAGATTGGCCACCACAGGGGTGATACCTCCGTGTGTTTTGTCTGGGTTACTATAGATGGGACTCAGGATAGCTACGCGGAGTTTGTTGCTAGCCATGCTCAGGGATTCTCGGACATGGAGTGTTTTTGGTGAATTTTGTCACGCAACCAGACCAGAGTGCCTTTGGGAATGCTCAATAGCCACAGCAATGGTGCATCGATGTTACGCCATTGCTGTCGGTATCCAATTCCGCTGTGCAGGGAGTAGCGTACGTACTTCCCATAGTTGTCTAGCCGTTTCCATAGATTATCATATTTGCCATATTGGTTAACCTCTTCCATAAAATATAAACGGAATCCTCGGGGATTTTGTGTGCGCAAAAGAAATGGGTTGGAGGACAATCCTTCCGGTTGGTATTCAACAAGCTGGATTACTTCATTGATATAGCGAAATTTATATTTCTGCGATATGCGTTTCCACAACAGCGAGTCTCGAATATGTTTTTCTCCCGGGAACTGGGGGAATGGAAGTTTCCTGAGAATATCGGTGCGAACGGCATTTTTTTTGTCTCCCCTGACACCATACCGCTTTCGGATCTCCAGGTGGTTGGAGTCCATGCAGTGCACTGGAAACTGCGTACCTACGATATTTCCATCAAAATCTGCGCACAGACCTTCTATCCCTGCAAATTGTTTACGTTGCTTTGCCGGTAGTTTGTCCCAGTGCTGTTTTAAGCAGTCTAGAGCAGATGGAGCCAATTTATCATCAGAATCCAAAATTATCGTGAGCAGCCCTTGTGCATAACGTATTCCGGTATTGTGAGCAACATGTTTGCCCTGGTTTTCCTGCCAGTAGTAGCTGATATGAAAGTCTGCCTCTATCTGCCATTGCTCCACCAGGCTCTTGGTGGTATCCGTAGAGCCGTCATCAATAATCAGCCATTCGAAATCGCAATAACCCTGTGTCTTCAGGCTATCATAGGCCCGAGGCAGGGTGTGAGCGCGGTTGTAGGTGGGGGTGAGGATGGTAAATGTATAACGGTACTTGCTTTCTTCGCCTCCATGGGTATTGCAGTCGGGCCGATGGGTCATGCCGTTTCTTCCCTGTCGTTGCTTTTTAGTCCGAAGACCTGAAGATACTTTCCGGCGATGGTGATGTCTCGAAACTGCTCCACGGCCTGCTTCAATACCTTGGCCGGTAGCGGTGATTGCAGTGTCTGGATTATTGCCCGGGCGAGGGCATCGGCATTACCGACCGGGACGAGAGACCCGTAGCGACCGTTATCCAGGATTTCCCTCGGGCCGTAGAGACAATCTGTTGAGACCACCGGTGTCCCGGTTGCCATGGCTTCAACCAGGGTATTACCGAACCCTTCCCAGGATGATGAGAGTACAAAC
The DNA here is from genome assembly GCA_024277595.1 of Gammaproteobacteria bacterium. Classification (GTDB taxonomy): domain Bacteria; phylum Pseudomonadota; class Gammaproteobacteria; order Thiohalospirales; family Thiohalospiraceae; genus DRMK01. The sequence continues at coordinate 3,935 of JAJRUV010000049.1, forward strand.
AGCGAGGCGTTGCGCATGTATTTGTAGGGGTTGGTTTGATGGCCAAGCAGAGTGATATCCTGCCTGAATCGGGATGCATGCACTCGTGCCGCTATGGTATCCCGTTGTGTGCCGTCACCAATTAGCATCAAGCGGCAGGGGATTTGCTGGCGTGCTTGTTCAAAGGCATCAATAAGTAGCGGGAGGTTTTTTTGCTTTTCAAGCCGTGATATGGAAAGTATGATGGGCTGTTTGTTATCCAGAAACCAGGGGTGAGTGACCGCCTCCCTGGCAAGTTTCTCCAACTTCTGGGTGACAACTGGGTTGTATATGGTCGTGAGTAATTTTTTCGGAATCATTGTAAACTCGCAAAGATCTGCGGCAACGCCTTCGGAGACAGGGATAATCCCGTTGCAATGCGGATACAGGGTGTTTATTTTTTTTATCCGTTTTTTGCGCTTTTGCGTGGACAGATATTGGAAAGTTTTGCTGTAGGTATTGTGTACATTTGTATAAATCCGTGTTGAGGGGCTGGCAAGGCGGCGCGCGCGCAGGGAAAGCACGGTATGGCGTACATTTGGTGTCAGAATAACGTCCGGCTTGTGACGCAACAGATACATGCATAACCTGGGGATGCCGGACAGGGGATGAGAGGTGGGTAGATGGATGACCTTTACGAAGGGGTGCAGCTGGTCAAAGTAAGGTCCTCCGGGTTTGTCGATTAGCAGATGAGTCCGGTATCCAAGACTTTGGAACGCGTCTGCCAGATTGAGGATATTGCGCCCGATCCCGCCATCCAGGGCTGGGGTTGCAAGGGTAATTAAAGAGGAATTTGTCATTGCGATTGCATTTGTCATTGCGGGTTGGTAGTGAATTTTGCGTATCTTAACATACGGTCGAATCGATACAGTTCCTAGTGATCGTCTGAACTTCAGTTGTTTATGAAACCATTGGAAATTGTTGGCCTGTCAGGCCTGTACCTTTTCTCGTTTACTGCTGTGCTGGGTATTGCCGGCGCCAATATCGGCTTGTTGCTGATGCTGATCGCGATGCTGCCGCAACTGCCTGATGTGTGGCGGTGTTATCGTTCCAGCAGGGTTGTTCATCTTATTCTGCTTGGGGTGGTTTATATTGTCGTCAGTGCATCGGTAGCCGGTTATTTTCTGCCGGAGACGGTAAATCATCAGTGGGATCAGGTTTTAAGGTGGGGAGATCTTGCCCTGATTCTGCTGGTTGCCTGGTGGCTCAAGGGAGATCCGCGGCGTTTTTATATATCATTCATGTTGTTTGCCATGGGTGCATTTACTCGAATTTTTACTTTCATGCCGTGGGAGAATATTTGGTCAGTGCTTGATGGGACTTATCACCCCTTGGGGTTTGGCTTATGGCATATCTCTTTCAGTTCCTATCTGGTGGTGATTTTGCTGGGTCTGTTTGTTTTTGCCAGACGCTGGATTTCATCTGTTAGCGGTCGTTGGGGGAGGTTGTTAATATCCCTGTTGTTGCTGCTCTCCATGTTGATTTGCATCGAAGCCATATTGATTAGCAAATCCAGGGGAACCTGGATCGCTGCATTACTGGTTCTACCGGTGGTGTTGCTGTTGTACGGCCGCGCTTTGCTGCGTTCGAAATCGGGTATCTCGATAGCCAGGATGGCCGCGGCGATCGGAGTGGCTCTGGTTGTGATGGGGTTTGTTTTCAGTTCTCAACTAAGCGGTGTGCTGGACCGTGCCACACAGGAGCAAGAGACTTTTCGCTTGTTGCTGGAAGATGATGTTTCCAAAGTGCCTACCAGTTCTGTCGGTATCCGGATTCATCTCTGGCATTATGGCGTTCAGAAATGGTTGGAACGCCCTCTGCTCGGCTGGGGTGTCGGGAGCGAAGAGTATCTGATGAAAGAGAAATGGGTGGCCGGAGTATGGGGAAAGAATTACTATACCCCTCCCCATTTCCACAATATCTATCTTGAACTGTTGGTGAGATTCGGAGTAGTGGGTTTTCTTCTGGTGGCGTCGATTGTCTGGTTGATTTACCGGCAGGTGTGGATTCGATATCGTGCTGGCGAGCTTCCTGCAGACTGGTTTTACTTTCTCACTGGCACGTTGGCCTTTTCAACGGTGTGGGGCTGTTTCGACATTCGAATTGTAAAATGGGATTATCGAGATTTTGTTTTGCTATTCTTTGGTGCGGCTCTGATGATGTCTCGATCTTTTGCAGAAAAAGATTTTTTCAAAAAACTTGAACGGGGACGGGTGTAATGATTACCCGTCGTCCTGAATAAAAGTGAAGTCGGTTCTCATTATCCGCCTCTCTGCCATTGGCGATATTACGATGGCATCTCCTTTGATTAAAGCGGCACGGCGCCGTTACCCCCAAGCTCATGTCGCCTGGTTAGCTCAGCCGGAAGCCAAAGATCTGCTGAGTGCCAACGCCGATTTGGACGAAGTGATTGTTTGGCCGCGTAATCGGTGGCGGCAGCTTTGGAAGCAGCGTCGCTGGTTGCGGTTGTTTCATGAAATAAGATCCTTTCGGAATATGCTCAGGGAGCGTCATTTTGATTTTGCCGTCGATGTTCAAGGGTTGTTGAAAAGCGGTATGCTGGCTTGGTTGTCAGGGGCGCCAAACCGTATCGGATTGGGATCGAAAGAGGGTAGTACGTATTTGATGACCCGTGTAGTTCCCAAGCCGGAAAATGATCCGCGCATTGGTTCTGAATATCTGCACATTGCACGTGAACTGGGGTGGGATAGTGATCCCTTTGAGATGGAGATTGCCCTTGCCGGGGAAGATGAATGTTTTGCCAGGGAGTTTATTGAGCAGGAAAAACTGGCCGATGGATATGTGCTGTTTGCCCCTTTTACCACCCGTCCGCAGAAACACTGGGTTGATACCTCCTGGTCTGAATTGGCCTGTTATCTCCATCGGGGCTGCGGCCTGCCCGCAGTAATACTTGGTGGGCCAGGGGACATTGAAGCATCTCATCATCTGGCAAGCTTGATTAAAACACCGTTGCATCTGCTTGTCGGCAAGACGACCCTGCGCCAATCGGCTGCGATAATAGGTAAAGCAAAGCTGGTGATCGGTGTTGATACCGGTCTCACTCATATGGGTATTGCCGCGAATGTTCCTACTATCGCGTTATTTGGTTCAACCTGCCCTTATTTGGATACCGGCAGTGCCGACGCAAGAGTTATTTATAAGCAGTTTTCTTGCTCACCCTGTCGTCGTAATCCCTCATGTGAGGGAGGATATGGCTGTATGCGCATGATTTCCGCCGAAGAGGTTGCGGCTGCCGCTGCAGAACTGCTGTAATGAAAGTCCTGCACGTGGAAACCGGAAAAAAGTTGTTTGGCGGGCCATTGCAGGTTTGCTACCTGTTACGTGGGCTGCATGAGCAGGGGCTGCAGAATATCCTGGTATGCAGTGAAGGCAGTGCCATTGCGAGTGCGGCACGGGATATGACCGCACGTGTGTATGCCGTACCTATGTCCGGCGATCTGGATGTCGGGTTTGTGCGGCGGCTGCGTCGTATTATCCTGGCGGAATCTCCTGATTTGATCCATCTGCACAGTCGTCGTGGAGCCGATTTTCTGGGGGGTATTGCCGGCCGGCTGGAAAAGGTTCCTGTCGTCCTTTCAAGGCGTGTGGATAATCCCGAGCCACGCTGGTGGGTGGCTGTCAAATATCGTCTTTATGACCGAGTGATA
>JAJRUV010000050.1 GCA_024277595.1 Gammaproteobacteria bacterium
CTACGCGGATTCCGAGAACATGGCGATCTCTCCCGGCGTGCGCAGCATCTTGTCCACCTCGCCCTGGTGCATCTCCTCTTCGGTAATCATGCGCCGGGCGTACTCTGCCATTAGCACGGATTTGCCCTTTACCAACGCAAACAGCTCCTTGTAGGTCTCCAGTGCCAGGCGTTCATGCGCCAGAGATTCATGCAGAATTGCTCCTATTTCATGATTTTCTGTTTCAAGCAGGGGACCAATGGAGAGCGATGGATGCCCGCCGAGATGGGTGATCAACTCTCCCGCTTCACGGGCATGGCCAAGCGACTCATCGGCCTGCTCACCCATCCAGGATACGATTGGGATGCGGTTGTAGCCGAACACCATGAGGCTGTAGTGGGTATAGCGAACCACGCCGGCAAGCTCCAGCTCCAGGATTTTGTTCAACAGGGTGATGGTGCTTTTCTGATCTAACCTGGTGTTCATGGGTAACGCTCCTCTGGTCGGGTTATTGCTATTCGCTTCGCCAATCCGCCGGGAGCGGATTGAGTGTGCAAAGAGATGAAATACAATGATATGTTTCATCAAAAGCTTGAGAAATCAGTCTCACTACGGTCACCCGGATCATCCGACTGGCTCCTGGAAAAACCGGAATCCATGCGCGCCGGCCACTGCACCGACTACGGAGAGCAGACTGAGCGTCAGCAGCACTCTGTGCATTCTGTGGATCAGCGCAAAGGCCTTGTCACTATCCAGCATTGCTCGCTGGTGGAACCGGCGACGCAGAAACAGCGGCTCAAGTACAAACAGAACCAAAGTGAAAATAAACCAGACAAATGTCATCAGGTGCAGCCACCAGAATTGCAAATGCTGATACCGGCCCCAGGCATTCATGGCCTCCAGCATATAGAACCCGGAAAGCCCCGTAATCAAGGTGGTAATTCTGGCTTGAAATGCGAATTTCCCTTCCAGTTGTTCGAATAGTTTCAGCCGTGTTTCACCATTGGGACTCTGCTTGAGCGATGCGAGCAGCACGGTGGTGACGAAAGCGACACCACCAATCCAGAGCACCACGCCAACAACGTGAAACACGCGGGCTAAAATGAAATAACTAGAATTTTCCATATACTGTCCGTGGTTTCAACTGATGCACGGTTGTTTTTTGCACAACCAAATCACACTGCGCGCAACACCCTTCACAACCCAGACTGTGCGTGCACCGGCTGGCCATCAATCGCCATACACAATGTTTTGTCGTGCAGTCCAGACAACGAAAATCCGCCGCACACAACTGGCCGCTGGTCAGCAACCGCCGCAAGGTCTGCGAGGAAAGTTCCAGGCGCATGCAGTCGTTGTCCGAAGTTGGATTCAACCTGTATTCCTCAGTTGAATGAAGCGCAGAGTGCGCCAGATTGGGTCGGCTGGCTTGTTGCTCCTGCTCCCCGGTTACGCCACCATTTTGATGACCAGACAACGGCGCGGTAATTTCAGTCATTGGCAAATTCATTGAGTCCTCTGGAAAAGGCGGCCAGGCTCGATTTCGGTAACAGCTTCAATGCCTTGCCATGCTGTTTGCAGTGACGCACAACCCGCTGGACTGCATCGTGGCTGATGCAGTCCAGCGGACAAAGCACCACATCGGCTTTGGGTAACAGTTCCGCAAGCCGGTGACCGCTCTCCTCCAGCCCGCCGTCATGATGGATAAAATGGCCATTTTGCCGCTCCACCAGCGTGCGGAAGTGGGCACGTTGTCGATTCCGGCCACCAACATAGAGGACGCAGCATTTGCACAGATCACTGTTCTGTTCGTCACAGTTACCATCGCCACACGGTGAAATTCTGGTTGACAGATGCTGATTCAGTGTTGCCTCCAGCGTATCCCGCTCAGCTGCAAGCTCTGCAATCTGCTGCTCAAGAGGTTGGCGCAAACTGACAGCCTCATCCGCCAGCAGCCGCCACCTCTCTGCGGCGGCTTCGGCCCGTTCGGCACGCGTCAGCATCTTGTCAAGCTTGCCGCTATGCTCCAGCAGCAGGCTGCGCAGTTGGGCGAGAGTTTTACCACTCTCCAGTTCATGCAGGCGTTGTTGTGTCTCACGGAGCCTGTGTTCAATATCCAGTTGCACGGCGAGACGCCGGTTCAAGGCCTGAATGGTTTCGTCTTTTTCCCGCGTCCGGCGCAGCAGTTCAGCACGGCTCTCCGCCAGCTCATGTTCCAGCTCCGGAGTGCGCTGGCGCAACCTGTTCAGAGCCTGCATATCGAGACGAACCGATGCGCCCGACAGGTGGGAGAGCATGTGTACATCACCGTAAATCCGGAACAGCAGCTGTTCGGAAACACGTGGATCGGTCACCAGCGCCCAGTAGGCGTCTGCCACGTCACCTTGGGAGACGGCTTTCCGCCATAATTTTTCCAGCTCCCGCAGCGTGGCCGCCTGTGCGAAACAGTGGATGGCTGAGCTGTATTTGTTATTGAGATATTTGTTTACCGGACGGGCAGCTCTGGAGTTACTTCCGATCATGGTTACAAGCTTAATATGCAGTTGGTAGTCGCTGACCGGCGTACTGGATTTGAACCCGGCTTTGCGACAAAACCGGCGCATCTCATCCAGGGTGAGACAGGTGCCAACGATACTGCAGTGGTGACGGTGTTCCAGCTCCCATATCTTTATCCGCTTTATCCGCCGCTGGAATGAACGGCTTATTGCGCCGGGCGTAGTGTGTTCAGTGTTCATATCAATGATTCAGATTACCCGCTCAACTATCGTTAATGCGAATAATAGCCGTTCTCAACTAGAAGTCAACACAAACGCGAATTATTTTTATTTGCATTAGTTTTATTCCTGTGGTACTAATATATCCAGCCAGCCAAACAAGCCTTCCTCGATTATTGCGGGCATGTAGTAAGCCAGCCAATCAGCCCACTCCGTTCCCTGTTTACAGGAGCTGAGCGGCTTTGCTGCATGCAACTGAAGTTATAATTGAGGAAATATCAAAGTGAAAAAAAATAACGGTTTATATGTAGGAGTTTGCACTATCGCCGCTATGGGGCTGGCGATGCCTGCTGGTGCCGCGGATGATGATTCAAGCACCGGTTCGGATGCCAAAGTACTGGACAAAGTGATGGTCATCGGTAATCCGGCCAATATCGAAAAGATCCCCGGTTCCGCCCAGATTGTTACCAAAGAAGATATACGGCAACAGAATTACGACGATATAAACCGTGTACTGCGCAAGGTGCCCGGGATCTATGTGCGCGAGGAGGATGGTTTTGGTCTGTTCCCCAGCATCAGTCTGCGCGGCGTGGATACCACCCGCAACTCCAAAGTTACTGTTATGGAAGACGGGGTGATGATGGCGCCCGCGCCCTACTCCGCTCCAGCTGCCTACTACTCACCCACCACCGGACGCATGAGCGGGCTGGAGGTGTTGAAGGGCTCCAGCCAGATTAAATACGGCCCCCACACCACCGGCGGTGTGATCAACTATCTTTCCACACCGATTCCGACTAAAGAGACCGCTTATTTGAAGTCAACCTTTGGCAGCTTTAACGAGCAGCGTACACATGCTTATGCTGGTAGTATTTTTGACACCAATGCTGGACAGTTCGGCATGCTGATAGAGGGTTACAAGCGCCAGAATGACGGTTTTAAAACCATCGATGAAACCGCTGATTTTCGCAATGGTGACAATACCGGCTTCAGCAAGACGGATGCCCTGATCAAGCTTTCATGGGAGCCGGCGACAGAAATCTATCAACGCATCGAGCTGAAAAACGGCAGCAGCAAACTGGATGCCAATGAGACCTATCTTGGCCTGACCGAAGCGGATTTCAAAAAAGACCCAACCCGCCGCTACGCCGCATCACGTTTTGACAACATGGATGCCGAGCAGACTCAGACTTCGCTGCGCTATGTCATCAGTCCGAACGATGATCTGGATATTATTGCCACACTGTATAATAACGATTTCACCCGCAACTGGTACAAGCTCAACAAGGTGGATGGCGAGAACCTGTCCAAAGTGCTGGCCACCCCTGGTGCAGCACAGGACTGCATGAAAGGCACCGCGGCTTGCGAGTTGAAAATAAAAGCCAATAATCGCGAGTACAACGCCAAAGGAGTAGAAACTGTTGTTTATTACCGTTTTGGACCGGACGATTTACGACATGAGATTACAGCAGGCATTCGCTCCCATCAGGATCAGGTGCGCCGTTTCCAGTGGGAGGATAAATATGCCCAGGATGCCAACGGCACAATTTCAGGCATGGCTCCTGGCACACCGGGTGATGCAGGTAATCGTCTGCAGAAGACCGATGCTCTGGCAGTGTTTGTTCAGGACACGATTGAGATCGGCCGGTTGACCCTCGTACCAGGCGTACGTTACGAGAAACTGGATCAAACCTCCGAAGATCCCAAAGGATCGCTGCAAGGAGTCGGTGGCACCAAAGATCGGGATGGCAAAAACAGTTTTGACATGGTTGCCGGTGGTGTGGGCGCTGCCTGGCGGTTTAACGATTCGTGGACCGGTTTCGGCGGTGTGCATAGCGGATTTTCGCCACCCAGCCCCCGCGGCACACGTGGCGGTCTCGATCCCGAAACCAGCCTGGCCTTCGAGGCGGGCGCACGTTACACCAATGCGCAACAGGCATTGGCCGCCGAGGCAACCCTTTTCCATACCGCCTTCAAGGATCTGGTGGTGATTGACAACGTCGGTGGCGTGGGCACGGGCGACAATGAAAACTTCGGTGAAGTGAATGCCTCCGGTGTTGAGCTGGCAGCTCAATATGACGCTGGCATCGCCAATGACTGGCGGCTGCGCAATCCCTGGTTCCTGAGCATGACCTGGACCAATGCCGAACAGCAGAATGATGCCCGTTCCACCGATGCGGAGTCGATCTTCAGCTTTGGCAAAAAGGGCAACAAGGTGCCCTATATTCCGGAGTTGATGGTCAGTCTGGGAACAAGCATCGAAGCGGCCCGCTGGGGCACCTCCATTTCGGGTAACTATGTGGGCGAGACCTGGGCCAGCGCCAGCAACGTGGGGGAGCAGGTCAACGGCAACGGAGATCCCGATGCCCGCTTCGGCAAGACCGACAGCTATTTCGTGACCGATCTGTCTGCCTTCTATCACGTCAATGACAGTGTCAAGCTGTTTGGTGGCGTGCAAAACCTGTTCGATGAGACCTACATCGTATCGCGCCAGCCGCACGGTCTGCGTCCCGGCATGCCGCAGTTTGTTTACGCCGGTATCGAGGTCGCAATGTAACTGTTTGGTTCAACGTTTTCGGGATTGACCCTGGTTTGTTCAAGGGCAGGAATTTGTCATCCCCGCGAAAGTGGGAATCCATACCACCGAATCCGCAGGTCAGCGTCCATGCGGATATCAACCGGCGGTGCATCCGGATCCCCGCTTTCGCGGGGATGACGAAGGAAGCATGGCCTCGTGTCAATGAGCACTTTTGACACCACCTTCGGGAAAATCAGGGGCAACCTGAGCAGCGACAGGGTAATTGTCCGAGCCAGACAGTTACCAAACAAAACCCCTTGTGATGCGGGGAGTCCGTTGTTGATTTCCCCGCATCATTTTTTAACCAGTGATTGAACGTTTATGCCTATGAATACAGTAAATCTGTTCCAGCAGGGCGGACCGATAATGATCGTGCTGCTGGCGTTGTCCGTGCTGGCCGTTGCCATTATTCTGGCCAAACTGTTCCAGTTTTTTTACAGTGGTCTGGGGCGTTCGGGGTTTATCGAACCAGCCCTGTCCATACTTGGCAGAGGTGAGAGCAACAAGGCGCTGGAACTGCTGCGGCAGCAGCGCAGTCCGGTGGCAAGGGTGATGGAGAGCGCGGTGCGTTGCGGCATCGATCCACGCATGTCGGCGCAGGATACCGAGGCGGAGGTGAGCCGGGTCGGATCCGCCGAAATCCGTAATCTCGAATCCTGGCTGCGCGGCCTCTCGGCCATCGCTCACCTGAGCCCCCTGCTGGGTCTGCTCGGCACGGTTACCGGCATGATTACCGCCTTCATGCGTCTGGAGGAGGCCGGCAGCCGTGTCGATCCCTCCATTCTCTCGGGCGGGATCTGGGAGGCGCTGCTGACCACCGCTTTCGGCCTCACTGTGGCGATTCCTGCCATGGGCGCCTTCTATTGGCTGGAGGGGGAGGTGGATCGGGTACGTGCCGCGATGAAGGATGCCAGCATACGGGTGCTGCGCCATTTCGGTAAAAGCCCGCAGCGTGTCGAGACCCGCGACGACGAACGAATCGAGGATGAGAGCCATGGAATTTGAGGGCCGCGCGCGCATCCATTCCCACCTGGACATCGCGCCACTGATCGACATCGTCTTCCTGCTGCTGGTGTTTTTCATGCTCACCAGCACCTTCCTGGTGCCGGAAGCCATCGAGCTGGAGCTTCCCGAATCCGGCAGCGCCAACCCGGTGGATGTAACACCCATCACGGTAGTGCTGGACAAAGATGGTCAGCTCGCACTTAATGGTGAACCTGTCGAGCTGGATAAACTACGTATGGCAATTGAACGGTTGTTAAAACAGGATGCGGATTCGCCCATCACCCTGAAAAGTGATGCCCATACCGAACTGCAACAGCTACTCAGGGTTATGGATGAGATTCGTGCTGCCGGTGGCAGCAATGTTGCGCTGGCAGCAACGCAAAAATAACACCGATGAGCATTACCCGTTTCCACATGAACGTAGCGGTATTGATCGCATTGGCGCTGCATGGCGGCGTTGCCATGTGGATCAGACAAGCCGGGGCTGCTCCCCGTCCTGAATCTTCCCCACCGCCGCTTCGGGTCAGTTTGCTCGCTCCCGTTGCGGAAGCAACCGTAACCACCAGCCAGCCGGTTTCCGAGCCACCGCTTCCGGAATCCGTATCAAAACCGGCGCCAGCCCCTCCACCCAGGCCGCGGCTCGTTCCAAAACCGAAACCGGCACCAGTACCTGTGACTCAAAATACAGCGCCCGAGCTGCCGGCAAAGTCACGGCAGGTTCAGACTCAAAACCGGCCCGCGCCACCTCCCGCGGAGATCGCTGCCGCGCCGCTGAATGCGGAGGCCGCCGCAGAATATGAACAGCTACTGGTCGCTTGGCTGGAAAAGCACAAAAAATACCCCCGCCGCGCCAGACGCCTGCGCATCGAAGGGGAGGGGAGACTGCGCATCGTGATCGACCGCGCCGGGAGGGCGCGGCAGATAGAGCTGCAACAGCGCACTGGCAACCGGTTGCTGGACAAGGCCGCGCTGGAGATGGCGCGGCGGGCGGATCCGTTTCCACCCATGCCGGAGAACGATCCCCGGGAGGGGCTGGAGTTCATCGTGCCGGTGGCGTTCGTGCTTCGGTAGGAGTAACTGCTCATGTTACTCCGGAAATCCGCTATTTCTGCGTTGAACTGACGAATTTCTGAGGTAATCTGAGCAGCTACTGCAATAATATACAATTCGCCGAATAGTTGCCGGTAGGAAAAGGGGGAACTACAACAGGCGGGTCACCGCATTCACTGTACCGGCTGGCCGGTGTCCTTCTGTTTCTGGAGTTCCACCAGTTGCCGGAGCAGATCCTCGATGTTGGCCAGCCGCTTCTCCACCGCCTGCATGTGGCTCTGCTTCATCTGTTTCATTTTTTCCGATTTCATCTTTGACATCATGTCGCACTTCTCCTTGTCATGCATCGGCATGGAGGAGTCCTTTTTCGTCTGCATCTCCTCATAAGGGTGCTCGTCGCTCGCAACGGCATAGCTGGCAGAGAGGGCGAAACATACGGTGGCTAACAGACAGGTCTTTTTCATGACAGTTTCTCCAGATATATCCATAAAAGATTAAACGGCCCGTTACCAGAGGATCATGGGCTTTTCGTTTGAGGCGTCTCTCCATCCACTCATGGATTGCCGGCATCGGTATAAGGGGCGCGGGGGTGGAGGCGATCAGGTCGTCGATCACTACAGACTGCGCAGGGCGCAATGTCTTTCTATTGTTGCGCCCTGCATCGGTTGTCACCAGCACCAGTGTACTATTGTACTACAAAGGTTCCCATCATGCCGGCATCCTCATGCTCAAGAATATGACAGTGGTACATATACTTGCCACTGTTGATGACTGGGTCGAAGCGGCCGATAAAACGCACTGTTTCACCCGGCTGCACCAGCACGGTGTCTTTCCAGCCCAGATCGACGCCGCTTGCAGGGGTGCCGTTACGGTCCAGTATCTGCCACTGAATGGCGTGGGCGTGGAACGGATGCGCCATGGGGGAGGTGTTGCTTATAGCCCAGATCTCGGTGGCACCGGCGTCAACCTGCTCATCGACCCGGTTCATGTCGAATGATTTATCGTTGATGAGAAACTGCATACCGCTTCCCATGCCGCCCATGCTCATCACAAATTCACGGGTTGCAGTGGCATCTGTCTCGCTCAGACGGGAGTGGATCTCGGCGCTGTCCGGCAGGCGCGTGTAAAGCGTGATGTCATCCGAGGCAGCGGTGGTGATGTCGAAGCGCATGATGTCGAAGCGTTTCCCGTTGGCCATTTCGGACACGTCGTCGGAGTCCATACCATCATTATCCATCCCGTCAGAGCTGGACATCATGTTCATCATGCCACCCATTCTGCCCATGCCCCCGTTCATGTCCATCATCGAACCGCCGTTGAAGGCGCGGCTGATCAGCATGACCTTTTCATCAATGTCATAACGGCTGAAGTCGATGACAATCTCGGCGCGTTCGGCGGCTCCCAGCACGATGTTTTTGGTCTCGACAGGCTCGGGCAACAGTCCGCCATCGGTTCCGACCACATGAAAACTTGCGCCATCGTTCAGGGCGATATCCAGAGTGCGGGCGTTGGATGTGTTGTAGATCCGGAAACGGTATTTGCGGCTTTCGACTTCAAGTTTTGGCAGTTGTACGCCGTTGACCAGTACGATATCTCCAAGCTGGCCAAGCACCGTATCCCGGGTGTGTGTCTTGTAGGCCAGCTCACGGATTCTATCGTCGTTGTGGTCGTCCTTGAAACGGCGATCCTGAATCAGCAGCGGAATGTCATAGTCACCCGCAGGCAGCTGTTTGTCCGCCTCCAGCTGGCGGCTGATTTCATCATCAACCAGGAATACTCCCGCCAGTCCGCGGTAGACCTGTTCGCCCGTTTTTTCATGTGGATGGGGGTGGAACCAGAGCGATGCCGCCGGTTGGTTGATAGTGAAGCTGTAGGTGTGCGAATCTCCGGCAGCAATGGGGAAATCGGGTCCCCCGTCCTGATCTCCCGGGATTTTGAAACCGTGCCAGTGGACAGTGGTTATCTTGTCCAGGTTGTTGGTGACCGGGAAGGTCATCACATCGCCCCGTTTGGCGCGGATTACCGGCGGCAGAGCCGAGCCATTGTAGCGCAGCATCGGAGTAATCCAGTTGTCATCCGGGGTATTGACGGGAACCTGGACATTGCTTTCCACCTTCAGGGTATAGGTGCCCTGATTATCATTGGGGTCTCCATCCTTATCCACCAGCACCGGCAGATGTTTGAAGTCGGGCAGGTTGTATGACTGCGTCTCTGTATCGTTGTTATGAATACATCCGGCGAGAGAAGCGAGCGCAAGACTGGTGCTCAAGGCGATGACGGTTATTTTAAATTTCATTGACTGCTCCTGAATGTCCGGGAAAATGGCCCGTGATGCACCTTCTATCGGCATGAAATCCTCTATGGATGACAGTGACCGGGGAAAAATTTTTGAAATGTAGCGTAAAGGGCAAAATAAATTTTCTTGCAAATCAATTTGGCAACCTGAATGTAAGATTTTTATGAAATTCTAACCAATAATCGGCAAGAGTGCCTCTGGAATCTTTGCAGGGGAGGTTTTTTCAATGTTCTACAGTTACCCTCAGATACATACCCGGTTGTGGCCGATCTTCTACGAATTTTGAGCTGTACCGGCCAGCATTTCCATCTATAGTCTACTTGTATGTGATAGTTCACGAAAGCCAGGTGTCGCACCGGGGTTTGAATCCCGGCAAGGAAAAACATGAACTTTGATCAATATGTCTGGCTGCTCTGGTCGAGTGCGTTTCTGGTGCCCTGGGTGGTGGTTTACGCTGCTTTCCCCATCCACCGGTGGGCGATGCTGTGGGCGAGTCTGTACACCATGCCCTTTGGTCTCTCCGAGCCATTGTTCGTGCCGGAATACTGGCTGCCACCGAGCCTGTTCGATCTGGCCGAGAATACCGGTTTCGATATCGAGAGCCTGATCTTCTGTTTCGGGATCGGGGGCATCGCTGCGGTGTTCTACAATCTGTTGACCGGCCGGAGGGACGAACCCGTTGCCGTGGAAGCGCGGTGATCGCCGTGGCACCGGCACCACCAAAAGGCGCTGGCGGTGCCCTTCGTTGCCTTTCCCGTGCCCTGGAACCCGATCTACCCGGCGATTCTGGCGCTGTTTCTCGGCGCGGTGGCCGCCATTCTCTGCCGGCCCGATCTGAAGCGCAAGAGCTGGATCGGGGGAGTGCTGTTTCTGGGCTACTACGCCATTTTCCTCGCCGGGCTGGAGTGGAGCGCGCCGGGTTACATCGAGCGGGTATGGAATCTCGATGCGCTTTCCGGGATAGTCATCAGCTTCATGCCGATAGAGGAGCTGCTGTTCGCCATCGCCTTCGGCATGTGCTGGTCCGGGGTGTATGAGCACTTCACCTGGCGCAGGGTGGAATAGTGTTCCGGCTGATCTATCGCCAGCTGCTCCATGAGCCGTTCCGCACTCTCTTGACCGACGGTGCGATCGCCAGTGCGCTGGCGGTCATTCTGTTGCTGGAAGGGTTCCAGTCCGGCCTGCTTGTTCAGCTGAAAAATGTGGCGCTCAACCGTGGTGCCGATCTGATTGTGGCCCAGACCGGAGTTTCCAACTTCGTCGCTGGCCGTTCGCTGTTACCGCAATTAGCCGGCAGCGGATTGAAGCCGTGGACGGTGTCGTAGAGGCGCACCCCCTCACCATGGTACCGGTGATGTATGAAAAACGGGGTTATCGCAAGAGTCCGATCTTTTTTGTTGTCTATGATACCGGTGGTGGACCGTCGAAGCTCGAAGCCGGCAGGGCCGCGGAAAAACCACGAGAGATCGTGATCGATGAATCGCTGGCAGTGCTGTACGATCTGAATGCCGGCGCCCCTTTTGTATTAGCCGATTTTGAGTTCCTCATCTCCGGTATCGCCAGGCGGGCATCGGCGATGTTTACCGCCTTTTTCGTTTATCAATTACGATGATATGATCGACTTCTTTTTTGACTCCGATCTGGTCGGGGATATCAGCAATCTGCCATTGTTGAGTTATCTATTGGTTGAGTTGCAGCCTGGAGCTGATAGAAATGTCGTTGCCGCTGCAATAGAAGCGGTGGAGCCGGATGGCGATGTGTTTACTCCGGAGCAGTTGGTGCGTAACGACAGGGAGCTGGGGTGTACCCTGTTCGGGTCGGTCATGGGTGTGTTGATCGGTGCCGGGTATATTCTCGCCGCCTGTTGGGTGAACAGGTCACTCAGGTGGCGGTGTTCGACACAGAGTTCTACCAATCCTTGCCGGAAGTTGCGGCTAGTTATGCCCTGCCACGCGAGCTGTGCCAACGCCATGGCATTCGTCGCTATGGATTTCACGGCATTGCCCATCGGGCCATGTGGCACCGTTGGCGGGAGATCAGGCCGGAGATCAAGGATGGTGGCCGGGTTATTTCCGTACAGTTTGGTTCTGGCTGTTCCATTACCGCCATTGATAGTGGCGTGCCGGCAGATACCTCAATGGGTTTTTCCCCGTTGGAAGGTTTGGTGATGGCGACCCGTTCGGGGGATCTCGATCCGGCAGTCATTACCTTTCTACAGAGTGAGGCGGAACTGAGTGCAGAGGAGATTGAGCGGATATTGAACAAGCAGAGGGGGTTGCTCGGTCTATCTGGTGATAGTAGTGACATGCGGGTGCTGGATTCCGTCAGCCCGGAAGCACATCTGGCGGTCGATCTCTACTGCTATCGGGTTCGTAAATATATCGGTGCTTATCTGGCAGTGTTGGGTGGTGTCGATGCCATCTTGTTTGGTGGCGGCGTGAGTGAGAACAGTTCGCGGGTGAGGGCAAGAATTCTTCAGGGAATGGAGTGGTTGGGCATGGAGCTGGATCAGGTCCACAATGACAACAGCGCTGGCAAGGAGATGTATATCAGTGCAGCGGAAGGACAAAGCGAAGTGTGGGTGATCCCCGTGGATGAAGCTGGCGTAATGGCACGAGAAGCGTTAGAAACAGTATCGAATGTTTGAAAATACGCTGTTGCTTGCCGCTGCCATTGTTGTGGTTGCGCTGCTGTTTCAACCACGTGTTCGCCATTCCCGTGACTGGCGGGCAACAATAACTCCACTGGCATCGATTATTGGCAGCGGTTTCCTGGTAGCGGCACCGCTGCTGGCTCATGCGGTCAACGGTTGGGCACTGCTGGCGATGGCAGGCATCGTGCTGATGGCCTATGGGATTGGTGAAGTTATTCGCTACAATATCCGTTATGCTGAACCCCTGTTGAGCACTGCTCAACAGCCGAACTTTCTGCTTGTTGTCGAACGTTTATCCGGTCTGGTGTTGAGTATCGCCTATGTTATTTCGGTGGCGTTTTATTTGCGCTTGCTGGCTTCATTCGTGTTGCGTGCCATGGAGCTGGAGAGTGAGTTTCTGGCTAACATTGTCACCACGGGGATACTTGTTTTTATCGCCTTGATGGGATTGTGGCGTGGGCTGGGTGGTTTGGAAAGCATGGAAGAGACGGCGGTCAATATCAAGCTGGCGATCATTGTGTCGTTGTTGTTTGGCCTGGCCTGGTTCGATATAAACTG
Source organism: Gammaproteobacteria bacterium (assembly GCA_024277595.1). Classification (GTDB taxonomy): domain Bacteria; phylum Pseudomonadota; class Gammaproteobacteria; order Thiohalospirales; family Thiohalospiraceae; genus DRMK01. Next base: position 12,828 of record JAJRUV010000050.1, read on the forward strand.
GTTGGCGCAAACCGGGAATGAGATTAGCTATCGGCCAGTGGAGGAGTGGTCTTATACGTTGAGATTGTTGGCGGGTATTCTGCTGATCATCCAGGGTTTCGAAACTTCTCGTTATCTGGGTTCGGAGTATGATGCCGAGACGCGCATCCGCACCATGCGTTATGCGCAGATCCTGTCGGGCACGATCTATTTGTTGTTCATCGGTTTATCGTTGCCGCTACTGGGTGATTTTCATGAGCAACGCGATGAGACCGCTATCATCGATCTTTCCGCCATGGTGGCCGCCGTACTGCCCGCGATGCTGATTGTCGCGGCGGTGATGAGCCAGTTTAGCGCAGCGGTAGCCGATACCGCTGGTTCTGGCGGCCTGTTATCCGAGTCCAGCCGCCACCGGTTGACTCCCGGTATCGGTTACGCCCTGGTGGCAACGATAGCGATTATTCTGGTCTGGTCCGCCAGCATCTTCGAAATCATCACCATTGCCTCGCGTGCCTTTGCACTCTATTACCTGTTGCAGTGTGTGGTGGCATTGCTGGCTTCCCGTGGGCGCGGGCATTTAGTACAACGTGTCGGGTTTGTTGCGATTGCCAGCCTGTTGTTGCTGGTGGTGCTGTTTGCGATACCCGATGGCGGATAAACACCGGTTGGGATAATCCGAATGTCTTCCAGATATTCACGCTCCGCGATATGGGTAGCGAACGGGAACACCGCCAGACTCTTGGGCGGGGATTGCGCCTTTGCGTGAATCAAGAAGGCTTTCGGTTGCGCGGCAATGAGATTAATACCTTAACCGTCATAGCGACAGAGAACTATGAGGAATTTGCCGAGAATCTGCAAACAGAGATCGAGCAGGATACTGGTATTTGCTTCGGCATTGTAGAGTAACACCAATTTTCAGCAATCCAGACAACTAACGACAAAGGCGATATCAAGCCTTTGGGAGTGGAGTAGTCTGAGAAGATTTGGCAATTCCTGAAAGATCCTGAATTCAAGTCATAAGTGCATAACCTCCACACTGTAAATGCATGAGTGAGAGCTTGAGTTGTAGACAAGGATCAAGTGTTAAGCTGTATGATTTGAATTTAGGTTTGTCATCCAGGCATGCTCTTCAGCATACATGTAGTAGAGAGTTGGTAACTATTCAGTTCACCCCTGAAATTTGCCATTTTTGCGTTAAAAAATGGTCATTTACCCGTGTAAACTCACATTTTTCGCCTTGAACTGACGAATTTCAGGGGCAATCTGAACAGTTACATACTCATTTTCAACTATGCTGAATAGTTACGAGAATTGTTCCATTGCAAGACGTCATAGGTGGTATTTGTGAGGTTAACCCACCGTCAGGAAGAACTACCTACTCTATTATTAATGGGGAGGGCTTTCCAAAAGCGGTTTTTTTCATCATATGGCAACGCCTGCAATTATTGAATTTTTGAACTGGAAAAGCAATTTTTCCATGGCACTTACCACACCACTTTCCTTCAAATATCTCTGCCATCCTGATCTTGTTGGCTCCGTTTTTTTTCTCAAATGGCTTAGGGTGACAGCTGTCGCAACTTATCATGTTGCTGTGTATCCCATGCGGAAACAGAACATCGGGCATAAAATGCGCGGCGGTTTGAAGAAGAATTATGTTTTCAAAGAAAGCCTCCTTCGGCTTTTCCTCTACCGTCGTTTCATTAATAGCGGAACGGGGAGCGATAAGCCCATCCGCCTCCGCTTTTGTCCAGTTAACAAGGCCAAAAGTATCCTTGGGAAGCAATTCAAATGCTGGAGCCTTCCCGTCATGGTCGAGTTTCTGCTCCACATACCCGTATACGTTCATATCCTTCAACAACGCATCGAGCATTGCTTCCTGCGAGGCATCACATTGCGAACCGATAACCCGCTGGCATACATCTTCTTCCGCAGCTGAAACATTGTAAAATCCAATTAGAAAAATCGATGCAACAATAGCTTTTTTCAAAAAACCATTCACAATGGATAAAGTGTTATGAACAATTTCTTTTTGTTTGCTATTTTGCATATATAAACCCGTCATTAATAGCGCGAAAATACACTGTGGCTTTCACAATTTTTGCCATCAACCATTTATCTTTCCTCCACCCTTCTTTGCTCCCGGAGGGAGAAGGGCGCGGGAAAGAAGAGATGAATTACTGTCCGGTTATGGCTGATTCAGCCTTTTTTGTGTGTGGCATCGAGAGCAGTCAGTCAGAGGAAAAGCTATTTTTCCATGACACTCACCACACCACTTGCCCTCACTGATTTCTACCATGCTCATTTTGTTTTTTCCCTTTCCCATTACAAAAGGTGCCGGATGACAGCTTTCACAACCAAGCCAGTAGGTATGAGTGCCGTGAGGAAAGAGCACATTGTTGACGAAGTCACCCTTCGCCTCAATAATCACATCCATCTCCAGTGGCGGGATCTCCGCTTTACTCGGATCAAGGCTTCCAATGGGCTTGATGTCTCCGTTCTCCACTATCGCAACCCAGTCTATAAGACCAAATCTGTCCTTGGGGAGCCCCACCCCTGCTAGAGCGGCCGGCCGTTTTCTCATGCCTATTCTATGAGCTTCGCTCACCGGCTTGCTGGGATCCCCCGTTCCTGCCATTTTGCCATCACTGCCCAGGTAAATTGAGCTTCTCACCCCGGGAGACCGGGTAGGATCTGCCGACTTTTCCTTATCAGCCTTTGCAACAGGACTATCCTTTACCCCAGCAGGTGTTACAGCGTTCTCTTTCCTCTTGGCGGCCGGAGTTGGGGTCGTCACTGCTTTTTCTGCCTGGGCGACCGTGGACTCCCCGCTTGCTTTAGACGCAGATTCCGGCTGCACCCGTTCACCAACAGCACTGCAACCCGCGATAAAAACAAAGGATATCAATACCATCGCAATAGCACTTATCATTTTACAAGGCGTAATCTTCATAATATATCAACCCCTATTGCTTATTGGCATCAGCCGAATTTTTTACTGCCGGTGTCAATTCTCCAGAATGGCATTTTTTGCACTCCAGAGCCTCCCAGGCAATCATGCCGTTATGACAGGTTCCACAAGATTTGCCATCCATAATATCACCCATGGATATGTTGTTGGCCCCCTTTCGCATGACAAATATATCTTCATGGCATACCTTGCATTTATATCGGATACGGTGAAACCAGTGAGGAAAAATCACCGCTCCAACATCTGCCTTGGCCATGCTGTCCTTTGTGGAGTCCATATAAATATCACCATACTCCTTTGCCTCAGTCACAGGACTACCGGAAAGGAAAAAAAACACCATTAATAACGCCCATAATAACCCGTTACGTTCCGCTCCAATTTTTATCATGTTTAAAACCTCGCCCCGATTTTCTGACAGAAAAACCACATTATTTTCAGGAAAATTATCTCTTGCTGACTAGCCAACTATCACAACAAATACCACGTTCCGCAAAGAGTGTCAAAAAACTTTCGAAATTTCGCGAGACAAGGATATCTGCTTTCAAACAACTTAACCGCGCAGTTTGTGGTGAAATTAGCGCTCAATAAAAACAGGGGTTTTTATCAAAAAACTACTCGGCTCTGACTGCACTGGACAACCTGTTTTGGTTCTGTGTGAAATAGAGTGGGTAATTGAACTTTAATTTTCCGTAAAGAAAGCAAACCATATTGATGAAATTATCGATATTACGATAGCCTCTTGCTCGACGTTTGGAGAGCTAAATCTTTCTGTTGATGCCTTCAAGAATTCCGTTGGTGATACGGCTTTCAACAAAATGAATAATCCCGCTCCAATGTGCTTTGACCGTCCTGGAGAATTTCTCAAAAGCAGGTATTTTTGCAGCCTCTACTTCGCAGTACCACTGCTCCAGAAAAGCTTCTGCTGTTTGTTTGTCTGGCATGCCCCAAAGATCGTTAAAAAGCTCTTTTAAACGACAGGCTTCTCCTAACGCAGGATAGAGGGTGACCATTTCAGAGAGCGCATTTTCCTGCTTGTCTGATAAGTTATTTCGATTTATTAAAAAGGTGTATTTGTGACCTTTTAGCTGGTCGTGCTCTTTACGTTCGGCAATTCGAACCTGGTTCATTGCTTCATTGAGAAGCTTAACAACATGAACTAGAGTTTAGAGCGAACCTGCCCAGTTCGGATTGATTTTATCAGCCCGAAGAGGTTGGTTGCTTTGTTGTTAAGTATTGTATTAAGCCGCTTTACGCTGCTCATACGCTAATCTTCCGTTTTCTTCCCAATCAGGC
>JAJRUV010000051.1 GCA_024277595.1 Gammaproteobacteria bacterium
CCCTTCGGGCGCTCCTGTGGTGTCCCGCTGCGGCGTTGCAGTGTTTGACAAGGGCGACAGCCATTGCCTGCACACTGCGCCTTGCTGCGAAACACCACAGGAACGCTGTATCCTGATTTATCACCTTGACGGAGTACTAGCCGCTCAATCGATTGAGCGCATCACAGGCATTGCTATCGATGTGGATGGATTCGGTTTTTATCCACTCAGTAGTCGTAGCCAATAGGCGGGGCACGCTCTCCAGTTCATCACCATCAGTATAGCGGTATTCGAGACTCGGGATGACACCGTTGATATCCGCCTCTTTCCAGGTGACTCTTCCTTCCGTATCAAAGCTGAATGTAGTGCTGCCGCTCTTGCCCGTGGTTTGAAACAGGCTTCCGATGTGACAGGTAGCGTAATTGCAACTCAAGTTCCGGGGTTAAAAATCAAGCGAGAGCATAGCGCAACCATCTGATATATAATCAAAACGAATCTCAAGTTGCTTTTCCCGATGGTGCCAACATAGCACCGATGATTGCCTGGCCCAATGAGATCCCCCCATCGTTAGCGGGCAGGGCTTCGGGGACGAGGGGGTGCAGGCCTTTCGACCGAACCTGCTGAACAACACTCTCGAGTAGCAACCGGTTTTGGAACACGCCGCCTGAAAGCACAAGGGTGTCTGTTTGGTGTCGGCTACACAAACCGGCTGCTGTCTCTGCCAGCGCACCGGCCACCGTTTTGTGGAATTTCGCCGCGATGACGGGTCTGCTCACGCCAGCAGCCAGATCATCGAGAATCCCACGCCACATTCCGGCCCATAGGATGCGATCCTCCTTCAGTTCGAAGGGGTAGCCGCTGTCGGCATCCGCATCCTCGGCGAGCGCCTCCAGTTCGATGGCAGCCTGACCCTCGAAGCTGACCTGCTCACGGCAAATATCCAGGGCGACGGCTACCGCATCGAACAGCCGCCCCGCCGACGATGCGCGGGGGCTATTGATCCCCTTCCCCATCATGGCCTGCAGTGTGGCGACGGGGCGGGAGCCGAGAAAGCGGATCAGCTCCAGCCCCGGCCAGCGCCCCTTCACCTCCCGCCAATCGAGAACAGTGGAAAGATATGCCAGGGTGTTCCGCCAGGGCTCCCGCACGGCCATCGCACCACCCGGCATGGGAACCGACTGGAAAGAGACCAGCCGCCGGCATCCCCTGTAGCCGCCCAGCAGAAACTCGGCACCCCACAAAGTTCCGTCATCCCCGTAACCAAGACCGTCCAGAATCACCCCCAACACCGGCCCGGTATCTGTGGGCAGGCCATGCTCCGCCATACAGGATGCCATGTGCGCATGGTGGTGCTGCACCTCGATGAGGGGCACGCCCCGCTCCTGCGCCAGTTGCCTGCCGATCTGACTCGACAGGTAATTGGGATGGCGATCCACTACGACGATCTCCGGCTCGAAGTCGTACAGGGACTGGTAGTGATTCAGCATGCGCCGATACTCTCGCAAGGTGGCGGCATCCTCCAGATCGCCGAGATGCTGGGAGATCACCGCCCGACCATCCGCAAGCAGACAGAAGTTGTTTTTCAGCTCTGTTCCCATGGCCAGCACGCGCGGAGAGTTCCCGAACCCCTTGGGCAGAGGCATCGGTTCGGGCGCAAACCCCCGCGCCCGGCGCAGCAGCCGTGGCCGTCCCGCCATGATTCGCACCACCGAGTCATCGAGGCGGGTGACGATCTCCCGGTCGTGGAACAGGAACCCGTCGGCAATGGCAGCCAGTTTCTCCCGTGTTTCCTTGTTACCGATGCACTGTGGTTCATCACTGCGATTTCCCGAGGTGAGGACGATGGGCGCATCCAGAGAGGCCATAAGCAGGTGATGCAGCGGCGTGTAGGGCAGCATAAACCCCAGACTCCGCTGCCCCGGGTTGATGGATGGCGGCAGGGTTCCGCCCCGGGCATCGAGGATCACGATGGGCGCCGCCACCGATGAGAGAACCGCAGTGGCGGACTCATCGAGATGGGCATAGCGGCCAATCATGGTGGGATCCCGGGCCATGAGCGCGAAGGCCTTGTGGTAGCGCTGCTTGCGACAACGCAATTCGGCGACAGCGGCCTCATTGGCCGCATCGCAGGCCAGGTGGATACCGCCGATGCCCTTGATGGCGACGATCCGGCCCGCCGTGATCCAGCGTGCAGTTTCACGGATCGCATCAAAGGGCGACTCCCCGGCTGGCTTCCCGCCACCGTCCTCCAGCCACACCCGGGGTCCGCAATCGGGACAGGCGTTGGGCTGAGCATGGAAGCGCCGGTTCGACGGGTCATCATATTCGGCCTGGCAGCGCTCGCACATGACAAACGCGGCCATGCTGGTGTTGACCCGGTCGTAGGGGATGCGGCGCAGAATGGAGAGACGGGGGCCGCAGTGGGTACAGTTGGTGAACGGATACCGGTAACGCCGGCCGCCGGGATCGAAGATCTCCGTCAGACAGTCGCGACAGGTGGCCGCGTCAGCCGCCACAGCGGTGCGCGTCTCTCCGCCCCTGCTCTCCACGATGGAGAACTCCCCGGGAAGATCGCCTCCGGCCTCGAGGGGCGTGCGCTCCACTGCCTCGATCTGCGCCAGCGGCGGCGGATGGCTCTGCATCCCGGCCACCAGCGCCTCCAGTGCCTCGGGGCTACCCCAAGCCTGGATGAGCACCCCTTCCGCGTCATTAAGTACCCGGCCACGGAGACCGAGGCGACGGGCGAGATTCCACACCCAGGGACGGAACCCGACCCCCTGTACCGTCCCCCGCACGCGGATGGTTTCGGCTTTCAATGCGCCGTGCGTGTCATGCAGGGATCGAAGAAAAGGGCGATATGCTGCACCGACAACAGCTCCCGCTCCTCCCCGACCACCGGCACCAGCGCGCCCACCTCCACAACCCCGCCATCGAGCCGGGGCGCCCTTGCGCCCATAAAGGAGGCAGGACAGTTGAACAATACCAGAGAAAAAATGTAACTATTCAGCATAGTTGAAAATGAGCATGTAACTGTTCAGCTTGCCCCTGAAATTCGTCAGTTCAAGGCGAAAAATGTAAGTTTACACGGGTAAATGATCATTTTTTAATGCAGAAATGGCGGATTTCAGAGGGTGAGCTGAATAGTTAACCTGAACTCGGGTTAAGCAATATTTCATCTAAAAACGGACACACAACTAAAAATCGCGCCACTCCGGCATGATTTTAGCCGGAATCCAGTACCTTGAACTATAGATTCCGGCCAGGAGCATACCGGGATGACGGTATCCACGGTTTCTCTTTCTTTAATTTTGTCATGTTAGGCCTTAACCCGAGTTCAGGTTAGTTACGAAAATTTTCTAAAAAAATCCGGTATGACTTGACCAGAACAGTCATAGAAACAGCGGTTCAGTTGTTGACTAATGATGAAATTGTCAATTATCGGCATGATGTTCAAGGGCGAGAAGTTGTGGCTCAATGAATAATGTAGCAGTCTGGAGAAAGATCTTAACGAAAAAACCCAGCGTACACTGAAAAATCAGTGCATTACAAACAATCGTGATTTTTGCGTTAAACGGGAACGTCCTGAACGGCGTTTCAAGCCAGCCTGTCGGTCGCCACATGATAATGAGGATCCTCACTGACATTGACCTCCACAACATGTCCGGCTTTTTTCAACAAAGTCTTGCATTCGGGACTCAAATGCACCAGATGCAGACGTTTCCCTTGTTTGCTGTAACGCTCCGCCAGTGAGTCAATAGCCTCCAGTCCGGAGTGATCGTGAACCCGGGTATAGCGAAAATCCACTATCACCTCATCTGGATCACTGCGCGGGTTGAACAAATCGGCAAAGCTGTGAACGGAACCAAAAAACAGTGGGCCGTGCAGTTCGTAAGTCACCGAGCCATCTTCATTTTTGATGATCCGGGCATCCATATGGCGGGCGGTGTGCCAGGCAAATACCAGGGCAGAAACGATGACGCCAACCACCACAGCCACTGCCAGGTCGGTAAACACAGTAACCACGGAGACCAGCACCAGCACAAAGGCATCGGTAAGCGGAACCTTGCGGAATATCCGCAGGCTGGACCATTCGAATGTCGCCAGCACCACGATGAACATCACCCCAATCAGTGCGGCCATCGGGATCATCTCTATCAGATCCGAGGCAAACAGGATAAAGCTCAGCAGAAACAGTGCCGCCGAGATCCCCGACAGTCGTCCCAGGCCGCCGGAGTTGATGTTGATCATGCTCTGGCCAATCATCGCACAACCGCCCATGCCGCCGAAAAATCCGGTCACGATATTCGCCGTCCCCTGACCAATGCATTCACGATTGCTTTTACCCCGGGTTTCGGTAATTTCATCAATCAACTGCAGCGTCAACAGGGATTCAATCAGCCCGATGGCAGCAAAGATAAACGAGTAGGGCAGGATGATTTTCAGCGTCTCCCAGTTAAGCGGCACCATCGGAAGATGAAACTCCGGAAAACCGCCTGCGATAGAGGCCAGATCGCCCACCGTTTTCACATCCAGATCGAGCAGCATGACGATGGCGGTAACCACAATGATCGCCGCCAGGGAGGAAGGAATGGCGCGGGTGAATCGCGGCAGAAAATGGATAATGGCCATGGTCAGGGCGATCAGCGCCAGCAGCAAATAGAGCGGCGTGCCACTCATCCATTCGCTCGCCCCATCCGGCCCGGCCACCTTGAAGCTCTGCAACTGGGCAAGAAAAATCACGATTGCCAGACCGTTGACAAATCCCAGCATCACCGGGTGCGGCACCATGCGGATAAACTTGCCCAGGCGCAACAGCCCGGCGCCAATCTGGATAATGCCCATCAGCACCACTGCGGCAAACAGATACTCCACACCATGCTGGGCAACCAGTGCCACCATAACAACCGCCAGAGCGCCTGTTGCACCTGAGATCATTCCCGGTCGACCACCGATAGTCGCCGTAATCAGACCGATCATGAACGCAGCGTACAGACCCACCAGTGGGTTGACGCCGGCGACAAAGGCAAACGCCACCGCCTCCGGCACCAGCGCCAACGCAACGGTGAGACCTGACAGGATATCGTCCTTGAAATTTTTGTGGTAAGAGCCGAGATTGAACATGAATTAAGGAAATACCCGGTATTTTTCTGTGCAACGGAGCAAGGGCGGCGATTATACAGAAACCGGGCCTGAACATATACAATCGACATCGATATCCCGTTATGGTCGGAGCGAACCCGGTGCGCTTTCATGGCGATATTGCAAAACCGCTCCCCCTGTTCTATGCTGCTCATGTGCAGCACATAAACATCAGGAGGCAGTATGGCAACAGCAACCGCACGTATCCCGGTATTGATGACCGAGGCAGAAAAGGCCCGCATCGTCAAAAAGGCGCGCGAGGCCGGGGTCTCGACCGCTGAGTACATGAGAAGGGCAGCGGAATCCTTTTATCCATCCGAAAGTGATGCGACCCTTGAAGCCATGATTGATCAAATGCTCAAGGCAACGGAAAGAGCAGACCGGGCGATTGAGGAAACGCTGGATTTTGTCGCTGCATCCAACCAGCGAATTGCCGAGATGGAATCCCGCAAAGAGGCATCCTGATGGGGGTTACGGAGAAGATGTGGGATGCCGTCACCCGGGTGATTCGCATGGATGACAAGGTGGAGCGCCTGGCCGGTACGGTCAAGGATCAACAGGTTCGTATCGAACACCTCACCGAGCGGGTTATCCGCCTGGAAACTGCATTGGAGATAGCACTTTCTGCTCGAGCCTCCGGCGCGGTCACAAAACAGATTGAAAGGAAATGAGAGACCCTGCCCTCACGGGCTAAACCCGATTTACCTTTTTGGGCCATCCGCTGGTTGATGTTACAATCCGCCATTGACCTCGAGTAATCAAGGAAAATCCGTGGAACAGTATTGTGGTACAACCATTCTCTGCGTCCGCCGTGGCGGCAAGCTGGTTATCGGTGGCGACGGACAGGTCTCTATGGGTAATACCGTCATGAAAGGGAATGCACGCAAGGTGCGCCGTATTTATAAGGATCAGGTGATCGCCGGATTTGCCGGTGGCACTGCGGATGCCTTTACCCTGTTTGAGCGGTTTGAAGCCAAACTGGAAAAACACCAGGGTCACCTGCTGCGTTCCGCGGTGGAGCTGGCCAAGGACTGGCGCACCGATCGCATGCTGCGCCGCCTGGAAGCACTGCTGATCGTCGCCAACAAGAGCACCATGCTGACCATCACCGGTAACGGCGATGTGGTGGAACCGGAGCATGATTTAATCGCTATCGGTTCCGGAGGCGCCTTTGCCCAGTCCGCAGCACGCGCCCTGCTGGAACACAGCAAGCTCGGTGCCCGTGAGATTGTAGAGAACTCGCTCGGTATCGCCGCCGAGATCTGTGTCTATACCAACAACAACCTGACCATTGAAGAGCTGGAAACAGACTAATCCCATGTCCCAGATGACCCCCAGAGAGATCGTCCAGGAGCTGGACAAACACATTATCGGCCAGAAAGATGCCAAGCGGGCAGTCTCCATTGCCCTGCGCAACCGCTGGCGGCGCAGCCAGGTCGGCGAAGAACTGCGCAATGAAATCACCCCCAAGAACATCCTTATGATCGGTCCTACCGGCGTGGGCAAAACCGAAATCGCCCGCCGGCTGGCGAAGCTCTCCAATGCCCCGTTCCTGAAGGTAGAGGCGACCAAATTCACCGAGGTGGGCTATGTCGGGCGCGATGTGGAGTCGATTATTCGTGACCTGATGGAAACAGCGGTCAAAATGACCCGTGAGCAGGCGGTGCGCAAAGTGCGGCATCGCGCCGAGGACGCGGCCGAGGAGCGCATCCTGGATATTCTGCTGCCACCCGCCCGCAGCGTGGGTTTTGACAATGAACCCGCTCCAGACAAAGAGAAGGAGTCATCCACCCGGCAGAAATTCCGCAAAATGCTGCGCGAGGGCAAACTGGATGAAAAGGAGATCGAGGTTGAGGTATCCGCCGGACCGATGGGAGTCGAGATCATGGCGCCGCCGGGAATGGAGGAGATGACCAGCCAGCTGCAGAGCATGTTTCAAAACATGAGCAGCGGCCGTACCAAGACACAGAAAATGCCTGTCGGCGAAGCCCTCAATGTGCTGGCCGACGAGGAGGCCGCCAGACTAATCAATGATGACGAAATTAAATCCAGTGCGCTCGATAGCGTCGAGCAGAACGGTATTGTTTTTCTAGACGAACTGGACAAAATTGCCAAACGGGGGGAAAGCGGCGGCCCGGATATCTCCCGGGAAGGGGTGCAGCGGGATCTGCTGCCACTGGTAGAGGGGTGTACGGTCTCCACCAAGTACGGCATGATAAAGACCGATCATATCCTGTTTATCGGTTCCGGCGCATTTCACCTGGCCAAACCTTCGGATCTGGTTCCTGAGTTGCAGGGTCGCTTGCCGATCCGGGTCGAGCTGAGTGCCCTCGATGTGGATGATTTCGTCCGCATCCTGACCGAACCAGACGCCTCGCTCACCGAACAGTATACCGCCCTGATTGCTACCGAAGGCGTAGAGCTGGAGTTCACCGAAAAAGGCATCCGGCGCATCGCCGAAGTGGCCTGGCAGGTCAATGAGCGCACCGAAAATATCGGTGCCCGCCGTCTGCATACGGTCATCGAGCGCCTGCTGGAAGAGGTCTCCTACAGCGCCTCCGACCAGGCGGAAAAACGGGTCTCGGTGGATGTCGCCTATGTGGACAAGCATGTTGGCGAACTAGCGGAGGATGAAGACCTGACACGGTATATTTTGTAATGACAAATCAGCAAAAACAGCCTGGCAACACCCATTTCGGTTACCAGCAGGTGCCGGTAGAGGAGAAAGTCGAACGGGTTGCCGGAGTATTCCATTCAGTTGCTGCCAGGTACGACCTGATGAATGATCTGATGTCATTCGGTGTTCACCGGATCTGGAAATATGTCACCATCCAGCTTACCGGTGTCCGCCGCGGCCAGCGGGTGCTGGATCTGGCCGGAGGGACCGGCGATCTCGCCGCCCGTTTCGCCACCATCGTTGGCCCGCAGGGAGAGGTGGTACTGGCAGATATCAATGACTCCATGCTCAAGGTGGGGCGCGACAACCTGACCAACAAGGGGGTGGTGGGCAACGTGGAGTACGTGCAGGCCAACGCCGAGTGCCTGCCCTTTCCCGACAACCATTTCGACTGCATTACCATCGCCTTTGGCCTGCGCAACGTCACTGACAAGGATGCCGCACTGTGCTCCATGTACCGTGTCCTCAAGTCCGGCGGACGGCTGCTGGTGCTGGAGTTCTCCAAGCCGGTGATTCCCGGGCTGAACAAACTCTACGATGCCTACTCCTTCACTTTGCTGCCGCTGATGGGCAAGCTGGTCACTAACGATGCCGACAGCTACCGTTATCTGGCCGAGTCCATCCGCATGCATCCGGATCAGGAGACACTGCGGGCGATGATGGAACAGGCCGGTTTTGAACGCTGCGACTACCATAACCTGACCGGGGGGATTGTCGCCGCACATCGGGGTTTCAAGTTGTGAACAGCGGCGGGCCGGTGAATTACGCTGGTTTCTGGCGGCGCACCGGCGCCACATTGATTGATGCCGTACTGTTCATGCTGCTGGCTCTGCCGCTGCTTTATTTGATCTATGGATCTGCCTACTTTAGCGTTGATCCCGCCACCCCCTTGGTTGCTGGACCTGCGGATATTCTCATCAGCTATGTGCTACCGATACTCATTGTGGTGCTGATGTGGGTAAAACTGGGAGCAACGCCCGGCAAGATGATCCTCAACTGCGTTGTAGTGGATGCCAATACCGGCCAACTGCCAAGTATTGGCCAATCGGTGGGGCGCTACTTCGCCTACATTCTCTCCATGCTGCCGTTGATGCTCGGCTTCCTGTGGGTCGCCTGGGACAAGCACAAACAGGCATTTCACGACAAGATTGCCGGCACGGTGGTGCTCCATGTCGTTCCCAGCGAGGCGGACAAATCCCTCGATCAGCTGATGGACGAAGCAAAATGAACATGCTCTCCTCCGCTCTGCTCACCACGCTTGAGACTGCACTCAACTACTATCTTCATCTTGACCCGGAGACCCTGAAGCAGCTCGGCAGATTGCAGGGCAAGGTAATCGCCATCGAGCTGCGCGGACTGAACACCATCCTCTACGCTCTTCCCGGCAGTTACGGCCTGCGCCTGCACTCCCGCTGGGAGGGTGAGGTGGACACCACTATCAGCGGCACTCCGCTGGCAATGAGCCGTATGGGACTGGGAGACTCCAGCAAGGCACTGTTTTCCGGCGATGTCACCATCCGCGGCGATGTTGAAACCGGACAGCAGTTCAAACGCATCCTGGACAGTATGGATATCGACTGGGAGGAGCAGCTGGCAGCCATCACGGGGGATGTTATCGCCCACCGCACCGGCAATCTGGTTCGGGACGGGCTGCTGTGGGGCAGGCAGTTGCTGGACACCCTGCAGCAGGATGTCAGCGAATACCTGCAGGAGGAGAGCCGCATCCTGCCCGGCCGCACGGAGATAACCCCGTTCATGGATGATGTTGACCGGCTGCGGGACGATACCGCGCGGCTGGAGGCTCGCGTACAGCGACTGCGACGACACTTGGCGCAGCAAGAGGAGAGTCCATCCTGATGGGACTGCGTCCGGCAAGGACCCTGCGACTGTTCAAGATAGCCTGGGTATTCTCCCGGCACGGCGTTGATGAGTTGGTGCTTACTATCCCGTTGTTCCGCCGTCTGCGGTTCCTCATCTACCTGGCTCCCGGCTATTGGTTGCGGGATCGGGACGCCCCGCGGGCGGTGCGGATTCGCAAATCCCTGGAGGAGCTGGGACCCATCTTCGTCAAGTTCGGCCAGATCCTCTCCACCCGCCGCGATCTGCTGCCCGATGACATCACCATTGAGTTCGCCCGCCTGCAGGATAATGTCCCGGCATTCCCCAGCGAACAGGCTCGCACCATCATCGAAAAATCCTATGGCAAGTCGGTCAGCGAGGTATTTCAGCAGTTCGAGGACGCGCCACTAGCCTCCGCCTCCATCGCTCAGGTTCATGCCGCCCGGCTGCATGATGGCCGTGAAGTGGTGGTCAAAGTGGTGCGCCCCGATATTGAACAGACCATTCAGCGCGATCTGGAGCTGATGTACCTGCTGGCCGGGATGGTGCAGCGTTACTGGTCAGAGGGCAAGCGGCTGCGGCCGGTGGATGTGGTGCGGGAGTACGAAAAGACCATTTTCGACGAACTGGATATGATGCGAGAGGGTTCCAATGCCTCCCTGCTGCGGCGCAATTTCGAAAACTCACCGTTAATCTACATCCCCGAGATCTACTGGCCCTGGGTACGCCGCAACGTGATGGTGATGGAGCGCATCTCCGGCATCCCGGTTTCCGATATCGAGGCAATCAAGGCTGCCGGCATTGATCTGCAACAGCTGGCGGAACGGGGAGTGGAGATCTTCTTCACCCAGGCGTTCCAGCACAACTTCTTCCACGCCGACATGCACCCTGGCAACATTTTCGTTGCCGACAACGGCCAGTATATCGCGGTGGATTTCGGCATCATGGGCAGCCTCAACCCGGAGGATCAGCGCTATCTGGCGGAAAATTTTCTGGCCTTCTTCCAGCGTGACTACCAACGTGTCGCCGAACTGCATGTGGAGTCCGGCTGGGTGCCGCGTGACACCCGCGTGGATGAGTTCGAGTCCGCCATCCGTGCCGTATGCGAACCCATTTTCGAACGGCCGCTGAAGGATATCTCCTTCGGCCACCTGCTGCTGCGGCTGTTCCAGACCGCACGCCGCTTCAACATGGAGATTCAACCGCAACTGGTACTGCTGCAGAAAACCCTGCTCAATATAGAAGGTCTGGGCCGCCAGCTTTATCCCGATCTGGATCTGTGGCAGACCGCCAAGCCGTTCCTGGAACACTGGATGCACAACCAGGTCGGCGCAAAGGCCTTTGTCCGCAACCTCAAGCATCAGGCACCACAGATTCTGGAGCGAATGCCGGAGATTCCGATGCTGGCTCATGCAGTGCTGAAACAGCTGCAGCAAGGAACGCTCAAAGTGGAATCCAAACCGGAGGAACTGATAAAGCTGCGCCGCGAGATCCGCCAGGCCAACCGCCGCACCGTAAGCGCCATTGCCGGCAGCAGCCTGATTGTCTGTGCCGTGCTGTTGCTGGGGATAAGTGATAACGAAGTGCAAACCCTTGGCGATCTGCCGCTGGCAACCTGGCTGCTGGGAAGCGCAGGGGCTGTCCTGCTGTTTATCTCCTTGCCGCTCAACGAAACAGATTGAACCTAAAAGGAAGCTTCTATTCTCGGACAGCCTCCCAGGGCAGATGGAGCTGTTCTAACCTGAAAGGAGGTTACCCATGCATACCCTAAAACGATTTTTTACTCTGGTTTTCCTGGGAGTGTTGCTGTCCGCTTGCGCCACCGTGCCCGATACCGGCCGCAAGCAACTATTGTTGATCAGCCCGCCACAGGAGATGAAACTGGGAATTGAAGCCTTTGAAAAAATGAAAGGGGAAACCCCCATCAGCAAGGATCCCGCAATCAATGCCATGGTACAGCGGGTCGGCAAGCGCATCGCCGCCGTAGCCCCCCTGCCCGATGCCCAGTGGGAGTTCGTGGTCTTTGATGCGCCCAAAACCGCCAACGCTTTCTGCCTGCCGGGCGGCAAAGTGGGAATCTACACCGGCATTTTGCCGATCACCAAAGACGAAGCTGGGCTGGCCACTGTGATCGGGCATGAGGTCGCTCATGCAGTCGCCCGCCATGGCGCAGAACGCATGTCCCAGGGGATGCTGACCCAGCTTGGCGGACAGATTATCAATATCGCCACCGCCAGCAAATCACCACAAACACGGGCGCTAATCAACTCCGCCTATGGAGTGGGAACCGCAGTGGGAGTGATGCTCCCCTACTCTCGCGCCAACGAGCTTGAAGCCGACCGTCTCGGCCAACTGTACATGGCACGCGCCGGTTACGATCCCAAAACTTCCATAGACTTCTGGAAACGTTTCTCCGCCTGGGGAGCCAAACAGGGCAAGCGTCCACCCGCATTTCTAAGTACCCACCCGGTAGGCAAGACCCGAATCAAACAGCTGCAGAAATTCCTGCCCGAGGCAGAGGCGGAGTACCAGCGCGCCAAACAATAGACGAAAACCCCCAACAGGGGTATGCTATGCGCTCTTCAAGCGCCCGTAGCTCAGCTGGATAGAGCGCTGCCCTCCGGAGGCAGAGGTCAGAGGTTCGAATCCTCTCGGGCGCGCCATCTTCCTTGTTACCAATTTTGAGCAATTTTGGGACACTCGGAATTATCTGGAACAGTTCTTGTTGTTTGGGTGACCATGGCGACTATCTCCAAGCGCAGGCCAGTACATAGTCGGCCCTTAAAAAGCCTATAACCATCTGGTAATAACTCAACAACCACCAGCTAAAGCTGGTGGGTTAGTCTTATGGACTGAAAGTCCGAATACGGGTCGAAAGACCCGTTTAGTCTTCGGTTCTGAAATTATCATCAACCTTTGGTTCAAAGTGATGCTCCAAATATTTTTTTATCATCTCTTCCGTCAGTTCTCCCGACGTAACACAAAAATATCCACGCGCCCAAAAGTGTCTTCCCCAATAGCGCCGCTTCAGGTCGGGAAAACTCTCAAACAGCTTGGCCGAACTACGCCCCTTGATCCGGCG
>JAJRUV010000052.1 GCA_024277595.1 Gammaproteobacteria bacterium
ATAGCCCTTGCTCTCGCCACCATGCTTCTCCGCCATAACTTTGGTCAGCGCCGCTGTCAGCGTGGTCTTGCCGTGGTCAACGTGACCGATGGTGCCGACGTTTACGTGCGGCTTGGTACGTTCAAATTTTTCCTTAGACACTGGAAGTTCTCCTCCAAATTCAACAAACCAAATAAACAGCCGATATATATAAGCACTTGAGCAAATGGAGCCCATAACCGGACTTGAACCGGTGACCTCTTCCTTACCAAGGAAGTGCTCTACCGCTGAGCTATATGGGCATCGCAAACACCAGCACCCCAACTACCCGACTATAATAATTGGAGCGGGTGATGGGAATCGAACCCACACCATCAGCTTGGAAGGCTGAGGTTCTACCGTTGAACTACACCCGCGCAATCTCGTTGCACAAACTTGCGGCCTGTCCATTACACCATCCAAAACTGGTGGAGGGGGGAGGATTCGAACCTCCGAAGGCGGAGCCGTCAGATTTACAGTCTGATCCCTTTGGCCACTCGGGAACCCCTCCGGACACACAAGGCGCAGTATTGTGGGCCAACACAGCCCCCGTGTCAACCATTGATCAGGCCGGCAAATAGACCGGTCCGTTTGGACTATCGAGAATCATCATCGGATGCCGGTACAGCCGACTCAACACCTCCCCGTCAAGAATCTCCTTTGCGCTACCATGCACGGTCTCGCCGCCGGGGAATAGCAACAGCAGGCGGTCACAATAACGGGTCGCCAGGTTGATATCATGCAACACCATAATGACAGCAGACCGTCCCTGCCGAATAGTTCCAGTCAACAGTTCAAGCACATTGATCTGGTGGTTTATATCGAGGTGATTGGTTGGCTCATCGAGCAATGAAAGCGCTGTCTGCTGCGCCAGCAGGGTAGCCAGGGCAAGACGCTGCCGCTCTCCACCTGACAGGGTTGAAACCTGCCGTGCAGTCAGGGACTCCAGACCCACCAGAGCCAGTTTATTAACCACCAGTTCAATATCCCGCTCACTCTCCCACCGCCACCGGCCGAGCCAAGGGTGACGGCCGACCAGAGCCGCCTCCAATACAGTGCCGGGAAACGGATCATGCTGCTCCTGGAGCAACACACCTACCCGTTGGGCAACTTGCTGCCGCGGCATACCCGCCACATGATTCCCCTCAAGCAGCACGGTTCCCAAAGCGGGATGGGTTAAACCTGCCAAGGTATGTAACAAACTGGTTTTGCCCGCGCCATTCGAACCAAGGACACCCCAACACTGGCCAGGCGAAACCTCAAAACTCAAATCACGGCACAATATTCTGTCACCTGCGGCCACTTGCAGGTGGCGGGTTTGCAGTAGTGGATTCATCGCTTGCGTTGCAACAGATAGAGGAAAACCGGTACACCCAGCAGAGCGGTAAGCACCCCTACAGGAAGTTGCTGCGGGGCAATAATAATCCGTGCCAGCGTATCCGCCAATACCAGCAAGCCCCCTCCCAACAGAACCGCAGAGGGCAATAGTAACCGATAGTCACTTCCCAATGACAGGCGCAACAGGTGGGGCACCACCAACCCGACAAAGCCAACGCTCCCCGCCAAAGTTACCGCAGTAGCGGTAAACAGAGAGGCACTAACATATATTGCCAACCGGAGCCTGCTGACCTCGACACCCAACGCAGCCGCCTGGAACTCCCCGCGCGCCATCACATTAAGGCTACGGGCCACCGGAACAATAAACATCACCCCCGCAGCCAGTACCAGCAACGCCGGCAATGGCTGTCTGGCATTGCTTAGATCCCCCATCAACCAGAACAGCATTCCGCGCAGATCCCGCTCAGGAGCAGTAGCCAGGATAAACGTAATTAAAGCACCCCAACCTGATGCAACAATTACCCCCACGAGCAACAGACGGGTATCACTCCAGCTGCCGCGCCCATGGGCCAGTCCAAATACCAGAACTACCGTAAACAGTGCGCCAACGAAGGCACTGGCGGAAAACCACCAGCCGGTGATCCCGGCCATCATCGCCAGCAAAGCCGTTACCGCTGCACCACCAGAAACACCCAGCACATAGGGATCCGCCAACGGATTGCGTAGCAACACTTGCAATAGCGCCCCCGCCAGAGCCAGCAATCCCCCGGTAGCAAATGCAGACAGCGCACGCGGGAAACGCAGCTCCATAACCAGCTGTTGCTCTATCCCGCTGCTGTTGCCTGCCAGAATCCGCCAAAGCTGCCCCCAGCCAACATCGATACTGCCGGAGTTCAGTGCAAAGCCAAAGCTGGTCAATACAAACAGAGCCAGCAGCGACAGCCAGGCAAATGGGCGCATAAGCATAAAGATTTTGGAGAGATGGCTCAACAACAGCCGTCACGCAAGGAAATGATCGGCCACCCTTTCAATTCAGCATGCCGGGCGAGTGTTTCGTCCGGATCAACGGCGACCGGATGGGTAACCAGCTCCAGCAGCGGCAGATCGTTATGAGAATCGCTGTAGAACCAACTCTGCGCAAGGTTCCTGCCGCTGGCTGCCAGCCACGCCTCCAGCCGTGTTACCTTCCCTTCGCGAAAACAGGGTGTACCCTCGACCTCACCCGTGTATCGGCCACCACGAATCACCGCATCGGTCGCCAGCAGATCGTCAACCCCCAGCACCGCAGCAATCGGATCGGTAACAAAACGGTTGGTAGCGGTAATAATCAGCAGATAATCACCCTGTTGCCGATGCTTGCGCAGCAGCGCCCTGGCCGCCGGCAACATAACCGGGGTGATTTTCTGCTCGACAAAGCGAGCGCGCAGGGCGCCAAGCTCCTCTGCGGAGTACCGGGTCAGTGGCTCCAGACTGAACGCCATAAATTCATGGATATCCAGCGTACCCGTCTTGTACTCATCATAAAACCGCTGGTTCTCCCGTGCATAGTACGCTTTTTCCACCAAGCCCTGCCCCACCAGAAACTCTCCCCACAGATAGTCGCTGTCTCCACCCAACAGGGTATTGTCCAGGTCAAATATCGCTAATGTCACTTGCTGTTTACCCCGAATCTGTCGTAGTCAAGAGATATATCATACCAATTGCCGGGCAGCCGTCTTGCTCTCAAGGCTCATATTGTGGAACAATCACTAACATATAGTAACCTGCGTATGGATGCTCAAGTGATTGATTCGGATGGTTTCAGACCCAATGTAGGCATCATCGTTGCCAACAAGGAAAGCCAGGTTCTGTGGGCACGCCGCATCCGGCAGAATGCGTGGCAGTTCCCACAGGGTGGAATCCGGCGTGACGAAATTCCTGAGCAGGCCATGTACCGGGAACTGAATGAAGAGATCGGCCTGCTCCCCGAGCATGTGCAGATCATGGGTTATACCCGCGGCTGGCTGCGCTATCGTCTGCCGCGAAGAATGGTGAGACGCCACTGCTCCCCTCTATGCATCGGCCAAAAACAGAAATGGTATCTGCTCCGGCTGGTTGGGGGAGAAAGTGCGGTATGTCTTGACCGGGGCGAAAAACCGGAATTTGACCAGTGGTGCTGGCTGGACTACTGGCGACCAATTCAGGATGTCGTTTTTTTCAAGCAGCAGGTTTACCGGCACGCGCTGGAGGAACTGGCGCCGCTACTTTCACTGGAACTGCCGCAACGGACCGCCCGAAAACGTTAAACCCGAAATTAGCAGCCAAACAGGCTGGACGCTAGCCAACTTTGACTATGAATATCCATTTTCATGGCGGATTGGCAGCACCGCTTTTTTTACCCCGCCCGCCGGGAGAACCGGACTGACATGCTGGAGATACTGCGAAGAATCATAGAAGAGGTCAACTGTGCGCCGGATCTGAATCAGGCGCTGACACTCATCGTACGCCGGGTAAAACAGACCATGTCTGTCGATCTCTGCTCGGTTTATCTAAGCGATTACAACAATCACCAGCATATACTGATGGCCACTGAAGGCCTCAATCCGGACAGTGTTGGCCAGGTGAAGCTGGGGTTCGGCGAAGGCCTGGTCGGCCTGGTCGGTGAACGGAATGAGCTGGTCAATCTCGATGATGCCCCACAGCATCTGCGTTATCGTTACTGCCCTGGCAGCGGTGAAGAGCAGTATCATGCCTTTCTGGGCGTTCCCATCATCCACCATCGCAAACTGCTCGGCGTACTGGTAGTACAGCGGCGTAAACCGGTCCGGTTCGACGAGGCCGAGCTGTCATTCATGATCACCATCGCCGCCCAGCTGGCGGGAGGAATCGCTCATGCCGAGGCCAGCGGCGGGGTACGCGGTCTGCGCCAGGCACCGGGAAAACCGACCGTTCCTGAAAACCGTCCATTGCAGGGGCTGGCCGGTGCCCCCGGCGTGGGGATCGGCAGCGCCGTGGTGGTATATCCCCATGCTGATCTGAATGCCATCCCTGACCGCCAGCCGGATGAACCAGCCCAGGAGGAAGCGGCGTTTTACAATGCCGTGGAAGCGGTAAAAAAAGATATCAGGAAACTTTCCGCCCGTCTGGAAAAGATTTTGCCCGCCGAAGAGCTGGCTCTGTTTGATGCCTATCTCATGCTGCTGGACAGCGGCACGCTGAGCAGCAAGGTTATTGAGCACATCCGAGCCGGAAACTGGGTTCAGGGCGCACTGCGCGATACCATCATCGAGCATGTACGCATCTTCCAGGAGATGGATGATCCCTACCTCAGCGAACGCAGCGATGACATCCGCGACCTGGGACTGCGTATTCTGGCCTATTTGCAGGAAAATCCGCGCACCCAGACCCGCTATCCAGAACAAACGGTACTAGTGGCAGAAGAGATCACCGCCACCATGCTGGCAGAAGCACCTGCAGGACAGCTGGTCGGAATTATATCCACGCGGGGCTCACGCAGCTCCCATATCGCCATTTTGTGCCGAGCCATGGGAGTCCCGGCCGTTATGGGGGCGAAAAACCTGCCGGTAAGCCGGATTGACGGCCGTGAAATTATCACCGACGGATATACCGGTCGCGTCTATATTTCGCCGTCTGAAGAGGTGCGGGCCGAATTTGCCCGGCTGCTGCAGGAGGAAGCCGAACTCGCCACCGGTCTTTCCCATCTGCGGGATCTGCCAGCCAAAACTACTGATGGAGTACACATTCCCCTCTACATCAACTCCGGCCTGATTGCCGATATCACCCCTTCACGCGACAGCGGCGCAGAGGGAATTGGCCTGTATCGCACCGAGTTTCCCTTTCTGGTAGCGGAACACTTTCCCGGTGAAGAGCAACAATTGCAGATCTATCGCACAGTACTCGAATCCTTCGCCCCACAGCCGGTCACCCTGCGCACACTGGATGTTGGCGGGGACAAAAGCCTGCCCTATTTCCCCATAGAAGAGGATAATCCCTTCTTGGGCTGGCGCGGCATCCGTATCACCCTGGATCATCCCGAAATCTTTTTGGTACAGCTGCGAGCCATGTTGCGAGCCAACCACCGGCTCGGCAATCTGCGCCTGCTGCTGCCCATGATTAGCAGCGTATCGGAAGTGGATGAAACCTTGTCATTGATACGGCGCGCACATCACGAGCTCAGTGAAGAGTTGAATGAGCCATTGGAGATGCCCCAAATCGGGGTGATGGTGGAGGTACCCGCTGCCGTATACCAGTCAGATGCCCTGGCACAGAGGGTGGATTTTCTCTCCATCGGCAGCAACGATCTTACCCAGTATCTGCTGGCCGTCGATCGCAACAACTCCCGGGTAGCCGGCCTGTTCGACTCACTGCATCCGGCGGTGCTGCGGGCCCTGTTGCAAGTGGTGGAAAATGCGCATCGCTTCGACAAGGAGGTCAGCGTGTGCGGCGAAATGGCCGGCGATCCCGCAGCGGCCATCCTGCTGCTGGGGATGGGCGTGGATTCGCTGAGCATGACCGTCTCCGGCCTGCCGCGAATCAAATGGGTAATCCGTAGCATCAGCAAACAAAACGCCGTCACCCTGCTGAACGAGGTACTGGCCATGGATGATGTCCAGAGCATACGCCAACACCTGACCGGGGCATTGGAACAGGCCGGTCTGGGCGGCCTGATCCGGGCGGGGAAATGAAATAACCTTCGGGATAGTTTTCAGTCACGGAAGTTATCGAACTGCAGCGGCAGATCCAAATCCGCTTCCCCGAGCATCGCAATCACTTTCTGCAAATCATCGCGCTTCTTGCCGGTCACGCGCACCTTCTCTCCCTGAATCGCCGCCTGCACCTTGTATTTACCATCCTTGATCAGCTTGACAATTTTTCTGGCAAGCTCCTTGTCCACCCCTTGGCGCAGCGTTACTTTCTGGTGGGTACGCTTTCCGGTAACTTCCACCTTGTCGACCTCGAGACAGGCAATATCGACGTTACGCCGACTGAGTTTTGTCTGCAGGATATCCAGCATCTGCTGAAGCTGAAATTCTGCCTCTGCATTCATGACAATATCCGTTCCCTCCAGTTCATATTTTGCATCGCTGCTCTTAAAATCAAACCGGGTACCCACCTCCCGGTTAGCTTGATCCACAGCATTGGACACCTCATGTGTATCCACCTCGGAAACGATATCAAACGACGGCATAACTCTCTCTCTGCTACCAACAAACAATCCAAGAATAACGATGCCATACAAGCAATGCAAGAGAGTACGCAGGAGGATCATCGGCGGTTGGTCTAACAACTGAATCGTGGGCCGGCAGGGAAAGTTTTTTCCAGTAACCGGCGAAAATAGCTGACCAATTTTCTTATAGAGGAAAATGGCACAGTATGATTGACATAGATCAACGCCACCCAAAAACACAATATATAGCGGTTGCAGTTGTTAGCTCATGCTATATATTGTGTTAACAGTCAATCACACACAGAAAAATGAGCCATGCAGTCACCCACTACCTCGATCATTGTCCAACTGCCTTCCGAAATCCTGAAGCGAAATGGCAGCCATGCCGATTTCGATCGGTGCAAGATCGAATCCGCCATTCTGCACGCCGGACAGGCGACCGGCGAATTCGGCGAGCTTGAGGCGCGGCTGCTTTGCACCCAGGTGATCAAGGTACTGGGCTATCGCTTGCATCGTGATGAGCGGGTGGATATCGAACGCATTCAGGATATTGTCGAACAGGTACTGATCAGCGCCAATCATCTGAAAACCGCCCGCGCCTATATCGTCTATCGGGAGCAGCACCACAAGCTGCGCCAGGATCGCCGTACCCTGGTGGATGTGGCCGCATCGGTGAACGAATACCTGCAGCGGGATGACTGGCGGGTCAACGCCAACGCCAACCAGGGCTATTCGCTGGGTGGATTGATCCTGAACACCTCGGGCAAGATGATCGCAAACTACTGGCTCAGCCATGTCTATCCGCCGGAGACAGGGGAGGCCCATCGGCAGGGTGATCTCCATATTCACGATCTGGACATGCTGGCAGGCTACTGCGCCGGCTGGTCCCTGCGCACCCTGCTGCAGGAGGGGCTGAACGGGGTGCCCGGCAAGGTGGAGGCGGGACCACCGAAACACCTGAGCAGTGCGGTGGGGCAGATTGTCAACTTTCTCGGCACCCTGCAGAACGAGTGGGCGGGCGCCCAGGCGTTCAGTTCATTCGACACCTATCTGGCCCCCTACATCCGCAAGGACGATCTCTCCTATGCGGAGGTGCGCCAGTGCATCCAGGAGCTGATCTACAATCTGAATGTTCCGTCCCGCTGGGGCACCCAGACACCGTTCACCAATCTCACCTTCGACTGGGTCTGCCCCGAGGATTTGCGCCAGCAGATCCCGCTCATCGGCGGTGAGGAGATGCCGTTCACCTATGCCGATCTGCAGGCCGAGATGGAGATGATCAACCGCGCCTACATCGAGGTGATGACGGCGGGGGACGCGAAGGGGAGGGTGTTCACCTTTCCCATCCCCACCTACAACATCACCCCGGATTTTCCCTGGGAGAGCGGGAATGCCGAGTTGCTGTTCGCCATGACGGCGAAATATGGCCTGCCCTATTTCCAGAACTTCCTCAACTCC
>JAJRUV010000003.1 GCA_024277595.1 Gammaproteobacteria bacterium
ATAACATGGTATTTACACTCCCACTTGGAGTGCCTTAAGCTCTTGTACTCGTCCATCGGGATTCTCCTCTGTCGTTTGCTTGCCGGCTCACGACCAAGAGTTTCTCCGATGGACTCCCGGATATGTCAAACTTTTACTGTCCCCCCGGCAAAGCCGGGGGATTTCCTTTTTTGGTTAATCTGTGCCTGGAAACCCGGGCAAGTGCTTCCGGGA
This sequence comes from Gammaproteobacteria bacterium, assembly GCA_024277595.1. Taxonomy (GTDB): domain Bacteria; phylum Pseudomonadota; class Gammaproteobacteria; order Thiohalospirales; family Thiohalospiraceae; genus DRMK01. The sequence continues at coordinate 214 of JAJRUV010000003.1, forward strand.
TATGAGTTTCTCGCAGCTCATGGTTTACTGACCCGACTTCGCTACCCAGAACCACCATACAATGGCCACAATCAGCACCAGTCCGGTTATATTCACCCATATTGCTGTCATCTGTTTACCTCCTGTGGATTAAACAGACGCAATCTGTTGGCATTGCTCACTACGGTAAGTGATGACATTGCCATCGCCGCTCCGGCAACCATCGGATTCAGCAGTATCCCCATGAACGGATAAAGCACCCCCGCGGCAACGGGAATACCAATACTGTTGTAAACGAAAGCGCCAAACAGGTTCTGCTTGATATTTCTTACTGTCGCATTGGAAATACCAATAGCATCGGCCACGCCATGCAACGACCCTCGCATCAGGGTGATATCGGCACTTTCAATAGCAATATCAGCGCCAGTGCCAATAGCAAACCCCACATCGGCGCGAGCAAGCGCTGGCGCATCATTGATTCCATCGCCGGCCATACCAACGATCTCGCCTCTGGCCTGTAACTCGGCCACCTTGGTATCCTTCTCCTCGGGCATCACCTCGGCAATCACCTCTTCCACTCCCACCTGCCGCGCAACCGCCACGGCAGTTGCACGGTTGTCACCGGTAAGCAGCACAACCGTGATCCCTGCCGCCCGCAGCCGCGCAACCGCTTGTCGGGAATCAGGTTTGACGGGATCGGCTACACTGACAATACCTGCAATATAACCATCCACCGCCGCATATATCGGTGTCTCCGCCTGAGCCGCAAGAGCTGCGGCCTTCCCTTCGAACTCACCCGGATGGATACCATTGTCGGCCATGAACCTGCGATTGCCGAATAGAACGTGCTTTCCATCGACCGTGCCGCGAACACCATGACCCGCAACCGCCTCAAAATCTGTGACCTGGGGAACGCTAATCCCCCGCTCCTGCGCCGCATCCAGAACCGCCTGCGCCAACGGATGCTCCGAACCCGACTCTACACCGGCGGCCATTCGCAGCAGATGCGGCTCATTCCATCCGGAAGCCAGAAGCAGTGTGGTTACGCCTGGCCTTCCTTCGGTAACGGTACCGGTCTTGTCCAGGATGACCGTAGTCAACCTGCCAGCCTGCTGCAACGCATCGCCGTTACGGATCAATACCCCGTACTCGGCTGCCTTGCCCACACCCACCATGATGGACATCGGCGTAGCCAGCCCCAATGCGCAAGGACAGGCGATAATCAATACTGTCATGGTAGTCACCAGAGCGAAACCGCCCCAGGGCTGCGGACCGAAATTGTACCAGGCCAGGAAGGTAACCACGGCGATGATCAGCACCACCGGCACAAACACCGAAGCCACCCGATCTGCCAGACGGCCAATAGCCGGTTTGCTGGACTGCGCCTGGCGCACCATCTCGATGATGTGGGCAAGAACGGTATCGTTGCCGATACGGCGGGCCTGAAACAGGAAGGTGCCGGCCTTGTTGATGGTACCGCCGGTAACCTCGTCTCCTGCCTGCTTCTTGACCGGCTGGGGTTCACCGGTGAGCATCGACTCATCTACCGTTGAGCGACCCTCAATAACCGCGCCATCCACGGCAATCCGTTCACCGGGACGAACGCGCAAAGTCTCATCCAGCCCGATCTGGTCAATTGGCAGATCCAGCTCCCTGCCGTCACGAACCACCCGTGCCGTTTTGGGTTGCATATGGATCAGCCGCTTGATCGCCTCCGAGGTCTTGCCCCGAGCACGTACCTCCAGAGCAGATCCCAGATTGATCAGCGCAATGATGATAACCGCCGCCTCAAAATAGGCGTGTTGGGCCAGGCTCGGCACGCTGCCAGGGAACAGCACCACCGCCATCGAGTAGACCCAGGCGCTGCCGGTACCCAGGGCAATCAGGGTATCCATGTTGGCGTTGTGATTACGAAATGATTTCCAGGCGCCGGTGAAAAAATGGCCGCCGGCATAGATCAACACCGCCAGCGTTGCCAGCCCGGTCAGCAGCCAGAAAAGCTGGCCAGCGGATGTCGCAACAGGCGGAAGCAGTCCCGACATGCCGCCCAGGAAAAGAGGTACCCCGATCAGCCCGGCCACCAGCGTATTGCGCAACAGACGATGATAGTGGGCTTGCTCGGTCGCCTCTTTCTCCGCCTCGTCATCGACCCCGCGCAGCGCCGCCGCTCCGTAGCCAGCCCGGGTTACTGCAGCGATCAGCTGTTCAGCGCTGGCCGTACCTTTTACCATCGCGGCATGCTCGGCAAAGTTAACCGTGGCCGTAGCAACGCCAGGAACCCCTTTTAACGCCTCCTCGGCAGCCGCCACGCAACCGGCGCAGCTCATCCCGGAAATAGACAAGCGTATCTGCTGTTCCGGCATGGTTTCAATCCGATCCCTTGACCCTAGGAGTCTGCCGGATTTGGGAATAATCTACTGCACTGATGGGAGAGCGGCCAAAATGTCCCCGGTTTTTCGTTAAACAGCCCCGCTATTCGCCTCAAAACCGGAAACATTTTGACTTGTTCTCCCGCCAGCTCGCTACGATTACCCAAACCCGACAGACTCCTAGAAAGGAATGTCATCATCGAAGTCATCAGCCCCCTTGCCGCCGCCAGCAGCCGGTTGGTTGTCCGGTTTGGCACCACCAGGTTGACCCTGGGCCGGTGGCTGCTGGTTGAAGTTCGAGCTGCCGCCTGAACCGCGACTGTCGAGCATCTGCATCTCGTTGGCCACAATCTCGGTGGTGTAACGGTCGTTGCCGCTCTGATCCTGCCACTTCCGCGTCTGCAGTTTGCCTTCGATATAGACCTTGGAGCCTTTCTTCAGGTACTCACCGGCAATCTCGCCCAGGCGGCGAAACATTACCACACGGTGCCACTCGGTACGCTCCTGCTGCTCCCCGGTCTGCTTGTCTTTCCACTGCTCGCTGGTTGCGACGGTAATATTGGCTACCGCGCCGCCGTCAGGCATGTAACGGACTTCGGGATCGTTCCCGAGATTGCCGATCAGGATTACTTTATTGATACCTCTTGCCATAACTCTCTCCTATGTTTCAAGTTCACTCGAATAGCTGGCCAGCGCGGCCTTGTCCACCTTTCCCATATCCACCTTCAGATAGGCAACCCCGTCTTCCGTCAATACCACCGCCTCTTCAACTCCCTGCTCGTTCAACAGCCGTTTCGTTAATACCTCGGCACGGGCGGTATCGATCGACCCCACATTAATCAGATAACCACTGAGATAGCGTGGCTCGTGCATGGTCAACGCCATCATCAACCAGACACCGATGACAGCAGCACCGAACAGAAATACCCCGCCAAGACCATAGCGGCCATTAAGCCAGCCACCCATGAATCCACCCACGAACGCGCCCAAAAACTGGGAGCTGGAATAGATCCCCATGGCGGTGCCTTTACTGTAGGCCGGGGCTGTTTTTGCTATCAGCGAAGGGAGGCTCGCCTCCAACAAGTTGAAGGTAGTAAAAAACAGCAGCAGCGCCAGGGCAATACCAACAAGGTTGTCATGAGACGCCCACATGCCGATCATTGACAGCCCCAGTCCCAGGATAGCACCAGAGAAAACCTGTTTCATGCGCCGTTTTTTTTCGGCAATGATAATAAATGGAACCATTGCCACAAAAGCAGCCAGCATGACCGGCAGGTAAATATGCCAGTGCTGGTTTACCGGCATCCCCGCACTATCCCGCAAAATGTGTGGTATCACCACGAATATGGCAGTCAACGCCATGTGCAGAGCAAATATGCCAAAATCCAGACGGAGCAGCTGCCCGTCGGTCAACACCTCCCGGAACTGCCCCGGCACCGTTTCGGTATCACGGTGCAGATGCAGATGGGTAGGTTTTGGCACCCAGAACTGAAGCACCGCGATACCCCCCAGCGCCAGCAAGGCTGTCAGCCAGAAAATTCCCGACACGCCAATCCAGTGATCCAGCATGGGACCGGCCACCAGCGCCACCGAAAAAGAGACGCCGATACTGATACCGATTCCGGCCATCACCTTCAGGCGGTGCTCTTCCCGGGTGAGATCCGCCGCCAGCGCCAACACTACAGCCGCCACCGCCCCGGCACCCTGCAGCGCCCGGCCGATAATAACGCCATGAATGGTATCTGACATGGCGGCCACCACACTGCCCAACGCAAATATCAACAGCCCCGCCGTAATTACCGATTTGCGACCGATGCGATCCGACACCAGACCAAACGGAATCTGAAACAATGCCTGGGTCAGACCATAGATGCCCAACGCCACACCTACCAGGGTTGGAGTTACACCATCCAGATGCTCCGCGTACAGGGCAAACACCGGCAGAATCATGAACAGGCCGAGCATGCGCAATGCATAGATGCTGGCAAGCGAGGCAGCAGCACGGCGCTCGAGCGAGGTCATTGTTTCAGAAATCGTTGTTTGCACGGGAGTCATTGCTTTCTTTGCTTCTCACAGCCAAAGCGTCTTATAGTAACAGGTTGCGTTCCGCCGAGAAAAAGTGAAGATGGGAAAGAGCATAAAAATCCGTGGGGTCAAAACTCACAATCTGCAAAATATCGACCTGGATCTGCCCAGAGACAAACTAATTGTTTTTACCGGCCTGTCCGGTTCCGGCAAGTCGTCCCTGGCCTTTGACACCATCTATGCCGAAGGGCAGCGGCGGTATGTGGAATCGCTTTCCAGCTATGCGCGCCAGTTCCTGTCGATAATGGAAAAACCCGATGTGGAACATATCGGGGGACTCTCCCCGGCAATATCCATCGAACAGAAATCTACCTCCCATAATCCCCGCTCCACGGTCGGCACAGTTACCGAAATCTATGACTATCTGCGACTGCTGTTTGCACGGGCCGGTGAACCTCGTTGCCCGGATCATGATACGGTGCTACAGGCTCGGACCGTCAGTCAGATGGTTGATCAGGTAATGATAATCCCTGAGGGGAAGCGGCTGATGTTGCTCGCCCCGGTGATAAAAGAACGCAAGGGTGAACACCTGCAGCTGATTGATGAGCTGCGGGCTCAGGGGTTTGTGCGTGCCCGCATCGATGGACAGGTATATGAGTTGGACGAACCTCCCGGGTTGCAGAAGAATCATAAACACTCCATTGATGTAGTGGTGGATCGTTTCAAGATCCGTCCCGATCTGGAGCAACGCCTGGCCGACTCCTTTGAAACAGCACTGCAACTATCTGGTGGCCTCGCCCGCATTGCCTTCATGGATAGTCTGCAGGAAGAGTTGGTTTTTTCAGCCAAATTTGCCTGCCCCAATTGCGGATACTCACTCACCGAGCTGGAACCCCGGCTGTTCTCCTTCAACAATCCCGCAGGTGCCTGCTCTACCTGTGACGGCCTCGGAGTCAGACAGTTCTTCGATCCGGATCGGGTGGTTCGCCATGCCGATCTGAGCCTCTCTGCCGGAGCTATCCGGGGCTGGGATCGGCGCAACGCCTACTACTTCCAGATGCTGGAGTCGCTGGCAAAGCACTACCGGTTCGATGTCGACACCCCCTTCGACCAGCTCCCCCAGCAGGTGCAGGATGCCATTCTGTTTGGCAGCGGAGACGAAACCATCACTTTTACCTATTTCAACGAACGGGGCGGTTCGATGGTCAAGACCCAGCCGTTCGAGGGAATCATCCCCAACATGGAGCGCCGCTATCGGGAAACCGAGTCAAACGCGGTACGGGAGGAGCTGGCCAAATACCTGAATCAGCAGCCCTGCCCGGAGTGTGGCGGCAGCCGCCTCAACCGGGCCGCACGGCATGTTTTCGTCGCCGATCACCAGCTGCCGGAGATTACCTCCCTGCCGGTCGGGCGTGCCTATGACTTTTTTCTCAACCTGCAACTACCGGGACAGTTTGGTAAAATAGCCGCTCCCATTCTCCGCGAAATCACCCTGCGTCTGCGCTTTCTGGTCAATGTGGGACTGGACTACCTGACTCTGGATCGCAGTGCCGACACTTTATCGGGCGGCGAGGCGCAGCGCATCCGGCTGGCCAGCCAGATTGGCGCCGGACTGGTTGGCGTGATGTACATCCTCGATGAACCCTCCATCGGGCTGCATCAACGGGACAACGAGCGATTGATCCAAACCCTGACCTATCTGCGTGACCTGGGCAACACCGTTATCGTGGTGGAACATGATGAAGATGCCATCCGCAGCGCCGACCATATTGTCGATATCGGACCGGGAGCCGGCGTGCATGGCGGACAGATTGTCGCCCAGGGAGACATCAAGAGCATCATGTCTTGTAAACGCTCACTCACGGGACAATATCTTTCCGGCAAGCGGCGCATCAAAATACCTGACCAGCGCCACTCACCCGATCCGCAGCGGATGCTGACGCTCCGGGGAGCCAGCGGCAACAATCTGAAAGAGGTAGATGTGGAGATACCGGTCGGCTTGATGACCGCCGTCACCGGTGTTTCCGGTTCCGGAAAATCCACCTTGATCAATGACACATTGTACCGGTTTGCAGCGCAAAAGCTGCACCGGGCAGGAACCAGCCCGGCACCCTGCAGGGAGATCATCGGGCTGGAGCAGTTTGACAAGGTGGTCGATATCGACCAAAGCCCCATCGGTCGCACCCCACGGTCCAACCCGGCTACCTATACTGGTATCTTCACTCCCGTCCGCGAACTGTTTTCCGCCACCCCCGAGGCAAGGGCACGGGGCTATACACCCGGCCGTTTCAGCTTCAACGTCAAGGGAGGCCGCTGCGAAGCCTGTCAGGGCGATGGAGTGGTCAAGGTGGAGATGCACTTCCTGCCGGACATCTATGTACCGTGTGATGTCTGCAAGGGCAAACGTTACAACCGGGAAACGCTGGAGATAAAATACAAGGGAAAAAACATTCACCAGATCCTGGAAATGACCGTGGAAGATGCCCGACCCTTTTTCGATGCCATTCCGCCGCTGGCCCGCAAACTGCAAACGCTTATCGATGTCGGGCTGAGCTACGTCAGACTGGGACAAAGCGCCACCACCCTGTCGGGAGGAGAGGCGCAACGGGTCAAGCTGGCCCGTGAACTCTCCAAGCGGGACACCGGAAATACCCTGTATATACTGGATGAACCCACCACGGGACTACACTTTCATGACATCGAACAGCTGCTGAAAGTACTGCACCGGCTGCGCGACAGAGGCAACACCATTGTTGTCATCGAACACAACCTGGATGTTATTAAAACCGCCGATTGGATACTGGATCTGGGACCGGAGGGAGGGGATGGCGGCGGCACCCTGGTTGCAGCTGGTTCTCCGGAAATGATCGCTGAAAATTCGCTGTCTCATACCGGAAAATTTTTAAAACCACTGCTTCCCGGTTCGGATCTCCCCTTAGCGGATACCACTCACCAATGAGGTTTGATTGTGAGGACAATCAACAATATAATAAAAAATGGCCAGGCATCAGCAAGATCGGTTTTTTCAAAAAAATTACAACACTTTACAACTGGAGATGCATAATGGGACTGTTTGACTTTGCGGCGGAATTCGGGAAAAAGCTGTTCAGAAAAAACGATGATGACGCTGCCGGAAAAATCCAGCAGGATATCGAAAAAAACAATCCCGGCATATCCGGTTTGGGTGTTGAGCATCAGAACGGGGTAGTAACCCTTTCGGGCAAGGCTGAATCCGCTGATGCTCTGGAAAAAGCCGTCTTGATGGCCGGTAATGTCCAGGGCGTGCATACCGTAAAAACGGAATCGGTAGCAGCGCCTGCGCAATCTGCCAGCATTGAATATTATACGATTGCCAAAGGCGACACGCTGTCAGGAATTGCCAAACGGTTTTATGGTAACGCAATGGACTATCCGTTTGTTTTTGAGGCAAACCGCGAGGTTATCAAGGATCCTGACCTGATCTACCCCGGGCAAAAAATTCGTATCCCGGCAAAGAACTGAAGATGTTCCGCAGCGCGATAAAAAAAGTATATACTGATATGATACAGCGGTATATTCTCGAACCATGCCCGTAAATTTGGGAGCGGGCGTGAATAATTTATTTGTCACAAACGAAGCAGAGGAAATAAAAATGAAAATATCAACATCCTGGGGAAAGATAACCCTGGCAGCATCCGTTGTACTGCTGCTGGGCGCCTGTTCACATACGCCGAAGGAAACCGCATCCATTGGTACCGAAGAGTGCGCTTCGTGTAGTACAAAGCTGCAAGCACTGAAAGAACGTGAAGCAGAGCTGGTGCGCAAGGAACAGGCTCTTCAGGCAAGAGCTGACGAACTGGCTGGACAGCAGCAGGCCGATACAGAAACAGCTTCCGTGGCTGACGGTGGCGATCACATGCTGCCCCCCCAGGCAAAACCGGGCGAATGCTATGCACGCGCATGGGTTCCACCAAAATACAAAATCATTACCGAAAAAGTCGTCAAGAAAGAGGCTGGCACCCGCTATGAGGTGATACCGGCCAAATACCAAACCGTGAAAAAGCGCCTGCTGGTTAAGGAGGCATCTGAAAAACTCAAGATCATTCCGGCCAAATACAAGTGGGTGGAAGAGCGCGTTCTGGTCAAACCAGCCGACGAAAGAATCGTTACGGAACCCGCCATCTATGAAACAGTTTCCGAAAAGGTGCTTGACAAACCGGCTCATACCGTATGGAAGAAAGGTACAGGTCCAATCCAGCGCATCGATCAGGCCACTGGTGAGATCATGTGCTTGGTGGAGGTTCCTGCGACCTACAAGACAGTCACCCGCAAGGTGCTGAAAACTCCGGCAACCACCAAAACCATCCAGACACCAGCAGTATACAAGACGGTAAAGAAACGGGTGGTGGCCGAACCAGAGCATACCGTGCAGGTCGAAATTCCGGCCCAGTATAAACCCATTGCCGTCACTGAGCTGGTAACACCAGCCCAGACCCAGACCATCGAAATCCCTGCGGTTTACTCAACCGTAACCCGCCAGGAAAAGATCGCCGATGGACATATGGAATGGCGCAGTATTTTGTGCCAGACCAACATGACCCGCGGCCGCGTTTCAGAAATCCAGCAGGCCCTGAAAGCAAAAGGCTTTGATCCGGGTCCTGTTGATGGTGTTATCGGTTCCGGAACTATGGCGGCTGTCAAAGCATTCCAGCGGAAAAACAATCTGCCAGTGGACAAGTATCTTAATATCGCCACCGTCAAGGCACTGGGCGTATCTGCGCACTGATGCACATGGGATAAAGGCCGCCGCAGGGCGGCCTTTTACTGTTTAAAACTCAAATGGAAGGAGAATGGAAAGATGGGGATGATGCAGGAATTCAAGGAATTTGCGGTCAAAGGTAACGTGGTCGATATGGCCGTAGGCATCATTATCGGTGCCGCCTTTGGCAAGATTGTAAGCTCACTGGTGGAAGGGGTAATCATGCCGCCCATCGGCCTGCTGATGGGCGGAGTGGATTTTTCAGACCTGTTTCTCAATCTGGGTGAAGGGGCGTTCACCACCTTGGCCGCAGCTGAAGAGGCCGGCGCGCCGGTAATCAAGTACGGTGCATTCGCCAACGAGATTATCAGCTTTACCATCGTTGCTTTTGCCGTATTTATCCTGGTAAAGGTCATCAACAATCTGAAGAAAAAGGAAGAGGAAAAGCCGGAAGCTCCTGCCGAACCCGGTGAAGATATTCTCCTGTTGAGAGAGATTCGGGATCAACTGAAAAAATAGAGAATTATTGAACTTCACACCACGGCAGGCGGATAAATCCTCCTGCCTTTTTTTATCTCAGCTGCGAATACCTACACCCCGCTCCATCAGCTGCAGCGCCACGCCAAAGGCCACCACCACCATTACCATAATCAGGCCAATCGCGGCAGCAATGCCGATATCCGACACACCAAGCATTCCATAACGAAACCCGTTGACCATGTAAAGAATGGGGTTGCCAAGAGACATCTGACGCCAAAACGGCGACAACATATCGATAGAGTAGAAAACACCGCCCAGATAAGTCAACGGTGTCAACACAAAGGTCGGAACAATAGAAATATCATCGAAACTTTTCGCAAACAGGGCGTTGATAAAGCCACCCAGGGAAAACAGCATGGCGGTCAGAGATACGATGATCACGGTAACCCAGGGATGCTCTATTCTCAGCTCGGTAAAAAATAGCGCAACTGCAGTCACCAGCACGCCAACCATCAAACCTCGCACCACTCCACCCAACGTGTAACCCAGCAAAATAATGTAGTTTGGCGTCGGCGACACCAGCATCTCTTCAATATTGCGGTGAAATTTTGAGCTGTAAAATGATGACACCACATTGGAGTATGAGTTGGTTATCACTGCCATCATCACCAGACCCGGCATGATGAATTCGTTATAGCCAAACCCATCCATCTGCCCGATCCGTGGCCCGATCAGATTTCCAAAAATGATGAAATAGAGTGAAGTAACTACCATCGGTGGCAGCAGAGTCTGCAGCCAGATGCGCGAAAAACGCAACACTTCACGGATCACGATGGTCGTCAGTGCAATGCGATTATTCATTCTGACCCACTCACCAGGCGCAGGAATAACTCTTCCAGACGGTTGGTCTTGTTGCGCATACTCAAAACATGAATACCCAGTGCTGACAGCCGTTCAAACAGTGCATTGATGCTCCGCTGGCGGGAAATTGCCACCTCCAGGGTATGCTGGTCAATCAATCGCACCGCACAACCTCCCACTACGGGCGTCTCCTCGAGTGGCTCTCGAATATTGAGAATGAAGGTCTCCACATCCAGTTTTCCAACCAGTTCGCTAAGCTGACCATACTCTACTATCTGCCCGTTATTGATGATTACCACCTTGTCGCACAAGGACTCCGCCTCTTCCAGGTAGTGGGTGGTCAGAATGATAGTGGTTCCATTGTGGTTTAACTCGGCGAGGAACGCCCACATGGAGCGCCGGATCTCAATATCCACCCCGGCGGTAGGCTCATCCAGGATCAGCAGTTTCGGCTGATGAACCAGCGCCCGGGCGATCATCAATCGCCGTTTCATTCCGCCGGATAGCTCGCGAGCCGAGCCACGCCGCTTATCCCAAAGACCCAACCGCTTGAGGACGATCCCCGCCCTTTCGCAAGCCTCGCGGCGCGGAATACCATAGTACCCTGCCTGATTGATGATAATCTCCTCCAGCGGCTCAAAGATGTTGAAGTTGAACTCCTGCGGAACCAGCCCGATACAGCTTTTGGCCTGCGCCGGTTGCAGCTCGATGTCCATGCCAAACACCTCCACGCTGCCGGCTGTTTTGCTGACCAGCGAGTTGATGATGCCAATCGTGGTGGATTTTCCTGCGCCGTTAGGTCCGAGCAGGGCCAGAAAATCGCCCTGCTCCACATCCAGGTCGATCCCCTTCAGAGCCTGAAAATCATTGCGGTAAACCTTCTGCAGGTTCCGGATGGAAAGCGCCCTGGTCATACGGAACGAACCGCCTCTATTGCTGCACAGCGCCGCTGCCGCAGCGCTTTGGCAATGGCAGCCCCCGTCAACCCCTGCGCCACCAGTTCTGATGATTTGACCGCTGCCGCTGCCTCGTAGGCCGTCCAAAGGATATCCCGTTGCGGTAATTTCCGATCCTCATAACCAAATCGTCCTCTTGAGTCCGCTTCACAGGCGGCCAGAAACTGCTCGAAGCGCTGTGGCCGCCTGAACGCATCCAGTTTCTGCAGCAGATCCAGCAGGGTTGTACAGCGCAACTCCGCCGCACGATGGAAGTAGAGGTGATAGTGGGTCACCAGCAACGCCAGCTCTCGATACTTTCCAGGCACATGCAAACGCTCACAGAGCTGCTTCACCAACGGAACGCCCCGCTCTTCATGAGAGATATGACGTGGCCACTGGTCACGCGGCGTGGCGCCTTTACCCAAATCGTGCACCAGGGCGGCAAAGCGCACCTCCAGGTCGGCGGTAAGAATGGCGGCCTGATTCACCACCAGCAGAGTATGAACGCCGGTATCAATCTCGGGATGATATTTCTCCGGCTGCGGAACACCAAACAGCTGCGCTATTTCCGGAAAAATTCGCTGCAGGGCACCACACTCTCGCAACACCTCAAAAAATCGTGCCGGCACAGCCTCACCAAGCGCCCGCCGCAGTTCCACCCAAATCCTCTCCGGCACCAACGCATCAACTTCACCGGCCTCCACCACCTGCTTCATCAGCGTCATGGTTTCCGGGGCAATCCGAAACCCCTGGGCAGCAAAACGGGTAGCAAAGCGGGCCACGCGCAGAATACGCAGCGGATCTTCCACGAAAGCCGGAGAAACATGACGCAGAACACGCAGCTCCAGATCACGCAGGCCACCGCAAGGATCGATGATCCTGCCATCCGGGGTCATCGCCATGGCATTGATGGTCAGATCCCGGCGGGCCAGATCCTGCTCCAGCGTCACATCCGGCGCAGCATGAAAAGTGAACCCGGTATAACCCGGTGCCACCTTACGCTCGGTGCGTGCCATCGCGTACTCTTCATGGGTTTCCGGATGAAGAAATACTGGAAAACCCTTGCCCACCGGGACAAACCCCCTGGAGGACATCTGCTCCGGCGTCGCACCCACCACCACCCAGTCGCGATCCGTTACCGGTAGCCCCAGCCGTTGATCCCGCACCGCACCGCCCACCATGTAAATCTCCATCCACTCTTTTTCCTTATCCAAAACCTGTCGCCCGTCCGTTCTATTCAGTTTATCATCTTGGGGGGGGTTCTCAATCAGCAAGGCTGTACTGCCCTGCTGACTGAGACCCCCCCTAACACTGGCTTATTGCACAGAAAAAAAAGGGGAACACAGATGGCTTTTGAATCGATCAACCCGGCTAACGGGGAGCTGCTGGCGACATTTCCAGCCTGGAATGCAACCGAACTGGAACAGGCACTGTCCCAAGTGGCTGCCGTCACGCCGGCATGGGCAGCCAATCCCCTGGAACAACGCTGCACGCTGATGCGCAAAGCCGCACAGATATTGCGCAACCGCCGCGACGAGCTGGCCACCCTGATTACCCTGGAGATGGGCAAACTGCTCACCGAATCCCAGGCAGAGGTAGAAAAATGTGCACTGACATGTGACCATTATGCCGACAATGCCCCTCGCTATATTGCCGACAAACTTGTCCATAGCGACGCGGGTAAAAGTTACATTGCTCACCAACCACTGGGGACGATACTGGCTGTCATGCCGTGGAATTTCCCCCTCTGGCAAGTATTCCGTTTTGCCGCACCAACCCTGGTAGCGGGAAACACCGGCGTACTCAAGCACGCCTCCAACGTGCCACAGTGCGCCCTCGCCATCGAGCAGGTATTTCTTGAGGCGGGATTTCCGGAGGGTGTTTTCCGTACCCTGATGATTCGCGCCTCCCAGGTCAAAGGAGTTATTGAGGATACCCGCATCCACGCGGTCACCCTGACCGGCAGCGACTCAGCCGGACGGCAGGTTGCCGCCACGGCTGGCGCTGCACTGAAAAAAACGGTGCTGGAACTGGGTGGTTCTGATCCCTTCATCGTGCTGGAAGATTGCAATCTGGAGGAGACCGTCAGCCAGGCCACCACCTCCCGTTTTCTCAATGCCGGACAGACCTGTAATGCAGCCAAACGTTTCATCGTGGTGGAAGCAATCGCCAGCGCCTTCCTGGAAAAATTCAAGGCAGCTGTGGACTCCCTGCAACCAGGCGATCCCATGGAAAGCAGCACGACACTCGGCCCCATGGCCCGTAACGATCTGCGCGATGAGCTTAATCAACAGGTAACCGACAGCATTGCCCAGGGAGCCGCTGCGGTAACGGGATGCACTCCACAGAAAAACAAGGGAGCCTTCTACCCGGCCTCCATTCTGGATCAGGTAGCACCTGGAATACGGGCCTACGATGAGGAGCTGTTTGGACCGGTGGCTATTGTCATCCGCGCCAGGGACGAAAATGACGCCCTAAAGATCGCTAACGACAGCCGGTTCGGACTGGGCGGCAGTATCTGGACTGCGGACACGGAACGTGGAGAACGGCTGGCGCGCGAACTCCAGTCAGGCTGCTGCTTCGTCAACGGAATGGTAAAAAGCGACCCGCGGCTACCGTTCGGCGGCATCAAGGCATCCGGCTATGGACGGGAACTATCCTGGCACGGGATGCATGAGTTCCTGAACATCAAGACAATCTGGATAAAATGACCGTTCCCGAAGCTGCTGACATCAGGAGTCGTTATCAATAAAACCGGCCTGCTCCCGCCAGACGTTTTTCCCAGTATTTGTTGCTCAACCGGGTGATGGAAACCCGCTTGCCGGTGCGGGGTGCATGGACGAACTGCTGTTCACCGATATAGATGCCAACATGGGACACGCGCCGCCCACCCAGCCGGAAAAACAGCAAATCGCCTGCTTGCAGTTCTGCCAGAGAGACGGAAAAGGCATTTTGCCGTTGGGTTGCAACTGTACGGGGAACATTGACTCCCACCTTGCGATAGGCATAGTGAACCAGACCACTGCAATCCATACCACGGAGCGAAGCGCCACCGAAGCGGTACGGCACACCAATCAGGGAACGCGCAATATCAACCACGGCGGAATGTGAGCCGGAAACCGGCGGCAACGCCCCGGCGCGTTGCGATACTGAACTGCAAGCTGCCAGCAAAGCCATGGCAACCATCAACGGAAAAACCCGCACATGCCTGCTCTTCACACCCGAAGACCTCCCAGGATCGTACCTGCCTCACGCCGTTCCATAGTAAGATAGTAATACTAAATATCAATAATCTACAAACCGCATGCACAAACTCAGAACCGCCGTTGTCGGCACCGGCTATCTTGGTCGATTCCATGCCCAGAAATACGCCGCCCTGCCGGACTCCGAACTGATTGCCGTTTGTGACACCAACGCCGATACAGCCCGGAAGATTGCCGCCGAACTCGGCGCGGAGGCATTAACCGATTTCCGACATCTGGCTGGCCGGGTGGATGCGGTCAGTATCGTGGTTCCCACCCGGCAGCATCACGCCGTCGCCAAATGGTTTCTGGAAAATAGCATCCATGTGCTGTTGGAGAAACCGATCACCGCCACCGTGGCGGAAGCGCGTGAACTGGTGACACTCGCCACACAGCATGAGCAAATCTTCCAGATCGGCCATCTGGAACGGTTCAACCCGGCCATTCTTGCTCTCGAGGATATTATCACCGAGCCACAGTTTATCGAGTCGCACCGCCTCGCCCCGTTCAACCCGCGTGGCGCCGATGTCAATGTGGTACTGGATCTGATGATTCATGATATTGATATCATTTTGGATATGGTGCGTTCACCGGTGCGGCAGATTGATGCCAACGGGGTCTCGGTACTCTCCAGCGATATCGATATCGCCAATGTGCGCATCCAGTTTGAGAGTGGTTGCGTTGCCAATGTTACCGCCAGCCGCGCCAGCGTCAAAACAGAACGCAAGATGCGCCTGTTCCAGCACGACTGCTACATCACCATCGATTTCCAGAACAAGCTGCTGGATATCTACCGTAAAAGTGACGGCGAACAGCACCCTGGTATTCCAACCATCGAATCGGAACGGCACACCTTCGATCAAGGTGACGCACTGATGAGTGAAATCAGTTCATTTCTCGATGCCATCCGCAACGGTAGACCGCCAGTAGTCAGCGGTGGGGATGGACTGCGGGCACTGGAAACTGCGCTGGCAATCTCTGACAAATTGACAGAAGAGGAATCCGTTTCATGATCCCGATGGTTGATCTCAAAATCCAGTACCGGCAGATCAGGGCCGAAGTTGAACAGGGCTTGCAACAGGTGCTGGATGATGCCCATTTCATTCTAGGCCCCAACGTGAACGCCTTCGAGGAGGAGGCCGCCAATTACCTTGGGGCAAAATATGCAATAAGCTGCGCTTCCGGCACCGATGCTCTGCACCTGGCGCTGGCGGCCGTGGGGATCAAGGCCGGTGACGAGGTCATCACCTCCCCCTTTACTTTCATCGCCACTGCCGAGGCAATCTGCTACCTGGGTGCAAAACCGGTTTTCGTCGATATCGATCCGCAAACCTTCAACATCGACCCGAACCGTATAGAGGCAGCCATTACCGCCAACACCCGCGCCATCCTCCCCGTCCATCTGTGTGGGCAGCCAGTCGAGATGGCTGCCATAATGGCCTTGGCAGAAACACACGGTCTCAAGGTGATCGAAGATTGTGCCCAATCGTTTGGCGCTGCCATCGATGGCCGACAGACCGGCACCTTTGGTGATGCGGGCTGCTTCAGTTTTTTCCCCAGCAAAAACCTGGGTTGCTTCGGTGATGGCGGGATGATCACCACCCAGTCCGGCAAGCTGGCCGAAACGCTGAAGGTGCTGCGCAATCATGGTTCCAAACAGCGCTATCATCACAGCGTCATCGGCTACAACAGTCGCCTGGATGAGATCCAGGCAGTCATTTTACGTGCCAAGCTGAAACGCATCACGGCTTACAACGGGGGACGCCGCACCGCCGCCCATACCTATACTGAACAGCTGACCGGACTGCCCGGTATCACGCCTCCCCAAGAGGATAGCAAGGGCACCCATGTCTATCACCAATACACCCTGCTGACCTCGAACCGTGATACCTTCATGCAGGCGCTGAGTAAAGCTGGAGTCAGCTCCGCCATCTACTACCCGATCCCCCTGCACCGGCAGGAGGTGTTTGCTGATAACTACCGGGATATTTCGCTGCCGGTCAGTGAATCAGTTGCAGAGCAATGCCTGTCACTGCCAATCTATCCTGAACTGGAGAGCGAACAGATCCACGCCATCGTGGATGTGATTAAAGCCCATGCCACAGGGTGAACAAACCGGGCACCGGATCATGATCGTAGCTGGTGAGGCCTCCGGCGATCTGCATGGTGCAAATCTGGTCACTGCGCTGTCACGGATGGATTCCCGCATTGGTTTTTTCGGCATTGGCGGTACCAGGATGCGTGCCGCCGGAGTCGATACCCGCGTCGATATTTCCGACCTGACGGTGATGGGACTGGTGGAGGTACTGCTCCACTACCGCCGCCTGCGCGGCATACTGCGGCAGATGCAGGAGCTGCTACGCAACGAACAGCCGGATCTGCTGATTACGGTTGACTATCCCGGCTTCAACCTGCGCCTGGCAAAAACGGCAAACCAGCTGGGAATAAAGGTTCTTCACTACATCAGCCCCCAAGTGTGGGCCTGGCGTGAGCACCGGGTAAAAACCATCGCCGAACGAGTGGACATGATGGCCGTGCTGCTGCCCTTTGAGGTTCCTTTCTATGAAAAACACGGGGTACCGGTTCGTTTTGTTGGCCATCCGTTGGTTGACAGCGTCAAACCCGTCATGGAACGCAGTGAGGCACAGCGCCGGTTTGGACTCGATCCTGCCCGGAGAACCGTTGGTCTGCTCCCCGGCAGCCGCCGTGGCGAGCTGAAACGGCTGATGCCAGTGCTGCTGGAAAGTGCTGCCTTGCTCAAACAACAATTTCCCAATCTGCAACTATTACTGCCGCTGGCTTCCAGCCTGAACCGGCAGGATCTGGCTACCTGGCTCAAGCCGGTTCCGGGACAGGCGGAAAACCTTCATCTCTACACCGCTTTGCGCAACGAATCGCTGCAGATCAAGGTGGTCGAACAGCATGGGTACGATGTTATGCAGAGCTGTGATGCCATCATCACCGCCTCCGGTACCGCGACACTGGAAGTGGCTCTGATGAACGTCCCGATGGTCATCGTCTACAAAGTCTCTCCACTAACCTACGCCATCGCCCGGTGCATGATCAACATCCCCGATGTCGGACTGGTCAACATCGTTGCCGATGAACGGATTGTGCCCGAATTTATTCAGCACCAAGCCAGAGCGGACAGAATCGCGGCTGCAACAACGCGCTTCCTTGAACAACCAAAGCATGCACAATCCGTCAGGAACAAACTAACCACCGTGCGGCAAAAACTGGGCAAACCAGGGGGATCAGAAAATGTTGCACAACTTGCGCTGGAGATGTTAGAAAACAGCCAGCGCCAACTATTAACCAAGAGGAACAAACCATGAAAAAAGCAATCTTCACTACCTGCACCTTCGCTGGCCTTCTGGCTGTTTCAGGCTGCACCCAGGAGATGCAGAATCAATTCGGCCGTGCAGTGCAAAACTATACTGGCACCAATGGGGTACTGGATGTTTATGCCGGTGATAAACTGGTTAAACGATTTATCCAGATCGACAAAATAACCACTGCTATCAGCACCAGCACCGGAGACGCTGTCCGCCCCTACCGCTATGGTTATGGCGTGCTGGATGAAAACCAGAACTACCGCAAGGATTCCGGGGAGAAAAAAGTCTACTTCGAGTTTAGTGACTACTCCAC
Source organism: Gammaproteobacteria bacterium (assembly GCA_024277595.1). GTDB lineage: Bacteria > Pseudomonadota > Gammaproteobacteria > Thiohalospirales > Thiohalospiraceae > DRMK01. The sequence continues at coordinate 18,494 of JAJRUV010000003.1, forward strand.
CAGCTATATCTTTTATGAAAACACCCAAAGCTAGTCTTCACGGCAGATGAAACATCCACTATATTCGGGGCTGCTGGCTGCTATCCTGCTGCTCGGCGCCAGCACCCCGGCTCTTGCCTGGAAAAAGCCGGACAGCGAGTATTTCGATACACTCCCCAGGTTTTGGGGAGTACTCTACTCCAATGGCGGTGAAACACTGTATTGCGGGCGTCAATTCGGTAAGCGGCGCGACCGTAACATGAATGCCGAACATGTCTTTCCCATGGCATGGGTTACCAAAATCCTGAAATGTGGCAAGAGAAAGCAGTGTCGCAAAAACAGTCGCCGATTCAACACCATTGAGGCCGACATGCACAACATTTTTCCAGCACTTGGCAAAATCAACCAGCAGCGTAGTGCATATGCCTTCGCTGAACTCCCCGGTGAACCCGGAAAAGGAAAATGTGATTTTGAAATCAATAAAAGAAAGAGGCTGGCGGAACCCCGACCTGAAGTACGGGGAGATATCGCCCGCGCCATGTTCTACATGAGCAAACAGTACGACCTGAAACTGTTCAAGCGGCAACAAAAACTGTTGTTACGCTGGCACCGTCTGGATCCGCCCTCTGTGGAAGAACGGCGACGGAATGATGTTATCCAGAATCTGCAAGGAAGACGAAATCCCTTTATTGATAACCCGGGACAGGCAAAGCTGCTATTTGGCAATAAACGTTAGGGAGCCGCCCGACAAATGAGCCAGTTTCGATTACTGTTCACTGATTGCCCCTCCTGTTGTAGAATGCGTGGCCAAATCGACAGCATCTCCATTATATTGTTTACTATAATCTTATCGCGACAATTCAAAATATACTCACAACCGTCCGACTCTTTCTCCTGTTTTCTCATGAACAAGGGAAAAGGCAACCAAATATCGTTACCGCATCTCCTTGTCTTGTACTATGGACAGTTGGTATTCAGGAAAAAACTGGACGGTTTAAATTTTTTGATAACTATTGAAATGAGGAGCAACCATGTCAAACTCTCTTTTTGACCGGCTGGGCGGTGATAACGCCGTAAATGCAGCCGTAGACCTATTCTACCGCAAGGTGCTAACCGATGAGCGAATCAACCACTTCTTCCAGGGAATCGATATGGATAGGCAAGCGGCCAAACAGAAAGCTTTCCTGACAATGGCCTTCGGCGGCCCCAACAGCTATACCGGAGAAGACATGCGCAGAGGCCACGCCCATCTGGTAGCGCGTGGACTCAATGACAACCATTTCGATGCTGTGGTAGAGAACCTCGGCAGTACACTTTCCGAACTGGGGATCTCTGACGATCTCATTTCTGAAGTAGCTGCCATCTGCGAAACAACCCGCGATGATGTTTTGTGCCGTTAATTTTATTGAGAAGTAAATTGTGACAAAAATTCAGTTTGAAAATCAAAGTTATTCAGTAAAATCCGGTGAGTCAGTTCTGGACTGCCTCATCCGTGAAGGCGTTGCTGTCGAGTATGGTTGCAAATCAGGCGGCTGCCAGAGCTGCAAGATGGAGGTTGTCAGTGGCGTACCCACTGAGCAATCCCAATCCGGACTTGACGATTCAGAAAAAGCACAGAACTACTTCCTGCCTTGCATCTGCATGCCGGAACAGGATATGGAGGTGGCGCGGCCGGGAGCAGATGCCGTGAACAAGCTGGAAACTGAAGTGCTGGCGCTGACTATGCTCAACCATGAAGTACTGCGCATTCGCCTACAGCGCCCTGACAACTATGACTACTTTCCAGGCCAGTTTCTTAATCTTTACAATCCGGACGGTATTGGCCGCGCCTATTCCATTGCAAGCCAGGCGGAAGAATCTTTCCTGGAGCTGCATATTCGCCATGTACCCAATGGCAAAGTCAGCGGCTGGGCCAACACCCAATTGAAAGCTGGCGATCAAGTTTCTATCAGCCAGGCTGCCGGAGATTGTTTCTACACCCCCGGCAATCCTGAACAACCATTATTGATGATAGGAACAGGCACCGGACTCGCACCACTGTTTGGAATTTTGCGTGATGCACTTCGCCACAACCACCGGGGAGAAATTCATCTCTATCACGGCAGCAGCGTCATTGAAGGACTCTATATGGTGGAAGAGATGCGGGTCATGGCAGATGAAGTGGAAAACTTTTTCTACTACCCTTGTGTCGGACAGGACTCCGTACCAAAAGGGATCTTCTCCGGACGCGAAAACCAGAAGGCCTTGGCTGACCGGGGTGATCTGTCCGGCTGGCGCGTTTATCTGTGTGGTCATGAAGAGATGGTCACGTCAACCAAGGAAAAAACCTTCCTCGCTGGTGCCTCTCTTAACGATATCTACTCGGATCCATTCATATCGGTCGCAGCATAAGCTGTTGTGAAATTTATCGTGCACATATTCACTACAGGGGGGAGTTCCTTAGCGTCCCCACAACCCGCATATCGCGTCGATGTTGCCAATCGACAACCACATATCGCAATATCCAGTGATTGGAGGCACGGATTGCCCCCCCTTTACTATTTTGTTTATTTGTAACTATTCAGCCCACCCCTGAAATCCGCCATTTCTGCGTTAAAAAACGATCATTTACCCGTGTAAACTTACATTTTTCGCCTTGAACTGACGAATTTCAGGGGCAATCTGAACAGTTGCGTAGTAATTTTCAACTATGCTGAATATCTAACATGAACTCGGGTTAAGGCCTAACATGACAAAATTAAAGAAAGAGAAACTGTGGATACCGTCATTCCGGTATGCTCCTCCTGGCCGGAATCTATAGTTCAAGCTACTGGATTCCGGCTAAAATCATGCCGGAATGGCGCGATTTTTAATTGTGTGTCAGTTTTCAGATGAAATATTGCTTAACCCGAGTTCAGGTTAGTTACGTTTATTTTTCAAACAGCAGATCAATGGTAACAGGCACAGCAGTACTGATAGAGGGGAGCTTTGCGACTTCTCTCAGTTTTTCTACTCCTTTGCCGAGAGAAAAATCATCCGCATTGATAATCATCGGCCTGATCGTCGAAACAAGCAATCTGTTTTCACCCAGCCGCACCACGCGGAGCTCTGTCTCAATTTCCTGCTCTTCACCATGCAGGGATAATCTTAGTTTTACAGGCTGCACAAATGACTCTCCAAGCTTCATAACTTTAACACGTGCAAAGTCAACAACTGTCGAAACCGTAGCTTCTGGAAATCGGGTAACCTGAAATAGCATCGACTGCATTCGCTCATCACGTATGGGGATTTTTGTTTCAACACTGGCGAGCGATATTATCACCGTGGCGGTGCCATTCTGTTCGATTACACCTTTAAGCTTGCCAAAGGTATTGAGTTCACCTGCTTCTGATTTCTTGATCGAAACGTAATCAACGCTCGATTCATCATTGTTCAATTGCCACTGGGCTGAAACAGCCGTTGCCACAGTAGCAAGCGCCAATATGAGCAGAATTTTTCTCAAAAATCTCATTGTCATTTCAGTATCTCCTTTTGTTACCCCCGTCCTGTCAAACCCGGCCTCCGAGTAAAAGGCCGGATTTCAGCGCCGCTTGCGACGCCACCATATTGTTGTTCCGGAAATCACCAGAAACAGTGGAATGACCACCAAAAAACCCAGACCGATGACCTTGCCCGCCAATGGCGACAACTCCAGACGAGCATCACCCACCACCCTCACAGGTATGGAGATCAGCGCCTCATCGCGGCTCAGCCAGTTGATTATATTCATCGCCAAATCCAGGTTACCGGCGCTGCCGAGAAACCCGTTGGAGAGAAAATCACCGTCACCGATAACCATGATCCGCTGCTCTGTTCCTCTCTCCTCCGCCACCTCATCCGGCAGAGGACGGTTCAGGGCGTAACCGATGGTCAATGGCCCGCCGAGATCTTCACCTTGATCGAACTGTACGGTACCGGACACCAGCGAGCCGGTCTCCAACCAGCTGCGGGCAACCGTTTCCAGCAGCGGCGTAGCTTGCCATCCCTCCAGAGACTCCAGGTCGAGCGCTCTGGCAATCGGAAAAATGGTGATGTTGTTGAAATTGGCAGTAACGGCATGGCGAGGATAGGCCGCCACAACGGCAAATGCCGCATTGTCGAGTCCCAGTGTCTGACCCGTGGGATCAACAATCGTTCCCGGTCGAAACAGAATACCCAGCTGATCCGCCAATGGCTCCAGCCCAAACAGCTGATCCGGTTCCGCCAGCCACAGCAGGTTGCCTCCCTGCTCGATATAGTTCTGCAGTAATTTGATCTCTCCCGGCAGATAGTTGCTGCCCGGGCTGGCAATCACCAGTACGGTGCTGTTTTCCGGAATTGCCGCTACATCCGCCAGGTTAACGGTTTCAACAGCCAGTCCCTTGTTCTGCAACTGCTGCGCCCATGCGCCCAGATCCTGCGCCTGCCTGCTCGAGGGTGAGCGCTCACCATGTCCGGTGACGAATACTATCCGGTGTCCGGTACTGCGCAACAACCGTTGCAGCGCATTGGTGATCTGCTGCTCCCCCGGTTGCTGCACATGCTCCTTGCGTCCCTGATAGTGCAGGATCAGTTCACCATCTACCATTATTCCAGCGTCACGCACTTGATCGGGGGCACTGTCCGGGTTGATGAAGCGCAGCTCGATATCCGGTTTGTGATGCTGGTAACGGCCGATCAGCTCGGCAATAGCCTTGCGCACCGGGGTTAGTTCGTTGTTCCGGGCAAAAGCATCAATCCGCACTGGGGAATCCAGTTGTTGTAGCAGCTCGACACTGGCGATAGAAAGAGTATTCCTTCCCGATGCAGTCCAGTCAGTCTGCCAGTGGTAGCGAGTGCTGAGCCAGGCCAACAGGCCGATCACCACCAGAAACAATATGACAGTGGCGGTATTTTGCAACCGCACACGGCGGCGGAATCGGCGATTCACTTTCATGGCAGACGATCGGCCTCCAGACGCAGTACGCTCAACACCAGAAAGGTGGTGATAAACAGCAGAAACCAGACGACGTCCGTAGTATTGACCACGCCACGCAGCAGCGCCTCGAAGTGGCGCATCATGGAGAGATAGGCCAACACGCCACTGCTGCCATCGTCGCTGATCGTATTACCCGCCCAGTCGATGATCCACAGCAACAACAGAACACCAAAGGTGCTGACGGCCGCAACGGCAGGATAGGTGGTCAGGGTGGACATGAACAGACCCACTGCGGCAAATGCCGCCAGCATCAGGCCCAGTCCCAGCAATCCGGCCGCCAGCAGGCCAAAATCCAGGCTGCCGCCCGCAAGCAAGGAGAGCGGCATTGCTCCCAGCAAAACGAGCAGAATAAACAGAAACGCAACAATCCCCAGATATTTGCCAACGACGATCTCCAGCATCGAAACCGGTGCGGAGAGCAGCAGGCTCAGGGTACGACTACGGCGCTCTTCGCTGATCAGGCGCATGGTCAGCAGCGGCACTACCAGCAACAGCACCATGGCGGCGCTGCCAAACAATGGGCCGACCACCATTTCAGTAATACCGGGCGCACCCTCCAACAGCGCCAGCTGGGGCTGAATGGCGAGATACTGCTCGATTTGGCTGAGAAACAGGTAGGCATGGATGAACAGCATCACGGCCAGAATAACCCATGCCAGCGGTGACAGAAACAGGCTGCGCAACTCCCGGGCTGCGATATGGAGCACCATCATGATGTTGCCTCCTCTTGCTCCGGTTGATCCGCGCAGGTAATGTCCACAAAGACATCCTCCAGTGACATGCGTTCCGGAATCAGTTCATACAACCCCAGTCCCCGTGATACCGAGAGTGCCACCAGCGCGTCGGCCGGATTCTGTTCAGCTAGATGATGAATTCGCAGTCGCTTGTCCGGCATCAGTTCTATCTCCTCCACGCCAGGCAGGTCGGCAACATCGGCGGGTTCCACCCGTTGTTGAAACGCAACGATGAGGGAGGAGCCCTGCATGCGCCGCTCCAGGCCGGCAATGGTGTCACTTAACACCAGCTGACCCTTGTTGATGATTTGTACCCGATCACAGGTGGCTTGCACTTCAGGAAGAATATGGGTGGAGAGAATGACGCTGTGCTGCTTGCCCAGGGAGCGGATCAGGTGGCGAATTTCACGGATCTGAATGGGATCCAGCCCCACCGTTGGTTCATCCATAATGACCACATCCGGAGAGTGAATGATGGCCTGGGCAATGCCCACCCGCTGCTGATACCCCTTGGACAGATTGCCAATCAAGCGTGTACCCACCTCGGTCAGACCGCAATGCTCTTTTGCACTCTGCATCGCCTGGCTGATTCGGCTGCGGGAAATGCGGTTGAGACGTGCGCTGTACCGCAGGTACTCATCAACGGTAAGCTCACGGTACAGCGGAGGCTGTTCCGGTAGAAAACCTAGCCCCGCTTTTGCCTGACGTGGCTGTTCCAGAAGGTCGATACCGTTGATCAACACCCGGCCTTCGCTGGGCGCGAGGTTACCGGAAATAATCTGCATGGTGGTTGATTTGCCCGCCCCGTTTGGTCCCAGAAAGCCCAGCACCTCACCGCGGTGGAGTTCAAAACTGATATCATCCACCGCCGCCCGGTGGCCATAGTAACGGGACAAATTTTCGACCTGAATTAGCAGATTATTATCCATTGAGGGGAATATTATGTGCAGCTAATGTAAATTGCAATGCGTGATCAGCACATCTTCAGCAGAAGATTTTGACAGAAAAACAGAGCCCCGATGTTCAACATCGGGGCTCTGTTTCAGGAAAGGGTGAAGCTGGGAGTCTGTCGGGTTTGGGTAATCGTAGCAAGATGGTGGGAGATCGAGTCAAAATGTTTCCGGTTTTGAGGCGAATAGTGGGGCTGTTTAACAAAAAACCGGGGGCATTTTGGCCGCTCTCCCATCAGCGCAGTAGATTATTCCCAAATCCGACAGACTCCTAGTACTCCGTCAAGGTGATAAATCAGGATACAGCGTTCCTGTGGTGTTTCGCAGCAAGGCGCAGTGTGCAGGCA
>JAJRUV010000053.1 GCA_024277595.1 Gammaproteobacteria bacterium
CGTTGCGCCTCTTGCAAAGGGCGATGGCCATTCGCTGCGAGGCGCGCCTTGCCCTGAACGCTGACAGGCCAACTGTATCCTGATTTATCACCTTGACGGAGTACTAGCACGGATAAATGATCATTTTTTAACGCAGAAATGACGGATTTCAGGGGTGAGCTGAATAGTTACCAAAATCTTTATGCAATAATCTAACGGCTTTCATGGCGAGGCGAGCTCCAAATTAGTTTGTCGTGAACCAATTAGATCAAACTTTGCCATGAAATCACATCTATTTCTTTAATTTCATCGGGGTACCTGAAAAATTCGTGGGGATAACTCAAGTTTAACAGTAAGTTAACAGAACAGGAGAGCAGTCAACTGCAGTTTCCCGGGTTACTGCAACCAGCGGTTCACCTGCTCCAGATCCCCTACCCCCAAACTACCAGCAGCCTGCTTTAACCGCAGCGAGGCCAACAGGTAATCATAATGTGCAATGGCATGGTCACGGCGTGCACGAAACAGCTCTTGCTGAACATTCAGCACATCCACAATAGTTCGCGTTCCCACCTCGAAACCAGCTTCGGTGGCCAGCAGCGCCGTTTGGTGGGAGGCAAGCGCCTGCTCCAGCGCCTTCACCTGACTGATTCCTGCAATCACGCTGCGATAAGCATCCCGCACCACCCGCAAGGTGCTCCGTTGTTGTTTCTCCAGTTCATCGCTGGCTTGCCGGTATTGATGCCGGGCCTGCCGGGTACGGGAGCTGATTCCACCACCCTGGTAGAGGGGAAGGGTCAACTGCAAACCGAGACTGGAGAGATCATTATCAACATAGCGGCTTGCCTCTGTCTCACTACGCTGATAACTGCCGACCAGACTGAGTGATGGATAATGTCCAGCGGAACGGCGCCTGATCTCCTGTTGCGCCACAGTAGCGCCATAACGCGCCACCATCAGTTGCAGATTGCTTGTCCGCGCGGTGCGAACCCATGCCTCGATATCATTTGGCTGCGGTGTCTGCAATGGAATCTCCACCGACAGGGGATTCAATGCAGCACCATCGGCACCGGTCAGTTCACGCAAGGCATCCGTGGCACTGTCCAGCCGGTTGCCGGCCGCTATCTCACCAGCAACGGCACTATCATGACGAGCCTGCGCTTCCTGGACATCGGTGATTGCAATCAACCCGACATCAAAGCGCTGTTGCGCCTGTTCAAGCTGACGCCCGATTGCCGTCTTCTCTGCCTTGATAAACTCCAGATTATCCATTGCCGCCAGAACATCGAAATAGCGTTGCGCAACATCGAGAATGACAGCCTGCTGAACTACCCTGTAAGCCGCCTCCGCCTGAGCCACCCGCTCTCCCGCCTGGCTGAGCTGTATCCAGTCAGCACGATTGTAGAGAGTTTGGCTGAGGCGCAAACTGTAGCCAAGACTACCGTAGTCATCTGTCACACCCGGTTCCGGATCCCATCGATTGGTACCGACGTTGACGCTGGCATCCAGCCGTGGCAACCACAGCGCCCGGCTCTGCGGCAACAGCTCCCGGTTGGCCAGCCGTTCGGCATCCGCTGCCCTCAGGGCTGGCGCGTTTTCCAACGCCTGCCGGTATGTCTCCATCAGGTCTGCCGCCGGAGCTGTCTGGAATGATAACAGCAGAGACAAACCCATGCTTAATCGCAAACAGTTTTTGTTCATGACAGTAACTTCTCAGCCCGATTCATATAAAACAGTGTAGACCCCCGGCCGGGATTACGATTGACAACTCAGCGTTTGCCGTAGAAATGTTCCTGAAAAGGCTTTCTGAAGTTCTGGTGGCACTTCAGACAACTGCTCTGTAATGTCGCGAAGGTTGAGATAACCGCTGAACCCTCTTGTTTTGCCGCCACGTCAGCCAGAGTACGTGCCGTATCGTGCGTCTTGGTGTCGTAACCCTTGAATCTGGCCATATCATTGCCGAACAGCGCCATGATTTTTTTCCGCTCACTCATCGGTGGACGCGGATGATCAGCAATTCGCAATGCGGACTCTGCCACCTGCTCCCACTGTTCCCGGGAAACGGCCCCGGCAATTTTTTCCATCTCTTTGCCCATGTCCTGCATAATTTCGCGCAGCACCAGCGGCTCGGGGGAATCGGCTGCGGTCTCGGAAACCGACTGACTACTCACAGTGGTAGCAGCCAGTCCGGCCAACAGGGTAATGACAACAGTACGGGATGTATTCATATCGATTTTCTCTCCTGGTTAAAAAAGTCCGGTATTTTTTGTTAACCCAACATATTTGGTTGCCGGGTTAATACTTGCCAAACATCACACTCAATTTCGGGAAACAGCTACTCAAACTCCCGACCCTCTCCTGCTTCCTCATGGGTGCGTCCGTCCCGGATGTGGTAAATGCGCTTGAAGGTCGGGATGATTTTTTCATCATGGGTGACCACGATAATAGCCGTCTGGTACTGCCGGGCCATCTGGTTGAGAATGCGGATAACGGCAAGAGCCCGCTCACTGTCCAGCGGTGCCGTGGGTTCGTCAGCCAGAATAACCGGTGGCTGATTAACCAGTGCGCGGGCAATAGCCACCCGTTGCTGCTCACCACCGGACAACTGGGATGGCATTGCCCCGGCACGGTGAGCAATATCCAGCGCTTCCAGCAGCTCCACCGCCCGTTGACGTGATTCACCATTTGGACGACCAGCCAGCATGGGCAACAGGGCAACATTGTCAGTGACGTCCAGAAACGGAATCAGGTAAGGAGCCTGAAATACAAAACCAATCTTGTCACGCCGCAGGGCGCGCAGATCCGAGATCAGCCAGCCGTTGTCATATATCACCTCATCGCCCAGAATCATTCGGCCCGCGGTGGGCTCAATGACGGCGCCAAGGGCTTTGAGCAAGGTGCTCTTGCCCGATCCCGAGGGGCCGATCAAACCAACCACCTCACCCGGCATGACCTGCATGTTGACCTCTTTCAGCGCATCAACCGCCGTCTCACCTTCACCGTAACGCTTGCGCATGCCTTCAATGAAAATACCTCTGTCTCTTGCCATGCTTACCCCCCGATGGCTTCGGCCGGATCGACCTTCAGGGCAGCACGGATCGCCAACAGGCTCGCCAGGATACAGATAACCACAATCGCGATGAATCCACGCAGGGCATCTCCCGGCTCGAGCAATACATATTTGGGAAACATCGGCGCCCAGACAGTGGCGGAAATCTTGCCAACGATAAAACCGATCAACCCCAGCCCCACTGCCTGCTGCATAATCATACCGGCAATAGTACGGTTGCGGGTGCCGATCAGTTTGAGCACGGCGATCTCTCTTATCTTTCCCATGGTCAATGTGTAAATGATAAAGGCGACAATGGCCGCACTGACAATCGCCAGAATTACCAGAAACATGCCAATCTGTTTGGAAGAGGTAGCAATCAGCTTTGCCACCAGAATCTCTTCCATCTGCGCACGGGTATAGGCCTGCAAGCGTTTCCAGCGACGAATCGACTCCGCCACCTGCTCGGGTGTAAAACCGGACTTGATCTGTACCAGCACCGCATTGACAAAAGGGTTATTGCTTTGAGAGTTGATCACTGCTTCCAGCACATCCGGCCGACTAAAGGCGGGATTGGCTGCGGTACGATTGCGCTCATTGAGAATAGCATCATTATCTTTCAGAAATTGCGCCTCCTGGGCATCTCTGAGCGGAATAAACACCATGGGGTCACCGCCGGAAGAGACCATGCGCCGGGTCAGGCCAACCACGGTATAGTTATGACGGCGAATATGTATCACCTGGCCAAGCTTGAAGCCTGTGCCCACATCGGCCACTGCTTCATAGTGGCTGCGAACAATCTGCCGGCCTGCCAACAGATAGCCTGGAGCACCCGGGCCATCGGGCACAATACCAACCACCATGACGCGCACATCCCGATCCCCCTGCTGCACCTGCATGGTAAGATAGGTAACATTGGCGGCGCTGGCCACACCCGGCATGCCGAGGATACTGCGATAGACATCATCATGCACGCTGGATGGTTCCGCATAGGGTCCCAGGGTTTGCTTTTGCACCACCCACAAATCGGCACCACTGTTATTCAGCAGCACCTTGGCATCATCCACCATGCCCCGATAAACTCCGGCCATGGTCAACGTAACACCAATCAGCAAACCCAGGCCCACACCGGTAAAAACAAATTTACCCCAGGCATGGAGTACATCACGGGCAGCAAGACTGATCATTGCGGGCTTGCCGCAAGCTGATCGACAACAGCGATACGGCTGTGGGCTGTCAGCTTCTTTTGGCTATAGAGAACAACCCTGCTGCCAGGCTCAAGACCCCGGAGAATCTGTACCCGACCCGACAGATCAGCAACTCCGGCCTCAACCGGCACAAACCGCAACGTATCATCTTTCTCCACCAGCCATACCCCGCTCTCGCCATTCAGTCGCTTGACAGCCGCATTGAGCACTACCGGGGTAGCATCCAGTTGTGACAGTGAAACCGTGACTTCAGTCAGCTCTCCAAGCGGAGGGAGTGGTTCAGGCAGCTGATCAAAAACCACCTTGGCCAGCGCCTCCTCCGTAACAGTATCCGCCAGCAGCTCAACCCTTGCCAGCGTGCCGGAAACCGGCTGATCCGGACGGGAGCGCAATACAATAGAGGCCGGCAGATTTTTTGCTAACCCGTCAGACTGGCGCTGGTTGAAACGGACGCTGACCCAGATACTGTCCGTGTCGATTATTTCCAGCACCATCTGACCTGCCATGGCAGTACTACCTGGCTCAATATAGCGGCCAGCCACCACGCCAGTCACCGGAGCAATCAGGCGCAGGTTACTTCGCTGCCGGCTCAAGCTCTGGTGATCCGCTCGCAGCATTTCCAGCTCCTGCCGTGCGACATTCAGCATCGCCCGGGCAGTAGTCTCGGCTGCCTGTGCAACCTGATACTCCTGATTTTTCGCCTCGGCGGCTTCCTTGCTGACATTGCGATCCATTGCCAGTTGCTTGTAGCGTTCTGCTTGTGCCAGAGCATAGTCCATACGTGCAACCGAATCTTTCACCCGAGCCTCAGCCGCGACAATCGATGCGGTGGCACGTTTGATGGCCGCTTTGCTGGCGGTAATTTTGTCATCCATATCAACCGGGTCCATCTCGCCAAGCACCTGCCCGGCTGTCACCTTGTCGCCCACATCGCTGTCGAGCTGCAACAAACGACCGGTCATGACGGGACCTATCCGATAGCGATATCTTGCCTCAACAGTGCCTATCCCAAACAGGGCTGGCGTTATCGCCTGCTCCTCAACCTGGATTACGGTAACAGGCACCGGAGCCAAAGGACCCGAACGGGTAACCACATAGCCAAACGCCAGCAGCATCGGCAACAGCACCACAAGCAAGGTAACAGTGCGGGTATTTACGGATAGTTTCTTCATGATTCAGTCTCGATGCCGCGACGATAGATAGCAAAAACACCCGGCACCTTGCTTAACATTTTATTGCTCTCCCCAGCTATCAATGACTGCATGACCAGACCTTGAACTGCGCCAATGTACAACTGACAGGCAGCAGCTGTATCCACCGCCGGCGCAATCTCACCTGCAACCTTGCCCTTCTCTATCAATGCCGCCAGCCGCTCGCCATATTTCTGCAACAGAGTCCGAACCATCCGCTTGGGTACGCTCTCTCCGGCATGTTGCAGTTCACCAAACAGCATCCGGGGCACCCCGGGGTAGGCGGAAACAAACTCGATATGAGCAATAAACATCGCTTCCAGTGCTGCCAACGGTGTTTCCGCAGCATCCGCTGCCTTGTCAACCCGCGCCAGCAACCGCTCTGCAACCCACTCTATTACTGCCTGCCAGATGGCATCCTTGTTGGGGAAATGGCGAAACAGCGCCCCTTGCGTCACATTCATATGCTTGGCAATGGCAGCCGTAGTGATATTGCTTGGATTATGATCTGCAGCAAGCTCGACAACTGCCTCAACAGTAACGTTACGACGTTTGTCGGCAGGCAAGTGTCTGCTTCTGGATTGCATATTGCGCCTCAACTCAAAAGATAGTAACTGGTTACTATCTTAGCTGAAGAGTTCCCGGTGTCAAGCTCAACGGAGCTGATTTACTGAAAACATGCTCCCTTCCCCCGGATCCAACAGCCCGCTAACCCGCATTTCTCACCAGAGGGCAAGATGATTGTGCGGGACTTTGGATACACAAGAAATTTTGGGAAGGAGCGGAACAACAGGGCGTATTCCCGAGTAACCAAAATTCCTTGTGGATTCAAAGAACAAGCGAGGGTTTGTCATTCCGGTGATAAATGCGGGCTAGGAGCCTGTCGGACTTAGGATGAATCTACTGCGGAAAAGCCATTTTGGCCCATTTTTCCGATCATTTTCGTTAAATATACCCAATATTCGCCTCAAATGATCAATAAAATGGACTCAAAATGGCTTTCCCTCGCCACGATCCCCTAAGTCCGACAGGCTCCTGGGAGTCTGTCGGGTTTGGGTAATCGTAGCGAGCTGGTGGAGATCGAGTCAAAATATTTCCGGTTTTGAGGCGAATAGTGGGGCTATTTAACGAAAAACCGGGGATATTTTGGCCGCTCTCCCATCAGCGCAGTAGATTATCCCCAAATCCGACAGACTCCTGGCGAATACTGAGGAAGCAGAAATCTGCGCAGGAGGAGGTACTACGCATTGAATGGAACCCGGAAATGGCAGTTACACCGCCGGGACAACTGCTTTTTTGTTCGATTTTTGAAACCAGGCAGCCATTTTAGCCACTGAAAATCTATCGGATTCAGGATAAGAAAACTGCCCCGGTTGCTATTATTAACCCGGCAACAATATATGCCGGGTTAATAGTAGCCGTCAGCGCAGGGTCACCAGCTCTTCCGCACTGGTTGGATGGATAGCGATGGTTCTGTCGAAATCTGCCTTGGTCGCACCCATGCTGATGGCAACAGCAAAACCCTGCAGCATCTCGTCGGCACCCAGACCGATGATGTGACAGCCAATCACCTTCTCTTCTGCTCCGACACAGACCAGTTTCATTGCGGTGATATGTTTATGCCGGGTAAAAGCATGGTACATGGGAGTAAAGCGGGTCTGGTAGATTTTTACCGCATCACCGTGCAGTTCGCGTGCTTCATCTTCACTGACGCCGATGCTGCCGATGGGAGGATGACTGAATACCACGGTGGGAATGTTTTCGTACTCCAGCCGACTCTCCGGCATCCCGCCGAACAGGCGATCCGCCAGGCGGCGTCCGGCAGCGATGGCGACCGGGGTCAATGCAGCTGCACCGGTAACGTCTCCGAGGGCGTAGATTCCATCAACATTAGTGTTCTGCCAGGCATCGGTGGGAATAAAACCTTGCTCATCCATCTCCACACCGGCCGCCGACAGATTGAGATCCTGCGTATCGGGAGTACGACCGATGGCCCAGATGACACCGTCCAGTCCGGCACAACTGATACCACCCTGACAATCCAGACGCAGCTTGCCACTTTCATCTTTTACCACAGCGGCCACTGCCGTATTGGTGATGATATTGATGCCGCTCTCCTGCATCTCTTCCATCAAGGTCTCGCGCAGCATGGGTTCGAACTCTTTCAACAGCTGATGCTTGCGCAGCACCAAAGTCACCCGGCTGCCCAGCGCATTCAGCAGGCCGGCCAGCTCCACGGCAATGTAACCGGAACCGATGACCGCCACCTCCTGCGGCTGTTTCGTGAGCGCAAAAAAACCGTCCGAAGTAATACCCAGCTCTGCTCCGGAAGTATCGGGAACCAGCGGCTGACCACCGGGAGAGATGGCAATATGATCCGCCGTGTAGCGCTCACCCTCCACCTCCAGGGTATGTGCATCAATGAAACGGGCCGTACCGTGGATCTCATCCACCTTGTTGTCAGCCAGGTAAGTATGATACCAGGCGTGAATTCCACGAATATATTCATCACGCTGCGCCACCAGTCTGGTCCAGTCGAAGCCGTGCCGCTCGATGCTGAAACCATAGTCCGGGGCGTCACGCAGGGCACCGGCAACTGTTGCACCATACCACATGATTTTTTTCGGGACACAACCCACGTTGACACAGGTCCCACCCAGAGCGCCCTTTTCCACCACAGCGGTTCTGGTGCCATGAGCGGCTGCCCGCTGCGCAACCGAGAGTCCCCCGCTGCCACCACCAATGGCGATTAAATCATAATGGTTACTCATTGCACTCCTTCGAGCTCTGCAGCAATAGAGGTATAGATATCGTCAATATCACCCACGCCTTTAACTGTATGCAGCTTTCCCTGATCGCGATAGTAGGCGATCAATGGCATGGTCTGGGATTCATAGACCTTGAGCCGCTTGCTGATGGTCTCTTCATTATCATCCGCCCGCTGGACAAGTCGGCCTCCACACTTGTCGCAGCGACCTTCCGCTTTGGGTGGCGAAGTATCGATATTATACATCTGCCCGCAGGACTCACAGGTGCGCCGGCCAGTAAGCCGCTTCATCAGGATGTCGAAATCCACATCGATATGCAGCGCCGCCTGCAGCGGCTTGCCAATCTCATTCAACATCACGTCCAGTGCTTCCGCCTGTACAATGTTGCGCGGAAAACCATCGAGAATAAAACCGTTAGCAGTATCCGCTTCATTCAGACGCTCCCGGATCAGCCCCACCACAACATCATCAGAGACCAGTTGACCGGCATCCATCGCAACCCTGGCGCGTTTGCCTAACGGTGTTTCCGCGGCAACAGCGGCACGCAGCAGATCACCGGTCGAGATCTGCGGTATACCGTATTGTTCCGCCAGCTTTTTCCCCTGCGTTCCCTTTCCGGAGCCCGGCGCTCCCAATAACACGATTCTCATTACAGTTTCCCCAACAGTTTGCTATGGTTCATGGGCGGAATGATGCATGACTCAACCGCGGCAAACAAGTATAATTCCGGTAACTATTCAGCTCACCCTTGAAATCCGCCGTTTCTGCGTTAAAAAATGATCATTTACCCGTGTAAACTTACATTTTTCGCCTTGAACTGACGAATTTCAGGAGCAATCTGAACAGTTACATACTCATTTTCAACAATTCCAACCGAGGCACCGAGATAATGAACCTGGAACAGATCCCCGCGGGTAAAGATGTCCCCAACGATATCAACGTAATTATTGAAATTCCGGCACAAAGCTCGCCGGTCAAATACGAGCTGGACAAGGATAGCGGCACCATGGTGGTGGATCGCTTCATGGCGACCGCCATGTTCTACCCCGCCAACTATGGCTTTGTTCCCCATACCCTGTCGGAAGATGGTGATCCCGTTGATGTACTGGTAGTAACACCGCACCCGCTGATCACCGGCGCCGTAATTCGCTGCCGTCCGATCGGCATGCTCAAGATGACCGATGAATCCGGAGTAGATGCAAAAATCATTGCCGTCCCGGTGGATAAACTGTCCCCCATCTATGTAAACGTTAACTCCACCGATGATCTGCCTGAGCTGTTACTGTCCCAGATCTGCCATTTCTTCGAGCATTACAAGGATCTGGAAAAAGGCAAGTGGGTCAAGATTGAGGGCTGGGCTGATGCCGATGCAGCCAGAGCAGAGATTCTCTCTTCACAGAAAAGACATAGTAGTTCAGAATAGTACGATATTCCATCAAATCACTGTTGACGCATGACGGGTATCATGTACACTATTTAGATCAAGTCTAAAACACGAACCAAGGAGCACTCCATGAGCGTACTTGTAGGCCGTCCGGCCCCTGATTTTACCGCCCCTGCCGTACTCGGCAATGGCACGATTGTCGATGAGTTCAATTTCAACGAAGCCCGCGATGGCAAATATGCGGTCGTATTCTTCTGGCCACTGGATTTCACCTTTGTCTGCCCCTCCGAGCTGATTGCATTTGACCACCGCCTGAGTGAGTTCAAGGAACGCAACGTGGAGGTAATCGGTGTTTCCATCGACTCCCACTTCACTCACAACGCCTGGCGCAACACCGTCATCAAGGAGGGTGGCATCGGACCCGTCGGTTATCCGATGGTGGCGGATATGACCCACAATATCTGCAAGGCCTATGATGTAGAAACTCCTGATGGCGCCGTCGCATTCCGTGGTTCTTTCCTCATCGACCGCGATGGTGTTGTGCGGCATCAAGTCATCAACGATCTGCCACTGGGCCGGGATATCGATGAAATGCTGCGTGTCATCGATGCGTTGCAGTTCACCGAGGAACACGGTGAAGTCTGTCCGGCCGGTTGGCACAAGGGTGACAAGGGCATGAAAGACACACCGGAAGGTGTTGCCGATTATCTGGCGGAAAATGCCGGCAAACTATAAACTTCGACCAGAAACCTGGAGGCCCGGACGGGCCTCCAGTCTCCAGGCAGTAACTTTAACACCCGGATAAAAACCTGACGAAACCGCAACATTCTCCAGAACGCGGAATTCCGCTGGTACTCTGTTAAGGGAACCTCCAATAATTATCATTCCGACGAAAACAGGAATCAACAACCCGTTGATTTATCTGAATTTTGATAATCTCCAGAGTGAAAAAAATGTATTTTTCGAGGTTCCCTTAAAACGCAGCCATGCGCCCCCGCAAGCGCGCAATCTCCTCATAGTGCTGCTCACCCGGCAGGTGAACCGGGTAAAAGTGAAAAAATCAGGCACATCAACATGTTGGTATACCCTCAAAGCAGTCAACTGCGAAATCCGGGTTCACAACTGACACGCAGGCTTGTTTTTCATTCAGAAGGGGGAGCAAAGAACGAGGTGCAGAAAGTCTCAACCGGTCTGGCACTCCACAGAATAAACCGTCTCAACACAGAAACAGCCCATAAAAAAAGCCCCGCCAGCAAAGCGGGGCTTTTTCTGTAACAAACAGCGATTGGTGCTGCGGGCTTACATCATGCCCCCCATACCACCCATGCCGCCCATACCGCCCATGCCACCCATATCGGGAGCACCAGCAGCCGCCGCGCTCTCTTCTGGATATTCAGCCACCATTGCTTCAGTGGTAACCATCAGTCCAGCAACTGAAGCAGCATTCTGCAACGCACTGCGGGTTACCTTGGCAGGATCCAGAACACCCATAGCGATCATGTCGCCATACTCGCCAGTAGCAGCATTGTAACCAAAGTTACCCTTGCCTTCCTTGACCTTGTTGACAACAACAGAGGCTTCATCACCTGCGTTGGTGGCAATCTGGCGCAGTGGCTCCTCCATCGCACGCAGGGCAATGCTAACACCAACATCCTGGTCATGGTTGCTGCCTTTGATATCTCGGATGGCATCGCATGCACGCAACAGCGCCACACCACCGCCAGGCACAACACCCTCTTCTACCGCCGCACGGGTAGAGTGCAGGGCATCCTCAACGCGAGCCTTTTTCTCTTTCATCTCGACCTCGGTAGCCGCACCAACCTTGATCACGGCAACACCGCCGGCCAGTTTGGCAACACGTTCCTGCAGCTTTTCCTTGTCGTAATCGGATGAGGAGCTCTCGACCTGGGCACGAATCTGGGAGACGCGACCTTCAATATCAGCCTTGTTTCCCGCGCCATCGATGATGACAGTTTCATCCTTGGTAACCTGGATCTTCTTGGCGCTGCCCAGGTCGTCAATCGAGGCTTTCTCCAGTGTCAGACCAACCTCTTCGGAGACAACCGTGCCACCCGTAAGAATGGCAATATCTTCCAGCATGGCCTTGCGGCGATCGCCGAAACCAGGTGCCTTCACTGCAGCGACCTTGACAATACCACGCATGGTGTTAACCACCAACGTGGCAAGGGCTTCGCCATCAACGTCTTCAGCAATAATCAGCAGTGGTTTTCCAGCCTTTGCGACACCTTCCAGCAGCGGCAGCATGTCACGAATATTGGATATTTTTTTATCACACAGCAGGATCAAAGGTGACTCCAGATCGGCACTCATGCTCTCCTGGTTGTTGATGAAATAGGGAGAGAGATAGCCACGATCGAACTGCATTCCCTCGACCACGTCCAGCTCATTATCGAGACCGGAACCCTCTTCCACAGTAATAACCCCTTCCTTGCCTACCTTACCCATTGCATCAGCAATAATAGCCCCGACGTTCTCATCGGAGTTGGCAGAAATAGTGCCTACCTGGGCAATGGATTTGTCGTCGGAACAGGGCTTTGAGCTCTTTTTAAGGGCCTCGACAGCAGCAATAACCGCCTTGTCGATACCGCGTTTCAGATCCATCGGGTTCATACCTGCAGCAACGGCTTTCATGCCGTCACGTACGATGGCCTGAGCCAGAACGGTTGCCGTGGTGGTGCCATCACCTGCTACATCAGATGTCTGTGACGCAACCTCCTTCACCATCTGCGCACCCATGTTTTCGAACTTGTCTTTCAGCTCGATCTCCTTGGCGACGGAAACGCCATCTTTAGTGATGGTTGGAGCACCAAAGCTCTTTTCCAGCACTACGTTGCGACCTTTGGGTCCCAGAGTTACTTTTACTGCATTCGCCAGGACATTCACCCCGCTAATCATACGATTACGGGCATCATCACTGAATAATACGTCTTTAGCTGCCATAGCTTGAGAATCCTCTTCTGAATTTAGTTACGTAAAAAACTTAACCTTCGATGATGCCAAGCAGATCGTCTTCACGCATCATCATTAATTCTTCGTTATCTACCTTGACCTCGGTTCCGGCATATTTGCCAAACAACACTTTGTCACCCACCTTGACATCCAGAGCGCGAAACTCGCCATTCTCCAGCGCCTTGCCCCTGCCAACGGCAACCACTTCACCCTGCATGGGCTTCTCGGTAGCGGAGTCAGGCAGCACAATCCCGCCTGGAGTTGTGGTTTCCTCTTCCATTCGACGGACGACAACACGGTCATACAACGGACGAATTTTCATACAGTTCCTCTCCTAACAAACTTAAATAGACTGAATTTACGGTATATCTGGTTTAGCACTCTAGTACAGAGAGTGCTAAATGATAGCGATGAAAACCCGCTCGTCAAGTTTTTTTTAAAATTAAAGAGCCGTTCAGGTTAACGAAGGCGGGGATCATCGTCATCATCACGCCAGGACTCACCCTCAAAGGTACGCGGTCCACGCGTCTCTTGTCGGGGTACGCTATTGATGGTGACGCGATCGATAATTTTCAAGAGCCAGTATCGACGCAGGGGAGGAATCAGCAGCAAAAAACCGATGGCATCGGTAAAAAACCCCGGCGTCAGAAGCAATCCGCCAGCCACCAGCAGCGCGGCACCCTCCAGTATTTCGATGGCCGGAACCTTGCCGCGCATCATGTTGGCGCGCATCCGGTTCATGGTGGAGAGTCCCTGCAAGCGCAGCAGAAATGCCCCCAGCACCGCAGTAAACACCACCAACGCCACAGCAGGCAGTGCCCCGATCACCGAACCGGCCTTGATCAGCAGATAGATCTCCAGAAGGGGAATAGTAAGAAATAGCAGAAACAGTAGTGGAAACGGTATCATGTATTTTTCATCGCAGAGGGAATCAATTCGTTATTCCGGTATCTGTCAGAGTATAACCTTTCCGGGTTCGGCAACAGCATGCCTGACACGTCTATTATGGTAACGAAATAAAAAAACTCAATGGAAAAACACCCTCAACTGGTATTCTGCACCTGCCCGGACCGTAACTGCGCTGAAAATCTTGCAACCACGCTTGTCGATCAGCGCCTGGCGGCCTGCGTCAGCATTCTGCCCGGAATACACTCAATCTACCACTGGCAGGGAAAACGGGAGTCCACAGAAGAAATCCTGCTGTTAATCAAGACTCACAGCCAGGCCTATCCGGCTCTGGAACGGTTCATTCAACAACATCATCCCTATGAACTTCCGGAAATCATTGCTGTCCCTGTAGCCAATGGTCTCCCCGCCTACCTCGACTGGATCTCGGAACTATAAATGAAATGACAAGACTACTACTGCTACTGAGCCTGTTCGCACTGCCATTTACTCCTGCTGCCAGCGAAGAACCCCTGCCACCCGATGAGGCATTCCGTTTTAGCGCCGAAGCCATTGATGCCAATACCATCCGGGCGGAGTGGAAGCTGGCTCCGGGATACTATCTTGACCGCCACCGGGTCAGTTTTGAATCGGGTACCGAGGGAATTACTCTGGGCGAGGCAGCCCTACCAAAGGGGAAAGAGAAAACAGATGAGTTTTTTGGTGATATAGAGTCCTACTATGAACGCCTCATTGTTGAAATCCCCATTGAGCGCAGCTCAACTGCCGCAAAGACGCTGACACTGATCGCACACTCTCAGGGCTGCTCTGAACCGCTGGGACTCTGCTATCCGCCCCATGAACAGCGGGTGGAGATTACCCTGCCCCCGCTGGCCGACCCGGCTCAACCAAGCCTTCCCTCCCTGATTCCGGCCACCACCGGTCCAGGCTGGGGAGAACAGCAGGAGGAACTGCTGGAGCCGGATCAAGCCTTTGCCTTCGATGCCGAAATTCGGGATGCCAATACCATCGTCGCCCGCTGGCAGATTGCCGAAGGGTACTATCTGTATGGCAGCAAGTTCAGCTTCGAAGTTGTCGACTCCAGCGGCATTACCGCTGGTGAAGCACAACTGCCTGCGGGCAAGAAAATAAATGATGAGTTTTTTGGCGAGATGGAGGTTTACTACCACAGTATCGAGGCCGTCATCCCGCTGAACCGCACCCAGTCCGAACCGGTCACCGTTACCTTTCAGGCCGGATTCCAGGGCTGCTCCGAGACGCTAGGGGTCTGTTACCCGCCGATGAGCAAAACAGTTCAGCTGGATCTCCCTGCAACCGCGGAAATCAGCACTGCCGCGACTCAGCCTTCCGTGGCAAAATCCGCCTCCAGCGAACCACCCCTCTCTGAGCAGGATAACCTGGCCAACTCCATTGCCACCGGCAGCACCCTTCTCATCATCATCACCTTTTTTGGCCTGGGTCTGCTGCTGGCATTTACCCCCTGTGTATTCCCGATGATCCCGATCCTGTCCGGCATCATCATCGGGCAGGGGGAGGCAATAACCACCCGGCGCGCCTTCGTAATCTCCCTGGTCTATGTGCTTGCCATGGCGCTGACTTATACCGTTGCCGGCGTCATCGCCGGATTGTTTGGAGAGAATCTGCAGGCAACCTTCCAGAACCCCTGGATTCTGGTCACCTTCAGCTTTATTTTTGTACTGCTGGCACTCTCCATGTTCGGCTTCTACGAGCTGCAGATGCCTGCTTTCCTGCAAAGCAAGCTTACTGAAGTAAGCAACCGTCAGCAGAGTGGCACCCTCACTGGTGTCGCCGTGATGGGTTTTCTGTCTGCTCTGATTGTTGGTCCCTGTGTAGCGGCCCCATTGATGGGAGCACTTATCTATATCGGCCAAACCGGTGATGCCGTACTGGGTGGCCTGGCGCTGTTTGCCCTCAGCCTGGGAATGGGCGCACCGCTGCTTGCCATCGGCACCTCGGCCGGGAAACTCCTGCCCAAAGCCGGTCCGTGGATGAATGCCATCAAAGCGGTATTCGGGATCATGCTGCTGGCGGTAGCCATCTGGATGCTGGAACGCATCCTGCCAGCCGCAGCTGTCATGGTGCTGTGGGCGCTGCTGTTCATCGTCTCCGCCATCTACATGGGCGCACTGGAGAAAAGTCCGCCAGGGTGGAGCAGGCTGTGGAAAGGCACGGGAATCGCCTTGCTGATCTATGGGGCACTGCTGCTGACCGGTGCCGCAGCCGGAGGCAAGGATGTGATGCAGCCGCTGCGGGGAGTGTTCTCCTCTGGCGCAGGAGTCACCGGCAGTGAGGCACACCTGGCATTCAAGAACATCAAATCCGTACAGGATCTGCAGCGCGAACTTGCTGCCGCCAGCCAGCGGGGACAGCCGGTGATGCTGGATTTCTATGCCGACTGGTGTGTCTCCTGCAAGGAGTTTGAGAAATACACTTTCACTGATCCCGCCGTAACTGCCGCTCTATACGCGGCCAACACACTGCTGCTACAAGCCGATGTCACCGCCAATGACTCCCGGGACAAGGAACTGCTGAAAAAATATGGCCTCATCGGCCCGCCGGCCATTCTCTTTTTTGGTCCGGATACCCGGGAGCGCAAAAACTATCGAGTAATTGGATTCATGAATGCCGAAACGTTCAGCGACCACCTGGAAAACGCCTTGCAGTGACCAAATCGCGGGAATCTGCGGCGAACGTGCAGAAAAACCGGTGGTTTCTGGACATGGCTACCCAGTTCAGTCAAAATTGGCGTCAATAGATGCAACCACCCATAATGGGGAAATTTCATGGCTGAGCTACTGCTGCTCAATGGCCCGAATCTGAATCTGCTGGGTACGCGTGAACCGGAGCACTACGGCTCTACCAGTCTGGCGGACGTTACCGCCCATCTCCAGCAGATAGCGGCAGATGCAGGACACAATTTAACTCATTTGCAAAGCAATGCGGAACATG
This sequence comes from Gammaproteobacteria bacterium, assembly GCA_024277595.1. Lineage (GTDB taxonomy): Bacteria > Pseudomonadota > Gammaproteobacteria > Thiohalospirales > Thiohalospiraceae > DRMK01. Next base: position 16,422 of record JAJRUV010000053.1, read on the forward strand.
AACTGGTAGAGCGCATTCATACCGCCTGGCGGGAGAAGGTAGAGTTTATCATCATTAACCCCGCAGCATTTACCCACACCAGCGTCGCGCTACGGGACGCGCTGACCGCAGTTCAGATCCCCTTTGTCGAGGTACACCTGTCCAACATCCACGGGCGGGAGGAGTTTCGCCGTCACTCATTCTTTTCTGACCTGGCGGCAGGAACAATCAGTGGACTTGGCGCGCAAGGTTATGAGCTGGCGCTGCAGGCAGCACTACACTATCTCATTAAAAACAAAGCATAACAGGTCATAAAACATGGACATACGAAAGGTCAAGAAACTCATTGAGCTGCTGGAAGAGTCCGGTGTTGCCGAGATCGAGATCCATGAGGGTGAAGAGTCGATTCGCATCAGCCGGGTCAGCCAGTTCAGCGTTGCTGCTCCAGTCCCGACCGCACCAGTTGCTGCAACCAACCCTTATCCGGAACCATCAACCGACAGCACTGCTGCACCCGCAGATGAATCGGAGATCAGTGGGCATATCGTAACATCCCCAATGGTAGGTTCTTTTTACAGTGCAGCAACACCCGGCGCCAAACCCTTTGCCACCATCGGTCAGCAAGTCAATGCTGGAGACACCCTGTGCATCATCGAAGCGATGAAGATGATGAATCAGATTGAATCCGACAAGGCCGGTGTCATCAAGGCAATTCTGGTTGAAAATGGCCAACCGGTCGAATATAACCAGCCATTGTTCGTTATTGAATAAACAGGATTTACAACCCGCCTATGTTTGAAAAGATTGTCATCGCCAACCGCGGCGAAATCGCTTTACGAATCCAGCGCACCTGCCGGGAAATGGGCATCAGGACGGTTGCCGTTCACTCCGAAGCGGATCGCAATCTCAAACATGTCCTGCTGGCGGATGAATCAGTCTGCATCGGCCCGGCTCCATCCGCACAAAGTTATCTGAACGTCCCGGCAGTTATCAGCGCCGCCGAAGTTACCGATGCCCAAGCCATTCATCCCGGTTACGGCTTTCTGTCGGAAAACGCTGATTTCGCCGAACAGGTCGAAACCAGCGGCTTTGTCTTCATCGTCCCGGATCCGGATGCCATCCGCACCATGGGTGACAAAGTGGCGGCTATCAGGGCAATGAAAAAGGCCGGGGTGCCTTGCGTTCCTGGCTCAGACGGCCCACTGGGTGATAACCCGGATGCCAATCTACGCACTGCTCACCGCACCGGATACCCGATTATTGTCAAGGCCGCTGGCGGGGGCGGGGGCCGCGGCATGCGCGTCGTGCATACCGAAGCCACCCTGCTCGATGCTATCTCCCTGACCCGCAGCGAGGCTCGTGCCGCATTTGGCAACGAGACTCTCTATATGGAGAAATATCTGGAGGATCCGCGCCATATAGAGATTCAGGTTCTGTCCGACACCCGCGGGAATGCTATTTATCTGGGCGAACGGGATTGCTCCATGCAGCGCCGCCACCAGAAAGTTCTGGAAGAGGCTCCCGCTCCAGGTCTTACCATAGAGCAACGCCATTTTATCGGTGAACGTTGCGCCCAGGCTTGCCGCGACATGGGTTATCGTGGTGCCGGAACCTTCGAATTTCTCTATGAAAACAGCGAGTTCTACTTTATCGAAATGAACACCCGCCTGCAGGTGGAGCACCCGGTCACCGAAATGATCACCGGTGTCGATGTGGTTCAGGAGCAGATCCGGATCGCCGCCGGGGAACCGCTCTCCTTCCGGCAGGAGGATATCGTACTGCGGGGCCACGCCCTGGAGTGCCGCATCAACGCCGAAGACCCGGAAAATTTCATGCCATCACCCGGCACCATCACCGCCTACCATGCGCCGGGAGGTCTCGGAGTACGCATCGACAGCCATATATACAGTGGCTACACGGTCCCGCCCTACTATGACTCCATGATTGGCAAACTGATCACCTTCGGTCCCAATCGGGAATCTGCGTTGGCGCGCATGCGTACCGCACTGGATGAAATGGTGGTGGAAGGCATTAAAACCAACATTCCCTTGCAGCAGCGGCTCTGTGAAGACCCGGCCTTCATCGCCGGTGGCACCAACATCCACTACCTGGAGAAAAAGCTGGGACTCTGATGCCGTGGCTTCAGCTCAAAGTCAATGCGCAACCGGAGCAGGCCCAGGCAATCGCTGAGCTGCTCAGCGATAGAGGCGCCGCTGCCGTTACATTTCAGGACGCAAAAAATCAACCCCTCTATGAGCCCGCACCGGGAAGCACGCCGTTATGGGAACAGATTGAAATAACCGGGCTGTTTCCCGCAGACATCGATATGGGGGCTCTGAAACTCCAGCTGCAACAACAGACACATAAACCATTCAGCAGCTGGCACATACAACCTCTGGAAGATAAAGACTGGTCGCGGGCCTGGATGAACGATTTCCATCCCATGCAGTTCGGGGAAAAACTGTGGATCTGTCCCGGCGGGCACCCCCCCCCCGACCCAGAGGCCGTTACTATCCTGCTCGATCCCGGCCTGGCATTCGGCACCGGAACCCACCCCACCACAGCCCTCTGTCTGGAATGGCTGGATGCTCACCCCCCGGCAGGATTGAGTGTCATCGACTATGGCTGTGGCTCGGGCATTCTTGCCATCGCCGCCGCAAAACTCGGCGCAAAATCGGTGCTGGCCATTGATAATGATCCGCAGGCACTACAGGCTACTCGTGATAATGCAAACAAAAACCAGCTCGGAGATAAAATTGCTGTTTCTCTTCCCGACGAGTACTATCCCGCTCCCTGTAATCTACTGCTTGCCAACATCCTCGCCAACCCGCTCATCGAATTGGCGCCTCGATTCTCGAAACTGCTTCTCCCCGAAGCCTCCGTCATCCTGTCCGGCATCCTGGCAGAACAAGCCACCAGCGTAATCGAAGCCTACCCGCCATGGTTTACCATGACAGGTGAGCAACAACGGGATGGATGGGTTCGCCTGGAAGGCAGAAAAAAACCGGCTAACGTGTAAACGATGTACACACTCTGTCCTCACTGCAGCACCTGCTTCCGCATCACCAGCGAGCAAGTCAATGTCGCACAGGGAAACGTCCGTTGCGGGAACTGTGGCGCAGTATTCAATGCACTGGATCACCCCGGCCCTGAACCGGACTCCTTTACTGATTCTGCATTCGCAGAGACCGAACCCCTTCTGGATGAGCTGTATAAACAGGCTGATGACGAACTGCATCGGAAAGAAGAGATAACGAATCAGTCCGCTAATCATCCGAATGACCTGTTTGGAGAACCGAACTTTATTCCACTGGGAGAGAACAAAAGAAACACCGGAGACAGAAAGCCGGACTTTATTCCGCTGGGAGAAAATAAAACTAACGATAGAGAGAGCACCCCTCCTGTTGACGATTCCGACTGGCAGACTCTATTCGGTAGCAACGACAGCCCCCGAACCGACAAACAACCGATTTCTCGCCAGCAGCAAAAAGCCACCGCTGAAGATCCACGTGAACACTTCTTTGAAGAAGTGGAAAACACCACTATCGAAGAACTTGAGAAACTGCTGGTACCCGATAAATCTCCTGGTACAGAAACCACCCCCGAGCATGAACCTGCGACAACAATATCCGACACAACGCCGAAGCTGCCGATACAAAAAATAAAAACACTCCTTGTGCTACCCCCTTTTTTCAACCAGGTTGCGCTGAGCACAGCAAGCCTGCTGCTCATTGTGTTGTTACTGGGCCAGTACATCTACTTTGCTCGCGACCATCTTGCCCAACAGTACCCCAGCTCAAGACCGCTGCTGGAGAGTATGTGCGGTTATCTGGGCTGCAAACTTCCCTTGCAGCGCGATCTGAACAAACTGCAACTGACCAACCGGGATGTCCGCAGCCATCCCGTCACCGGGGATGCCCTGTTGATAAACGCAACCTTCATCAATAACGCCACGTTCCCACAACCTTATCCTGTCATTGAGCTGAAGCTGTCCAGCATTAACGGCAGACTCATTGGAAGAAGATTTTTCCAACCAAAAGAATACGTTGCGGGGGATCCGGATATCAGCGCAGGAATACCGCCCAACACCCAGGTTCATCTCATTCTTGAACTGGCTGATCCGGGCAAGCAGGCGGTCAACTTCGAGTTTGATTTTCGCCAGGGGGCTGTCTGACCCGGGTGGATTATGGCGAGGGGATGCTATTACTCAAGTTTCGGTGTTCAGACCTGGATTCCCGCCTTCGCGGGAATGACAGAGAGTGCGCCGGGATAGTAGAGGGACTAAGGGACTATATATACTATCGTCATCCCCGCGAAGGCGGGGATCCAGCTTCCACCGCAGATGGTATTTCCCGATTTCTCTTCCAGCTCGCTTTCGCGGGAATAGTGTCCGGTCGGTTTCGACAGATTATCTGAAACAGGTTTTTTTGATGTATATCATTTTGTTAATCAACCGGTTAAATATCGACTCAATGTAAAATTGAACTCCGAAACTTGAGCTATTATTAACCCAACATATTGTTGCCGGGTTAAGAAATTTGACTAATTTTCTTTTGGCGCAATAAGTTTGGCTTCAGGAAAACAAGTTTTAAATTTTTCTGAATCTGCTTGTTATTAAGCCAAATTCTGAAACAGAGGCATGTGCTCCTGTAAAAAAATCCGGCAACGGGGAGAACTTTTTGTCCCTCTGTTTTTTCGTAACTATTCAGCTCACCTCTGAAATCTGCCATTTCTGCGTTAAAAAATGATCATTTACCCGTGTAAACTCACATTTTTCGCCTTGAACTGACAAATTTCAGGGGCAATCTGAACAGTTACATACTCATTTTCAACTATGCTGAATAGTTACATTGATTTTTTCCCTGGAGTTTTGTCGTTTTTACAATATAAAATCGTCCATTCTCCTGCTCAAAATCGATTTCCGATTCGGGAACAATACCTTGTATCTTAATAATTGCAGCCAACAACGAATGGTGGATGGCGATTCGCTTACCCACCCTACGCCTGTTCTCTTCTCAAAAACCGGATCCGCCCAGCAATGAATGTGAGGCAGCATCTCCCGGAAAAATCCGCTGAACCGTGTTCATCAATAAAAAAAGCCGCGCATTGCTGCGCGGCTTTTGTTCAGAGTATCTCCCGATTCTAGAATTTGGCAACAAATTCCAGGGTAACTGCATCTACGCTGTCTTCATCATCACCTGGATCATCAGTAGTATATCCAAGCACGGAAGTCAGGTTGTCAGCAACGTTCCAGATACCGGCAACAGCAATACGGGTATCGGCATCATCACCCCAAATATCGCCATCGCCGTCCCGCGAACTGTAGGCGACAGTGGCACCCATGGCCGGAGTAAACATGTAGTTTGCAGTAACAGAAAGCCCCGTATCCAAAATCTCTTCGGCCGTCATGTATTCTGCACCCAGAGTCAAACCGGCATTCTTGTATGTAGCATTGAGGTTGGTCACATTTCCAGCCGTATCAATGCCTGACCCGCCATTTTCATGGTCGGTCTCCTGGGTGACATAACCCAGCTCCACATCAAATCCGGCTACCGGAGTTGCATTAACAACCAAAGCGATAGAGTTTTTATCAGTAAGGCCACCAATATCATTCAATACCGCACCGGTCACGGTAACAGGACCCAAGTCGCCGGCAACCGCCACACCGGCAATGTTGTTTCCATACAGCGCAGTCTGGCCATCCAGAACCTCACTGGTCAGAAGTTTTGGCGTCTGGTACATATCAGGAGCATCCTCAGCCTCCCAGCCAATCGGGTTGTTGAACACACCACCAATCACGGTAACGCCTTCGGCAACACTGGCGGCGAAGAAGGCCTGCTCAATAATGGCATCGGCTGCACCATCGTTGCCTCCGATATTAAAATCCACGTCAGCACGAACCGAGACGATATCACTCAGCTTGCTGGCGAAATCAACCTCCGCATTTGCAGTAAATGCACTTGTCTCTTTGCCATCATCAAAGATATCTGCATCTTTATCTGCATTGGTATAAATAATATCCGCAAACCCGCTGACCTTGGAGTCAGCAGCAGCAAAACCGGGAACCATGGCTGCAGCAACAGCCAGCGCAATTATATTTTTTTTCATGAGAGTATCCTCCGTTTGGATTGTTAGCTTTTCGGCACTTGCGATCAGTGAGTCCGGATTAAATTTAAGCAAAGGAGTTACAGGAAAGCAACTTTTACGTTGTATTTTTGTATTAAAAACACCACAATTGATGGAGTTGTTAAATAACTTAAAACCCAACCGCTTGATTATACGGGATTAATCTTTTTTAAACCGATTGTTGTTGCGAGTTGTTAATGTAGAACATAAAGAGCGGGCAATAGCAGATAATCGTCGCTCTGATTAAAATAATCGTCCTGTTGCCTTGACGCAACAGCCTGTCTGGCCATCTGGCAACCAACAAACACGAGGAGAAAATATCAGAGACGAAGGGCTAAACCCCTGCTTCCCTGCCTTTTTAATGCTGCTCCGCCAGCAGAAAACGCTGAACCTTGCCCGATGCCGTCTTGGGCAGTTCGGTGACAAATTCGATGAACTTTGGAACCTTGTACATGGCAAGGTGCTTCCCGCAATAGGCACGAATCTGTTTGATCTCAAGTTGCGATCCTGGGCCGGGCACGATTACGGCCTTGATTACCTGCCCCAACAGTTCATCAGGGACACCGATAACCACAACCTCTTCTACGCCATCCAGCTCCAGAATCATCTCCTCGATCTCCTTGGGGCTGATGCGGTTGGCGCCGGTCTTGATCATATCAGCACTACGGCCATCAATATAGAAGTAACCGTCTTCATCACAATGAGCCAGATCGCCGGTTTTCAGCCAGCCATTCTCCAGTACCTTGCGGGTCAGTTCGGGATCTCCCCAGTACCCTTGCATGATATTCTCCCCTGAGGCCCATATCTCTCCGGTTTCACCTGCGACAACGGGATGGCCCTGTTTGTCACGCAGCTCAAGTCTGACACCGGGAATAGCAATCCCGATGGAGCCAGGCTTTGCATCCAGCATCTCGGGGGGAAGCCAGGCCAGCCGGGCAGTAGCCTCGGTTTGCCCGTACATAACGAAAAGTTTGATATGGGGAACCGCTTTTCGCAGCCGCTCAATCAACGCCGGCGCCATTGCTCCGCCAGCCTGGCTCATGTAGCGGAGTGAAGAGAGATCATAGTTCTCCATCCGGGTGCGGCTCAGCAAAATGGCGAAGGTGGATGGCACACCGGAGAAACCGGTTGCCCGTTCGCTGGCCATGGTAGTCAGCACATTGTGGGGATAGAGCAGGTTGTTTCCCAGCACCAGCGTAGCGCCCACCGCCAGATGGGTATGCAACACCGAATTCCCGTAGGAGTAGTAAAACGGCAGTACGTTCAATACCCGATCCTTTGCACCAAGCTGCAGATATTGTTGAATGGAGCATACATTGCTGCTCAGATTGCCATGACTGAGCATCACGCCCTTGGGCTGACCGGTAGTGCCCGAAGTATAGACGATTGCCGCTGGCTGCTCCTTCCCCAGCCGGAACAAATCGGGTTCCGCCACGGTATCCTGTAACAGTTCCTGCCAGGTATGATGGGGAATCTCCGCCTCACCCTCTCCCACCAGCACCCGCTGTACGGCATCGCCAAGCGAGACAACCGCATCTATCGATTCGGGATGCTGCGTCTCGGCAAACAGCCAGCGAGCGCCGCTGTGTTGCAGCCAGTTGGCCAGATTCCTCGACTTTGCCATGGTGTTGAGTCCAACAACCACACCACCAGCTGCCAGTACCCCATAATAAGCGGCAATATATTCCACCGAGTTTTTGAGCAACACACCCACCCGGTCGCCCGGCTGCAGGCCCTGGTCTCGTAAAAAACCGGCTACCGCACAAACATCCCCCCACAGCTGCCGATAGGTGGTGCGCTGACTACCCAGCACCACCGCCTCTGCGTCAGGAGCGCGTGCCGCGTTGTCACGCAGCATGTGTACAAGTGTATGGCTCATCCGCCCCCTCGATGATTGGTTTTATTAAAAATATTTCTCGGCAGCGCCGGTAAATCGGCACGACGTGAATAATCCGATGCCAATTAACTATCATCCAGATGCCCTTCGCACATGCAGGCCGACCCGATTCATCTGAAACTGGCTATTCTTGTGTAGCTACTTCTGGATATATCTGACTGCTGTGTATATTGTCTGATTTATCTTGCAAAACCTGTTCCATCAAATACACAAATGGCCGGTGCATGATCTGATGGACATTCCCGGCTACGTGGATCTTTGTCCACTATACTGCTGTTGCTCACCTCACAAAGTGCTGTGCTGACCAGAATATGGTCGATGCGCACTCCTATATTACGAAAAAACACCGCTGCACGGTAGTCCTACCAACTGAACTGTTCGCTGGAGCTTGTTATATACTCTTTCGCCTGCTACATTGCATATGCGCATCACTAATGCGCACAAACAATACGGAGTATACTTCATGCCACGGCTATTTGATGAAAACGCCTCCAAAAAGGCCGCAAACCTGAGCATAAACAGCGACTTGCTATCCAGATCCAGAAAATTGAAGATCAATCTCTCAGCTACACTGGAACACGCCCTTGAAACAGAGCTAAGACAGGCCGAGCGGAACAGCTGGTTAAAAAACAATAAAAAGGCCATTGATGCGTTAAATGAACTAGCTGACAAAAATGGTTTGTTTTCTGATGCCTGGCGAGATTTCTAGTGGTTCAATTTACGCTCTATAAAAATGAAGACAGTTCGTCAAATAAAACATATCCGTATTTCATCGACATTCAAAATCCACTGCTCGGTAACCTGAATTCTCGTTTGGTAATCCCTCTATCACCGCACGGGGCTTTGAGCAATACCGATGCCAAACGACTGTGTCCCGTTATTCACCTCGATGAAGGTAACTTCGTATTACTGACTCATCAAATGACATCCGTTCCAAAATCCATCTTAAAAACAGAAGTCACCTCTTTAGAAAACGTTCGCTACGAGATTCTCGCGGCTATCGACATGCTCATATCGGGCATCTGACGGTATGCCTGACGCGGTCAACTGTGGTTTCCAGGTTCAGGTGCCCAGCTGTTCCGTAATGCCGGAGTGTCGCAACAGGGCACCGATCTCCGGTTCACGACCACGGAACTCCTTGAACAGCTCCATGGGATCGCGAGCCCCGCCCTGCTCCAGGATAGCCTCCAGAAACTCCAGCCCGGTTTTTCGATCAAAAATACCATTCTCCTCAAAGCGGGAAAATGCATCGGACGAAAGGACTTCCGCCCACTTGTAACTGTAGTAACCCGCCGCATAACCACCGGCAAAGATATGGGCGAACCCGTGCTGGAACCGGTTGTACACCGGTGGCCGCAGCACCGCCACCTCAGCACGCACTTCGTCGAGTATCTGCTGGATACGCGGGCCGGACGCCGGGTCATACTCCAGATGGAGGCGGAAATCAAACAGAGACAGCTCCAGTTGCCGCACCATCTGCATCCCGGACTGGAAGTTTTTGGCCGCAATCATCTTGTCGAAAAGCGCATCGGGCAATCGCTCACCGGTCTGGTAGTGTGCAGCAAACAGATCCAGCGCTTCCCGCTGCCAGCACCAGTTTTCCATGAACTGGCTGGGCAGCTCCACCGCATCCCAGGCTACTCCGCTGATGCCGGAGACACCGGCATAATCAATGGTGGTCAACATGTGGTGCAGCCCATGGCCAAACTCATGGAACAGGGTGATAACCTCGTCATGGGTAAACAGCGCCGGCTGTTCCCCCACCGGCGGCGTCAGGTTGCAGGTCAGATAGGCTACCGGGGTCTGAACGCTGCCATCGGCACGGCGCATGCGTGAGATACAAACATCCATCCAGGCACCGCCTCGTTTTTTGGCCCGGGCATAGAGATCAAAATAGAACTGGCCGCGCAGCGCACCGCCGGCATCACGTATCTCATAAAAGCGCACATCATCGTGCCAGGTCTCTATCCCCTCCAGTCGGCAGATTTCGAGACCATAGAGCCGTTTTACCGTATCGAACAGGCCGGATACCACGCGGGTCTCGGGGAAATAGGGGCGCAGATCTTCATCACTGAGGGCATAGCGGTGCTGGCGCAGCTTTTCCGAATAGTAGCTGATATCCCAGACGCCAAGCTCGCTGATACCGGCCTGCTCACGGGCAAACTGCTTCAGCTGTTCCAGCTCCTCCTGCGCCAACCCGAGGGAGCGTTCCACCAAATCACGAAGAAAGGCCATCACCTTCTCCGGCGAAGGAGCCATCTTGGTGGCCAGGGAGCGTTCCGCATAACTGGAATACCCCAGCAACCGCGCCAGCTCATGCCGCAGGGCAAGAATCTGCTCCATAATTTCACTGTTGTCCCACTGGCCGGCATGAGGACCCTGATCCGATGCCCGCGTGACATAAGCCTCGTAGATCTCCCGGCGCAACTCCGCGTTATCAGCATAAGTCATCACCGCGAAGTAAGAGGGAAACTCCAGGGTAAACAACCACCCTTCCAGCTCACGCTGCTCTGCCGCCTGACGCGCCTGGGCACGGGCGGACTCCGGCAGCCCGGCCAGCTGTTCCTCGGCGGTAATCTGCTTGACCCAGGCCTGGGTGGCATCCAGCAAATTCTCTTCAAATTTGCTGGTGAGGCGGGAGAGCTGCTGCTGGATCTCCTTGTAACGCTTCTGTTTTTTCGTTGGCAGATCCACACCCGCAAGCCGGAAATCCCGCAATGCGTTGTCGATGATGCGCTGCTGTGCTTTGCCCACCTGTCCATAGCCTGACCCGTCAGCAATCTGTTTGAAGGCCTCATACAACGGCCGGTTCTGTCCCAGCTCGGTACCGTAATCGCTCAGCTTCGGCAGGCAGGCATTATAGGCCTCACGCAGCGGCTCGGAGTTGACCACGGAGTTCATGTGGCTGGCCGGCGACCAGATACGACCCAACCGATCCTCCATCTACTCCAGCGGCTGGACAAGCGTGTCCCATGAATACGGTTTCCCCTTTTCCAGCAGCCTTTTCAGGGTGGCACGATTCTGTGTCAACACCTCTTCGATGGCAGACTCTACGTGCTGGGGTAGAATATGGTGGAAAGGGGGCAACCCTTCCATCTCAAGCAGCGGATTGGACATGGCATTTTATGTTCTGTTGTAAAAACAGCTAATCTATCATGCACAGGCAAATGCAGGAAACAGCAAATGAGTATTCACCCTACCGCCATCATCGATTCCGATACGGAAATTCACGCTTCGGTACAGATCGGCCCTCATACGATTATCGAACACGGAGTGACCATCAGCGAAGGCAGCATCATTGACAGTGGGGTACGGATTTACCAGGGAACCCGGATTGGCAGGCACAACCACATTTTTCACGGCAGCGTGCTGGGCTGCCCACCGCAGGATCTCGGCTTCGATCCCGACGCCGAAACCTGGCTGGAGATCGCCGATCACAATATGTTTCGGGAAGGGGTCAACATCTCCCGGGCTACCAACAACAAACAACCCACCCGTATCGGCTCTCGCAACTACTTCATGGGGAACGCCCATATCGGCCATGACTGCCGCTTCGGGGATCACAACATTGTGGTTAACGGTGCCGTCATTGGCGGACATGTTCAGGTGGGTAACCGGGTATTCATCTCCGGGCTGGTAGCCATTCACCAGTTTTGCCGGATTGGGGATTTTGCCATGCTGGCGGGACTGGCCAAGATAGTGAAAGATGTGCCGCCCTACGCCGTTGCTGATGGTAATCCCGCCTCACTCATTGGCACGAACGTGGTTGGCCTGCGGCGTAACGGTTTTTCTTCACTGCAGCGGCGTACTATCAAACAGACCTACAAGGTGATTCATCAATCCGGCCTGACTACTGCTCAGGCGCTGGAAAAGTTAGCCGCTCAGCAAGCCAGTTCCGAAACCAGTGCAATTGTTGATTTTTTCCGGATGAGCAAGCGGGGTGTGCTCGCCCACCGATAGTACCCGACGCTACCTCCCTGCAGGAGATACGTTATCAACCCGATTGAAACAGCCGCTCCAGATCCTTCCTGTCCAGCTCCACGTATAAACACCGCCCACTATTTATATTTTTTTGCAACAATGCGGCAACCTCTTGCAGCAACCTATCCAGCCCGCCGGCGAGTTGGCGCACCGAACGCGCGGCATGGCTGGCAACCATGGCAATCAGCTGTTGATCATTGTCCGGCCTTTTCTTCGCCAAGACGGACAGCAAGGCGGGAAAAAGAATATCCATGTCACAGTCGCTCAACACGCCAGGTATCCGTCGTATCATCATACTGTCCGGCCCGGTCTGGCTGATATCAAACCCAATCTGCTGCAATTGTCCGGTGCTCTGTTCCATTGCCCGGCGCTGTATCCTATCCAGTCCAATCCGGATTGGCAGCAGTAGTGGCCTTGACGGGACAGATTCACCATCCAGAGACGTCATGGCTTCCCTGAACAGAAATTCACGCGCCAATATAATATCAATCAACAACAGCTGTTCATCCCGTTGGGCAAGAATATAGCGGCCATACAGCTCCGCCAGCATTGAGCCGAGCAGACCGGACTCTGCTTCCGTCTGCCTTGGGGGCGCAGATTCATGCAGCTTCTTATAGACAGCTATCTGCTCTTTTACACTGTGAACTGTCGGGGCCGCCGGTGGAGATGGCCCCCGAAGAGTCACTCTATTCCCGGATGATTTTATTTCAGTAGCAGAAACCGTTTTCTCCGGGCATATTACCGGAAGTGCTTCGGTATCACTATCAAGAACCCGTTGTGAACTGCCGGCCAAAAAATCATGTACCAGACGGGCTTCGCGAAAACGGACTTCATGCTTGGTGGGATGAACATTCACATCCACCATCTCCGGCGCCATCTCCAGAAACAGCACATAGGCCGGATGCCGCCCCTGGTAGAGGCGGTCCTGATAGGCCTGGCGAATGGCATGGTTGACCAGTTTGTCCCGGATGGTACGGCCGTTGAGAAAGAAATATTGCAGATCGGTCTGGCTGCGGGCGAAATCCGGCGCTGCTACCCAACCCCGCAAACGCATCCCGGCTGTTTCAAATTCAATATGCAGCGCATGGCCAAGGAAGGCTTTGCCGCACAGCTGCATCACTCGCCGCTCCTGTCCCTTGATATCCTGCGAAGCATGCAGTTTATACACTCTGCGCTGCGCATTGTTCAGCAAAAAACCGACGTCAAACCGGCTCAGCGCCACCCGTTTGAACACCCCCTCCAGATGCCCCTGCTCGGTACGCTCGCTACGCAAAAACCGGCGTCGAGCCGGCGTGTTGAAAAACAGCTCTCGCACCTCCACCGTGGTGCCCGGTGGATGGGCCTGGGGAGAAAGTTCACCCTGCTGCTCACTACCTGCCACCTCGATACAGCATCCGGTCTCCATCCCCGCCGTCCTTGATACAATCCGGCAGCGGGATACCGAGGTGATGCTGGCCAACGCTTCACCGCGAAAACCCATGCTGGATAGCTGTTCGAGATCAGCCAGCTTGTCAATCTTGCTGGTTGCATGACGGCTTAGCGCCAGCTCCATATCATCCCGGTGGATACCGCAGCCATCATCCTGTACCCGAATAAGGCGGGTTCCCCCCGCCTCAATGTCAACGCGAATATTCGCGGCACCGGAATCCAGACTGTTTTCCAGCAACTCCTTGAGAACGGAGGCGGGACGCTCCACCACTTCGCCTGCGGCAATCTGATTAGCCAACCGGGTAGAGAGACGGTGTACTCGGGAAAAGGAGTTCATACCGATATTATATTCTGCAATTTAGTGTAGAGACACAGAGAGCACAAAAACTGCAGAAAAAACCGGCTTCTATTTAACTGGAATTCAGGTTATCTAGGAGTCTGTCGGGTTTGGGTAATCGTAGCGAGCTGGTGGGAGATCGAGTCAAAATGTTTCCGGTTTTGAGGCGAATAGTGGGGCTATTTAATGAAAAACCGGGGACATTTTGGCCGCTCTCCCATCAGTGCAGTAGATTATTCCCAAATCCGACAGACTCCTAGTACTCCGTCAAGGTGATAAATCAGGATACAGCGCTCCTGTGGTGTTTCGCAGCAAGGCGCAGTGTACAGGCAATGGCTGTCGCCCTTGTCAAACACTGCAACGCCGCAGCGGGACACCACAGGAGCGCTGTATCCTGATTTATCACCTTGACGGAGTGCTAGCCTGCCTGGTGAGTCAACTGCGTCTTGCCGGAATCCAGATTCCAGTGGGTGGTCATCATCCACGCAGAAAGCTCTTTCGCGGGCATCGGCTTGCAGACATAGTAGCCCTGCACTACATCACACCCCAGATCGGCAATCATATTCCAGGTTGCCTCATCTTCGACACCTTCCGCAACAACTGTCAGACCCAGATTGTGAGACAGACTGGCAATCAGGTGGACAATTTTGGCGTCACTCTCTCCCTGCATCATCTCCTGTATAAAACTGCGATCAATCTTCAGCTCACTGACCGGGAGGGTTTTGAGATAGGCCAGCGATGAGTAACCGGTGCCAAAATCATCCACAGACAGAGCAACATCCATATCCTGCAGTTTTTTCAGCGTGGCGAGCGCCACCTCCGGATCAAGCATCAGGTTGCTTTCAGTTATTTCCAGTACCAACCGCTCTGGCGGGACTTTCCACTTTTTCAGAAGCCGCTGCACCTGGCCGGGTAGATCCTTGTCCAGCAGATTATGCACGGACAGATTGACCGAGACGGTAATATCGTGCCCTTGCAACCCCCAAATACTGGCCTGCCGTAACGCCTGATTGATCGCCCAGACAGTCAGTGGGCGAATCAACCCTGTCTGCTCTGCCAGCGGAATAAACTCCATCGGTGGCAACAAGCCCTGTTGCGGGTGCTGCCAACGCACCAGTGCTTCAACACCAATGATGTCTTTTTTGGCTATGTTTATCTGTGGCTGGTAGTGAAGAACCAGCTCTCCGGCTGAAATTGCCCGGCGCAGATCGCCCACCAGCTTCAGGCGGCGCACGCTGTAGGGATCGCTTTCGCTCTTGTATACGGCAAATCCGCTCTTGCGCTGTTTTGCATGGCGCATGGCCACATCTGCCCGGCGCATCAACAGGGAGGTATCCCTGCCATGATCCGGGAAAGCGACCATGCCAATGCTGACACCAATCTCAATCTTTACCTCATCAATCTCGACCGGTGACAGGAAAATTTTTTGAATTCCACGTACAGCCTCCATTGCCTTCCGCGCCCCGGACGATAACAGCAGAACGACAAACTCGCCACCACCCGGATGGCTGATAAAGCAGGATTCAGATAGTGCTGCACGAAGCCGATCAGCGACTTCCCGCAACACCGCATCACCTACTTCGTGGCCAAGAGTATCATTGATTTCGCCGAGCCGGTCCAGGTCAAGCAGCATTACCACAAAAGGTTCTTTTTCCCGGCTTGCCTGCACGATAGCCTGGTTGATACGACTATCCAACCGCTTGCGGTTTGGCAGCCCTGTCAGACCGTCATGGGTTGCAAGATGCTCCAGCTCCTTGATATGGCGTTCCTGGATGGCAGCACGGGCTTGACTCTCTTCGGCCACTATTTCACGCCACTTGCCCATCTGGTTTTCCGCCCGGCCGAGAATAATGTAAAACAGCCAGGTCAACCCCGCTCCAATCAGCAAGGCAACCACGGACATTATCTTGATTGCTCCAACGGTATTCTGATAGTGGGCAGTCACATCCTCTGTTACCAGCAAGTGCCCCACAATATGATGTCGCTTGTCTTGCAACGGTATCTGCCCGATACGATAGTGATTGTCCCTGACTGAAACAGTGATAATTTTTAACGGTTCGTGCTGCAACTGCCGGATTACCATTTCGAGCGACTGCTTCGGCAATAGGGATCGGGTTCGAAACGGAATAACCATTCCCGGATACTGATCCCAGGCGGGCAACCCCTCCCGCTGAGCCACATTCTCCCACAACACCCGACTCAGGCTCGGTTTGGCAAGGCCGACATAGAGGTCCACTTGATTGACGGACGCCACTTGATGGAACAGGGCGTTAATATTTTCTCCAATCTCAATGTAACCCCGCAGCCGATTGTTCAGGCGAACGGGGAGCACCGCCCGCAACACAAGTTGACCCGCAGTATCAAGCTCCACTCCGTACGCAACCTTGCCACTCTCCATCGCGTCCAGCACGTTGAGGCTGGTTATTTTACCACCATAACGTCCTGGCTCATGTACGCGCACCAGGTTGCTTCGCTTGGCATCATGAAACGCCAGATGACTTATGGAGTGACGGGATTGCAGACGCTGAAACAACGGCATGGCTACCTTCAACAACCTTTTCCGGTCACGTTTATGCAGCGCATGAATAATACGCCGATCGGCCACAACAAGTTCCAGCGCACTTTGCAGCTGCTCGGTATGCTCCTGGAGCAGTGCCTGGTAAGTCTGTTCAATAACCTGCAGATTGTCTCTCAATTGCTGATCAATATTGTTGTTCTGCTCCCGATAGACTCCGAACAAAAACAAGACGAACAGAACAACTCCACCCACAACAAAAGGCAAAATAATCCGGAGCTTGAGTCTTATATTCGTCATATATCTCTATTCGGTCGCGACTGTACCGCCAGTGGTTCCGGGCGGTCATGCGCGGTGTAGTATCCAGATAAGCAGACCCGGAAATATCATCCCAAGCCGTTAGCTGCTGCTGAAACTTGTGGAAACAGGCAAAAATCATCTTTACCACTGGCTTCTCATCAACCAGTTCCGCAACCAATTTATCGGCGACTCCCTGTAATTCCTTAACAACATTCTCCGGGAAACCGCGCTGTACCACCTTGGTTTCTGTCAGCAATGGATATACTCCGGCATTGTTGCGGGCAATGAATTCAGACGGGAGATAATGACTGGATTGACCACGGTTCCCTTGCCGGGAAAATTTTTCGGCAAGGCAGTGGCCATCTTTCAGTGAGTTTAACCTGGTGAGAGAAAAGATAGAGAGAGGGTAACTACTCAGCGAGTAGTCAATATTGTCGGTAACTGCTCAGATTGCCCCTGAAATTCGTCAGTTCAAGGCGAAAAACGGGAGTTTACATGGGTAAATAACCATTTTTTAACGCAGAAATAGCGGATTTCAGGGGTGAGCTGAGTAGTTACGAGAGAGGGATGGGTACAACAACCTCCAGAGCACAACTATACCCAAACCACCTGGAGATGCAGCGGCAAACCCTGGCTCCCGGTTTTATACCGGTTGCAATCTGGCCAGAGATACCATCAACCACTTGCAACCGCCCGTTTCAAAATTGACCTGAACCCGCGCTTGCTCGCCCTCCCCCTCCAGGCAGAGAATTACACCGGCACCAAAGATGGTGTGCTGCACTGGCTGCCCCAGTTTCAGACCGCTTTGCATTGAGGGGACAGCGCCAACGATTGAGGGCCGACCGACAACACATCTCATGCGCACCTCCTGCATCAACTCACGGGGGATTTCTCCAATGAATCGCGAAACCCTGGGGTAGGCATCCTTGCCATGCAAGCGACGCCGCTCGGCAAAGGTCAGGTAGAGCACCCGCATCGCCCGGGTCATTCCGACATAGCAAAGACGGCGTTCCTCCTCCAGCCGCACCGGATCCTCAGCCGACATGCGGTGAGGAAACAGCCCCTCCTCAACACCCGCCAGGAATACCAGCGGAAACTCCAGTCCCTTGGCAGAGTGCAACGTCATCAGCTGAACACAATCCTCCCAGGCGTCGCCTTGTGCCTCACCTGCCTCCAGCGCAGCATGGGAAAGAAAACCGGTAAGCAGCGAGTCGACGCCATCCTCTTCATCGACGATGAAACTGCGGGCAGCATTGACCAGCTCTTCGAGATTGTCCAGTCGCGCCTGAGCCCTTTCCCCTTTCTCCTTGCTGAAATGGGCAACAAGGCCGCTGTGCAGACGGATATGCTCGACCTGTTCCGCCAGTTCAAAACCCTGTATATCGTTGTCCAGTCTGTCGATAAGCCGCAAAAATCCGCCCAAAGCGTTTGCCGCCCGCGCAGTCAACCGTTGCTGCTGTCGCAGTTGCAACGCGGCCTGCCACAGGGTCAGGCCGGACTCCCTGGCCAGTTCCCGCACCACATCCACCGTGCGCACACCAATCCCGCGTGCTGGAACGTTGACCACCCGCTCGAAAGCGGCGTCATCCCCCCGGTTGTTAATCAAACGCAGATAAGCCATGGCATCCCTGATCTCGGCACGTTCGAAAAATCGCAATCCGCCATGTACTCGATAGGGCATCCCCCGCTGCAACAGAGCATCTTCCAGCACACGGGACTGGGCATTGGAACGGTACAGAATCGCGCACTCACTGCGCAAACCACCCTCATCCACCCATTTGCCAATCCGTTCTACCACGAAATGAGCTTCGTCCAGATCGTTAATTGCCTGGTAGAGATAGATCGGCTCTCCCTCACCATGAGCAGTCCACAACTCCTTTCCCAGACGGGTACTGTTCCGGGCAATCACCGCATTCGATGCCGCCAGAATGGTTCCGGTCGAGCGATAATTCTGTTCCAGCCGGATGGTTTTCGCACCGGGGTAGTGACGGGTAAATTGTTGAATATTTTCAATCCGCGCCCCACGCCAACCATAGATGGACTGATCATCATCCCCCACCACAAATAACCAGCCGGATGTACCACCGGCAACAGCAGGGTCGCTCCCGACCAGCAGACGCAACCAGGCATACTGGATGGCATTGGTATCCTGAAATTCATCCACCAGAACGTGTTGAAAACGCTGCTGATAATGGGTCAGCAGCTCCGGATTGTCGCGCAACAGCTCCAGCGCCCGCAGTAACAGTTCGGCAAAATCCACCAGACCACCACGCGCACAGGCTGCCTCGTAGGCCTGGTAGATTGTCAGCAGGACAGCGGTATTGTGATCACCCTGATCATCCACCTGCGCAGGACGCACCCCTTCGTCCTTGCACCCGTTGATAAACCACTGCGCCTGTCGTGCCGGCCAGCGCTCTTCATCCAGTTCAAGCTCACGAACAACCCGTTTGACAAGACGGTACTGATCATCACTGTCCAGAATCTGAAAACCCTGCGGCAGTCCCGCTTCCTGCCAGTGGAAGCGCAACAAACGGTGGGCGATACCGTGAAAGGTTCCCGTCCACATACCTCCTGCCGGGCTTTCCAGCAGTTCCTCGATACGGCCACGCATCTCCGCCGCCGCCTTGTTGGTGAAGGTGACCGCCAGGATGCTGAACGGTGAAACCCGTTCCACCTGCAACAACCAGGCAATTCGATGGGCTAGCACGCGGGTCTTGCCGCTGCCGGCACCGGCAATCACCAACATATGTGCTGGCGGGGCTGAAACGGCTTCACGCTGAGTATCATTCAGTGGATCAATTAGATGGGTAATATCCATTGTTATAATTTCAACGAAATTTTTATTAGCCCGGCAACAATAGATGGCGGGTTAATAACTAATAATATTTGGAATAGGGATTGCTATCTCAGCAACTTTCCCCGAAAATAGCCAATGACATGGATGCAATAGGAAGATTCTCTTCTGACAGATTGACCGGGAATTCACCAATGCCTGTTTTCTGGAGAAACTGCATCATGCCACAAACAGTCCACATCAACCATGCGCAAAATCGCGCCCCTGCCCTGCAACGCCTTCTCTACGTTGAAGATGAACCCGGTATCCAGGAAATCATCAAGCTAACCCTTGAGGAACTCGGACAGTTTACCGTTCTTGGTTGTAGTTCTGGTAGTGAAGCCATTGCAACAGGGGCTGCGTTCAGGCCCGATCTGATCCTGCTGGATGTGATGATGCCAGGAATGGATGGTCCGACAACACTCAAGGCTTTGCGCCAGATACCAGGGCTTGCATCAATCCCTGTCATGTTCATGACCGCAAAAAACAACGCCCGGGAAATAGCAAATCTCAAGGCACAAGGCGCCGTTGCGGTCATTGCCAAGCCGTTTGATCCATTAACTCTTTGTGATGAAATCAGAAACGCCTGGTATAGTCAGCCCGCAAAATAAGCCTCGATGTCAGGCGCTTTGCTTATCAGGGCCACAGAGTCCCGATACGGCCCTTGCTCTTTGCCGGAATAACCGGACATGACATCAGATACAGGAACACTGCAGATCCGGTTGCAGGCACTGCAACATCAGTATTCGCAGGAGCTTCCAAGCAAAATTCAGCAGTTAGAGAAAGCCTGGCAACGTTTTATTGAACAGAGAGATCGGCGGGCACTCGACTCTCTCCTGAATGATACGCATAATCTGACCGGCTCCGGTGCTGTATATGGTTACCACCAAACCAGCAAGATAGCCCGCAAGCTGGAGCAGCTCCTTGTTACTATTCAGGAGTCGCAGCAACAACCCGGCTCCAGCGACCAACAGCATATTGAACGTTATATCCAGGCTCTGCACCTTGCAGCACAAAACCCGGCGCAATCCACTACTCTACCGTAACCGACTTGGCCAGATTACGAGGCTGATCGACATCGGTGCCTTTAATAAGGGCAACGTGATAAGAGAGCAGCTGCAGGGGAATGGTAAAAATAATCGGGGCAATTTCATCATCGGTAGGCGCAATATCAAAGATTTGGATTCCCTCCCCGCCGCCCATCTCCGCCCGTGCATCGGCAAACACGATCAACTCACCGCCCCGTGCGCCCACCTCCTGAAGATTGGATTTCAGTTTTTCCAGCAACTCATTGTTCGGCGCAACCACAATCACCGGCATATCCGCATCCACCAACGCCAGGGGTCCATGTTTCAATTCACCGGCCGGATAGGCCTCGGCATGGATATAGGAAATCTCCTTGAGTTTGAGCGCCCCCTCCATTGCCACCGGGTACTGCGCGCCCCTGCCCAGAAACAGGGCATGATGCTTGTCGGCAAACTGTTCAGCCAGTGTCTCAATGACGGGATCGAGGCGCAATACTTCCTCGATACGCCGCGGCAGGCTTTCCAGCTGCCCGACCAGCCGGGCTTCGTCCTGCTCTGTCATTCCGTGGCGCCGGCCCAGCACGATCACCAGCAGCATCAATGCCGCCAGCTGGGTGGTAAAGGCCTTGGTGGAGGCCACGCCAATCTCGGGACCCGCCCGGGTCATCAGGGAGAGATCCGACTCGCGCACCAGTGAGCTTTCCGGTACATTGCAAATAGTCAGTGACTTGCCGAAACCCAGACGCTTGGCCTCTTTCAGCCCGGCCAGGGTATCCGCCGTCTCCCCCGATTGGGAGATGGTTACTACCAGTGAGTTACGCCGCACCACCTGTTTGCGGTAGCGGAATTCACTGGCCACCTCGACGCTGCAGGGCACGCCCGCCAGGGACTCCAGCCAGTAGCGGCCAATCTGGCCAGCATGATAACTGGTACCGCAAGCAATGATATGCACTCCCTGCACCGTATCAAATATTCTTCCGGCCGTGGGGCCAAATGCCGCTTCCAGCACCCGCTGCCCGCTGATTCGCCCCTCCAGGGTGTTGGCAATGGCCTGGGCCTGCTCGAAGATCTCCTTCTGCATGTAGTGGCGGTAGTTTCCCCGCTCTGCCGCATCTGCCGTCAGCTCACTCTCCCGCACCGGACGTTCAACCTGCTTGCCGTGCGCATCGTAGATAGTCAGCCTGTCCCGGCGGATATCTGCGATATCGCCCTCTTCGAGAAAGATGAACCGCTGGGTCACCGGCAGCAGCGCCGCCACATCCGAGGCGATAAAGTGTTCGCCGATACCGATACCGATGACCAGCGGACTGCCCAGCCGGGCAGCAATCAATCGCTCCGGCTCAGCCGTGCTGACAACGCCCAGCGCATACGCCCCTTCCAGGTCAGCTACGGTAGCCCGCACCGCATCCAGCAGATCCCTGCTCTGTTCGAGATAGTGATGTACCTGGTGAACAACTGTCTCGGTATCGGTCTCGGAAGTAAACCGGTAACCTGCGGTTTTCTGCTGCTGGCGCAGGCTTTCGTGATTTTCAATTATGCCGTTGTGTACCACCGCCACCTTCTCGCTGCAGATGTGAGGGTGGGCGTTCGACTCGGTAGGCTTGCCATGAGTTGCCCAGCGGGTGTGTGCAATACCGGTATGCCCATGCAGCGGGTGCTGTTCCATACCGGATTCAAGTACGCTGACCTTGCCAACGGCACGCTGCCGCTCCAGGTTTCCATCGGCATTCAGCACGGCAATACCGGCCGAATCATAGCCACGGTATTCCAGGCGCTTCAGGCCTTCCAAAAGGATTGGCGTAACATCCCGCTCGGCAACTGCGCCAACGATACCACACATAACTATCTGCTCCCCTAATCTGTTTTTTTGGTCGGCCGCTGCCAACCGCTAACTGTTTTTTGCCGAATACGGCTCAAGGTAAGCTCCCCCGCCGGCGTATCGTGCGTTATGGTCGAACCGGCGCCGATAGTGGCCCCTGCACCCACTTCAACCGGCGCAACCAGCTGGGTATCCGAGCCGATAAAGGCGTTATCTCCGATAATGGTGCGATGCTTGTTCGCGCCATCATAGTTACAGGTGATGACACCCGCACCGATATTAACATCGTTACCGACGAGAGTATCACCCACATAACTGAGATGGTTGATCTTGGAACCTGTTGCTACCCGACTCTTTTTTACTTCCACAAAATTCCCGATGTGAACCCTGTCGGCCAGGCGGGTCTCCGGACGAACGCGCGCGAACGGTCCAATACGGCACTCCGCCCCAATATCAGCCTGCTCCAGCACACTGTGGCTGCTTATCCGGGTATCTGCCGCTATGCTCACCTCGCGCAGATAACAGTTTGGCCCGATATAAACTCCATCGCCCAGGATAACATCTCCTTCCACGACGACATTCACATCAATAATAACATCTTGCCCGGCCGTCAGCGTTCCCCGCAGATCGAAGCGCTCCGGATCCAGTAGTGTCACTCCGGACATCATCAGCTTCTCACACTGACGCCGCTGGTAATCACGCTCCAGTTGCGCCAGCTGAACCCGGTTATTGACACCCATCACCTCGGCAACAACCTCGGGGTTTACAGTATTGATCGAGAGTCCTTCACTTACCGCCCTGGCAATGATATCGGTCAGATAATACTCACCCTGGGCATTATTGTTATCCAGCGCATCCAGCCAGCGCCGCAGATCGGCTGCGCTGGCCGCCAGCATCCCGGTATTGACCTCCTGGATGGCGCGCTGCCGCTCGGTGGCGTCTTTCTCCTCGACAATGGCCAACACATTTTCTGCGTCATCACGGACAATACGGCCGTAACCCGCGGGATCGGAAAGGTGCGTAGTAAGCAAACCCATCCCGTCTGCCGCTGCTGCCGCCAGTCGCCGCAGGGTGCTGTCGGTAATGAGTGGTACATCACCATACAGCACCATCACCGTATGATGCGCCGGAACCGCGGGCATCGCCTGATTGACCGCGTGACCGGTACCCAGCTGTTCCGCCTGTTCGATCCACTGCACCGGCTGATCAGCCAGCCGGGAGCACACAGCATCTCCACCATGACCATACACCACGTAGATAGCGCTGGCAGACAGTGCCCCTGCGGCATCTATCACGTGCTGAAGCATCGGCTTCCCCGCAACCGCATGCAGTACCTTGGGCCGCATTGAACGCATGCGCGTTCCCTGACCCGCGGCGAGAATAACAACGCTGAGACCTGACATAACTTGACTATTTATCCAGTTTGTTTTGTATAAGGGTATTGGCGGTTCAGCATACTAACACCGGTAGGCATTTGCAATTATCGATAAAAAAATGAGCAATCCCGCCAATTATCGTCTATAATTTCCCAACACAAAAAGATCTTATATACACCGAGAACCCGGCAAAATGAGAACTTTTATCCGACAACCTTCCGAAATACCTGTCGAGATTTCCACCAGAAAAATCCTTGGGGGCAGTGGTCAGTCACTCAAAAACATTAGTTTTGGTGGTCTCTGTTGCAAAACAAACAAACCCATCGAAACAGGCACTATGGTCGATATCCGGCTACCATCTCTCAGCTCTGATTCCGAGGCACGCGGACGGGTTTCATGGTGTCGCCGCAAGAACAGCAACATTGAAATAGGAGTTCAGTTTCTAAACAACGACACTGACAGCCGCTTACATATGGTCGAACAAGTATGTGATATCGAGCGCTATCGCAAACAGGCGAAACAGAAGTTACTCAAACAGCCCCACTAATCTTGTTGCTCAGCGAGTAGTCAATATTGCCGGTAACTGCTCAGATTGCCCCTGAAATTCGTCAGTTCAAGGCGAAAAACGGGAGTTTACATGGGTAAATGGCCATTTTTTAACGCAGAAATGGCGGATTTCAGGGGTGAGCTGAGTAGTTACGTTTATCGTTGAAAAATCACTGTATCAGGCACCGTAAGTTCCATGGAAATCGGCAAGTGATCGGAATAAGCATGCCTTAGTACCCGTGCCTGACGGACCTCCAGCTCAGGCGTCACCAGAATATGATCGATATTGCGATTCGGCTGCCAGCTGGGAAAGGTGTGAAACTTGTCCAAAGGCTCACGCAGCCGGGTTCGCTGAAACAGGTAACACAGCTCCGGACTATCCGGCTGGCAATTCATATCGCCCATTAGTACAACATGTGGATACTGATTGATCAAATCAGCAAGATAACTGACCTGCTCAAGCCGGACCCGTCTGCTGAGGGCGAGGTGGATATTGAACACGACCAGCGATTCTTCTCCATGCCCGTACAGAGCCGCAGTAAATCCCCGTCCGGGAATCAATCCCGGCAGTCGCTGTTCAGCAACCCTGGCCGGACGAATCCGGCTGAGCAGTCCCGTTGCATGCTGGGCAAACTTGCCCAGACGCCGGTTGATCCGATGATGCCAGAAAGGAAATCCCGCCTTGTCCGCCAGATATTCCGTCAGATTGATAAAATTACTGCGCAGACTTCCCGCATCCACCTCTTGCAGCCCCACAATATCGTAGTCGTGTAACAGGTGGGCAACTTGATCCAGATTGCTGAATCGTTCCGAGTGGGGAAGGATATGTCTCCAGCTCTTGGTCAGATAGTGGCGTGGCCGCTGTGTCGCGATACCCATCTGAATATTGTAACTCAGCAATCGTAACCGGGTTCCCGATGCAGTCTGATGCGGTATGTTTTTTGACGCCGAGGTGGAACCCACCTCGCTCAAACAGGACATACCATTTCTCCCATCTGCTTGGTGAGCTTCAAATTTTCGCTGTAATCCACGGGACAATCAATAATGGTGACAGTATCTCCCTGCAACGCTTCCCGCAAGGCTGGCAGCAACTCTTCCGTACGCTCGATACGAACTCCCCGTGCCCCGAAAGACTCCGCATACATAACAAAATCCGGGTTGCTGAAATCAACATTTGACTTGCGCCCGAAGCGGTTCATCTGTTTCCACTCAATGAGTCCATAGCCCCCATCATTCCATATTAAAACGACCAGTGGTATTTTTAGCCGCACAGCCGTTTCAATCTCCTGCGAATTCATCAGGAAACCCGCATCACCGGTGACGGCCACAACTCTGCGATCCGGCATGGCAAGCGTAGCGGCGATAGCACCGGGAACAGCAATACCCATGCTGGCAAACCCGTTGGAGATAATGCAGGTGTTTGGCCGCTCACAACGAAACATGCGCGACATCCACATTTTGTGCGCACCAACATCACACACCGCAATATCAGGCAACGCCATCGCAGTCCGCAAATCCCAAATCAGCTTCTGGGGCTTAACCGGAAAATTGAAGTCATCGCGATGCTGGTTCATATCCTCCACCAGAATTTCGCGCAGCGCCCGCATGGCATGCCCGGTATGTGGCGTCGCCAACTCTGCAATACGCAACAGACTGTGTTTCAGATCACCCACAACGCCAACAGTGACGGGATAGTAGGCATCAACTTCAGCGGGGGACATATCAATATGAACAATAACGCGATCCTTGGTGGGATGCCATAAATAGGGGTGGTACTCCACCAGATCATATCCAACACAGATAACAACATCCGCCCGGTCAAAACCACAGGTAACATAATCTTTTGACTGCAATCCGGCACTGCCCAATGCCAGTGGGTTTCCGGCAAAAGGAACCACTCCCTTGGCCATAAACGTATTAGTAACAGGGATATTGAGCCGGGCGGAAAAATCGGCCAGCTGCTGCCATGCTCGCCCCCGGACTACCCCGTTACCAGCCAAAATGATGGGGTTTTTCGCCTCGGAAATTACTTTTGCCGCATACTCCACCCGCTGTCGCGGTGGCTCCGGGGCAGTGGCATACTTGACCGGCAGCGGCTCATCGTCGATTGGCATCTCGGCAATGTTCTCCGGAAACTCGATAAAGCAGGCACCGGACTTCTCCGTTTGCGCCACCTTGAACGCCTTACGGACAACCTCACTGATGATATTGGGCGTCAGCAGACGAGAGGAGTATTTGGTAATCGGGTGAAAAATACGCTCCAGATCCAGAACCTGGTGGGACTCTTTATGCAACCGGTTAGTAGCAGCCTGACCCGCAATCGCTACCATCGGAGCATGATCCATGTTGGCATCGGCCACTCCGGTAATGAGATTGGTTGCGCCGGGCCCCAGAGTAGCAAGGCAAACACCGGCTTTACCCGTCAGCCGACCATGTACGTCCGCCATAAAAGCAGCTCCCTGTTCATGACGTACGGTAACAAATCGGATGGACGAATCGAGCAGGGCATCCATGAATTCCAGATTCTCTTCGCCCGGAATGCCATAGATGCACTCTACACCTTCATTCTCAAGACATTTAATAAACAGTTCTGCGGCCTTCATTCCCTCTCCTTCGCTGTCAATGCTTAGTATCGGCCAGCCATCCAACTCTTTCACAGGAAATACTATCGACTACAGAAAAACTTCAACCACTTGAGCAATTTTGGGTCCTGGATAAACGGAAACCCAGAGAGACAGGCCGATCATCTGAGGGGTTGCAGACATAGCATCTGCAATTATAGTTTATAGTAAAGAGGCTGATGGAACAGAACTCCTCATTCCCTGCGGAAACCGCTCACTCAACAACCGCCCCGTGTCCAGTGGGACAAAATCCGGATTCAGCTCGCCTGCCAGCGCTCAGGACAAGCCTCGGCTTACCCTTGAACACCGACAGAACAACCCCGATCGTGCGCTATTTTTTTGTTGTAGCGGCAACTTCCTTGCCAACCAGATAGTCCACCACCTTGAGCATCTCGGAGTAACTCCGTACACCGCGACTGCCAATCCGATATTTTCCGTTCACAATCAATACAGGCACACCATCAATACCATAACTTTTGGTCATCTGAACAGCGCGCTTTACCTGGCTTTTTACCGCAAAAGAGCTAAATGCCTTGTCAAAATCATCCTTGCTCACGCCATACTCGGCAAACAGGGTCTGCAGACTGGCCGGGGTCGGAAATTTCTGTCCACCCTGGTGCATGGCATCGAATAATCCATCGTGGAACTTGCCACTGACACCAAGCGCCCTGGCTGCATAAAACGCCTGGGCGTGCAACTCCCATTCCTTGTTAAAAACCGCCGGGATATGAATAAATTCCACATTACCAGGTTTGCGCATCAACCAGCGCTTCACGTATGGATCAAAGTCATAGCAGTGGGGGCAACCGTACCAGAACAACTCCACCACCTCAATTTTGTCTCCAGTACTGGTCGGAATCGCCGGTTCGATGCGCTGATACTCGACACCCTCTTTATATTCAGCTGCTGCCGCAGCACCAGCAAACCCGAACGATAAAGCCAACAGGATAACAACCCAGCATCTGCTCACACCATGTATCATAAATGCACCTCTTGTTATTAAATTCATCCAATGTTCCTTCTTATAGTGCCGGACTCACTGCGAAAGTTCCATAACTTTGCGAAACCCGCACGATGCTTTATCCTATTACCGGTTCGCCAGAATTCTGTTGGTGAAACGTTTAAGTAGCCTGTAGCCAAAGATGGAGGCAAAATATGGACACTGCGGCAATTGACCTTACCGAATTTCTCAACCAG
Organism: Gammaproteobacteria bacterium; assembly: GCA_024277595.1. Taxonomy (GTDB): domain Bacteria; phylum Pseudomonadota; class Gammaproteobacteria; order Thiohalospirales; family Thiohalospiraceae; genus DRMK01. Next base: position 44,402 of record JAJRUV010000053.1, read on the forward strand.
CAGTATCTCTGCGAATCACTCACCATCAAGGAAGTTAAAACTCTGCTTGAGTATACCTAATTGATAACTTTTAAAAAGAAAGAGACAATTGCCGATATCGGAGAGGTTGGTGAGGCATTGTACTTTGTTGTGCGGGGACAAGCTGCTCTGATTTACGACAATGGCGACAATCAGGTCGAGATCGGCCGCATGAACGAAGGTGAACTAATGGGCGAGATGTCATTTTTTGACCGCCAACCCCGCTCCGTTCGCATGGTGGCAATCTCATCCGACACGAGACTGTTACGGCTGACCCGCGCCATGTATAAAAGATTACGTGTAGAACACCCGTTTATCGCAGTAAACCTGCTGGAACACGCGATCATCAGTCTTGACCACCTGATTCGCCGTCTCAGTACCGATGTTGCGATATTCAACCGCTACTTCTACGCTGCGGGGAAAAAATAGCTGTAACTATTCAGCTCACCCCTGAAATCCGCCATTTCTGTGTTAAAAAATGATCGTTTACCCGTGTAAACTTACATTTTTCGCCTTGAACTGGCGAATTTCAGGGGCAATCTGAACAGTTACATACTCATTTTCAACTATGCTGAATAGTTACAAATAGCTTTTCCCGAACAAGGTACACAAAAAAGGGCTCTTCAGGAAAATTCGTGGGTAAAAATATAGCGTAATCACAACGAGAGAGGTGGTTTTTCCAGGGTTTTGAAGGTGGAGCATCCTGCCCCCACTCTGAGAAGATGGAAGTGCAAACTAACCGTCTGACAGAGAGAAAGGAACAGGATGCAGATAAAGACTATCCTCAATCGCGTACAGAAATTCAAATCCTTTGTGTACGGAACGGTACGCTGGGTTGAAGACGCTTCAATTCCGACCCTTGAGGTGGAGGTACAGCCCCGCTTGAATAGTCGCCCGGTGTGTAGCGATTGTGGGCACAAAAGGCCGGGATACGACAGGCTGCCGGAGCGGCGCTTCGAGTTTATTCCAATGTGGGGCAACAAGGTGTTTTTTCCTTATGCGCCGCGCCGGGTTGACTGTCCAGACTGCGGTATCCGGGTAGAGCGCATGCCCTGGGTATCGGGTAAACACCGACTGACCGAGGCCTATGCGTGGTTTCTGTCCGGTTGGGCGAAGCGGCTGAGCTGAAAGGAAGTTGCCGAGGCATTTCGTACCACCTGGAATCATGTATTCCACTCGGTGGAGCGGGCCGTGACCTGGGAGCGGGCGCATCAGGATCTGAGTCATGTGACGGCCATTGGCGTTGACGAGATTGCCTGGCAGCGTGGTCACCGTTATTTGACGCTGGTCTACCAGATTGATGAACACTGCAAGCGATTATTGTGGGTTGGCGAGAAGCGCATGGTCAAGACATTACTGCGATTCTTCCGCTGGTTTGGCAAGGAGCGCCGCTAGGAGTCTGCCGGACTTTCCGTTTGTAATCCGGTAAAATAACGGTACCCCGAAAGGCCACCCAAAGGGAAGCAAGATGGCTGTTAAATTTATTCCTGTCGACCGAGACACCCCCTGTATTTTTCCACCGAGCGTGCAGGATTATCTACCGGACGACCATCTGGCGCGATTTGTGGTGGATATCGTGGAGCAGCTGGAGCTGAGTCACCTGTCAGCGGCGTACTCGGGTCGAGGCTCCAAACCTTTCCATCC
>JAJRUV010000054.1 GCA_024277595.1 Gammaproteobacteria bacterium
AACGCTTCACCAGTTTACTCAGGTCAAGCTGATCCACAATATCGACTATGAAACGGGCCAGATGTTTCTCCGGTAGCCAGTCTTGTAGTGAGGGCGGCAACAGGTACGCGGTATCTCGATTGATCGGCTGGAATTTGCCTGACATGGTGACGTCGTTCTCTTCTTGGTACGATGAACCTGTTCTACAGGAATGCGGTCGTTAAATCCGACAGACTCCCAGAGAGTGTTGAAATTATCCCGCATCGCGCTTGAGTTGAGTAGACTGTGTGAAACGGCACTTTTGAAAAAAAGAGGGTTACCTGTCTTGCATAGAGGTGTAAATTCTTAGAATGGGTGTAGGTATTTACCGATGCCAAAATGACCACCGCCATGCTCAACCGCATCACCCACCACTGTGACATCATCGAAACCGGCAACGAATCCTACCGCTTCGAACACCGAAATCAGGCGTCATAATGTGGTCAAATTTGCACGCTGATACCTGGTCAAAATTGGATGCTGTTTGACAACCATACCAATCTCCGCATAATTTCACATAGAGCCACAAAAACCTAACTCTGGCACAAAACCATAGTAAATTAGCAACGCGCTAATACTGAGCTGGCGCAGGTGCATACCGGGAAGTCATATGTAGCCATTTGCTCAACTTTTAAGAAAATACTCCGTCCCGCAATAGGGGCAGACGGCCCGACCGTCCTCGAATGTCAGTACAACCCTGGGATGGGCAGTCCCTTGACCTGTCAAGTTATTGGGGCAGACCAGCGGTAGGTCGCTACGTGATACCTTGTGCTGTTGCGGTGTTACCTTGCTTGTTTTTTCAGACATTATCTGGTCTCCTGTTTAACTTTGGAATTCATGATGATTTGCCGCACTGCGTCAAGTTCTCCCAGGCTGTCGATAATATATTCGGCCTGTGTGGCACGTTCATCGACCGGATGCCCGGAGCGCACCAGAACGGTCGTTGCTACACTGGCTGCATGACCGGCCTGAATATCTGCCTCCTTGTCGCCAAACATCAAGGATTGTGACAGATCGAGCCTGTGTTTTTGCGCCGCCGCCAGCAGCATGCCGGGTTCCGGTTTGCGGCAGTCACACGCCACCCGGTATTCACCCAATCCCCACTGAGGGTGATGCGGGCAATAAAGCACATCGGCAATAGTGATCCCGCGTGCGGAAAACTGCACTACCATCCACTCGGTAAGCCGGGTGTACTCCCGCTCACTGTAGTAACCCCGCCCAATCCCCGATTGGTTGGTGACCACGATAATCCGGTAACCCTGTTTACCGAACAATCGGCAGGCATCGAACGCTCCGTCGATAAACTCGAAATCCTCGATGCGGTGCAGGTACTCTTTCTCCTTGTTGATCACCCCATCGCGATCGATGAATACCGCTTTTTCCGTCAAAGGTTACACCAGTGTCAGCCAGTCGGCGTTCTGCTTGCGGCGACCATGCACCACGTCGAAATAGAGTGTTTGCAGCTGCTCGGTTATCGGACCGCGTCGTCCGTTACCAATCGTGCGGTTGTCGAGCTCGCGGATCGGGGTCACTTCGGCGGCAGTACCGGTGAAGAATGCTTCATCCGCCACATAGACTTCATCGCGGGTGATCCGTTTTTCATGAACCGGCATGCCGAGCTCGACCGCCAGGGTGCAGATGGTCTCCCGGGTGATCCCCTCCAGCGCGGAGGTCAGATCCGGGGAGTAGATGACCCCGTTGCGTACGATAAAGATATTTTCCCCGCTCCCTTCCGCCACATATCCTTCCGGATCCAGCAGCAGCGCCTCGTCATAACCACAAGAGAGCGCCTCCTGCAGAGCCAGGATGGAGTTCATGTAGTTGCCATTGGCCTTGGCCTTGCACATGGTGATGTTGACATGGTGGCGGGTGAACGAGGAGGTCTTGATGCGGATGCCCCGCTCCATGCTCTCCTCGCCGAGATATTTTCCCCAGTCCCAGGCGGCAACCATGACATGCACCCTGAGGTTGTCTGCCCGGATTCCGATCCCCTCGGAACCATAGAAACACATGGGGCGAATATAGGCAGAGCACAGATCGTTGTCATGTACTGCTGCGCAGATGGCGCTGTTGATGGTCTCTTTGTCGTAGGGGATTTTCATGCCCAGGATATGTGCGGAGCGGAACAGGCGATCGGTATGATCCTGCAGCCGGAAGATGGCGGTGCCCTTGTCCCCCCGGTAGGCGCGCACACCCTCGAATACACCCATTCCGTAATGCAGCGTGTGGGTCAATACATGCACTTTGGCCTCGCGCCAGGGAACCATCTCCCCATCCAGCCAGATAACACCATCGCGATCAGCCATCGACATATGTTCTACTCCTTTCCCATCCGGTTATTGATGAATTGCGATTATTCAGTGTTTATACCCAAACTACCTGGAAATGCAGTTTTTTGAGTCCGTCTGAAACCGCAATGTTGCGTTGCAGTCCTTGAAAAGGGCAAGCCATTCTCTGCGAACTGCGTTTTGTCTTGCGGCTTCAGTCAGACTCAAAAAACTGCATTTCCAGGTAGTTTGGGTATATCCGTAACGGTTTGGATTGCTCCAGCATCTATTCCGGTAATTACTCAATCAATTTTTTCCACAAACGGCTTACTCCCGTCCGGTAGATCTCGAACTCTCCGGCGGTGACGGCCGGGGCAGCCTCCTGCAGCACCAGCTGGTGCAGGCGCGCCCGGTAAGCCCGGTAGGCATCGCCCAGCAGCCCGGCTTCCTCCCCGCTCAGAAAACCTGCCTGGGTCAGGCATGCAAGAACACGGATATTGTCGGTGTAATCAAGCAATTCCGGATGTTGATGCGCCCGGGCAAGTACCGCATATTGCACCATAAATTCAATGTCAGTGATACCTCCGGGATCCCGTTTCAGGTAGAACAGATTCTTATCCCTGCCGGTGTGGCTCTCGATCATTTTACCGCGCATCTCCGCCACCTCTCTGCGCAGCGCCTCCCGACTCCGCGAACGGGATAGAACCTGCCGCCGCAGGCGGGAAAACTCCTGCCCCAGCGAGGCGCTGCCCGCGACAATTCGCGCTCGCGCCAGCGCTTGATGCTCCCAGGTCCACGCTTTCTCCTGCTGGTATCCGGCAAAGGCCTCGAAACTGCTCACCATCAGGCCGGAAGCGCCACTCGGGCGCAGACGGGTATCCACTTCATACAGCATTCCAGCCGCTGTTTGTGTGGCAAGAATATGAATGATACGTTGCGCCAGGCGTGCATAGAAAACCGCACTTGCCACCGGTCTGGGGCCTTCTGTATCCCCGGCTTCACCAGCATGGATGAACACCAGATCCAGATCTGAACCGTAGCTCAACTCGATGCCACCCAGCTTGCCGTAAGCGATGATGGCAAACCCCTTCTCATCTCCGCTACCAACCGGTGCTCCGTGCCGTTCCAGCAGATGATTCCATGCCAGATCCAGAGTCCGCTCCAGCACTACCTCGGCAATATCGGTTAGATGGTCGCTGACCACCATCAGCGGGATGGCCTCCGCTACATCCGCCGCCGCTACTCGCAGCACATTGGTGTGGCGGAAATGGCGCAACAGCTCCATCTGGCGTTACAGATCATCCTGTGCCACTGGTAGCAGACGCTGCTGCAGCTCCGCCTCCAGATCTTCCCGGCCAGGCGGGGAATAAAGCATGCGTGGATCCAGCAGCTCATCCAGCAACACCGGATAACGAGTCAACTGGCGGGTGATCCAGGGACTGGCGGCACACAGTTTGAGCAGCTGCGACAGCGCCATCGGGTTCTCTACCAGCAGCGCCAGATAGGCGCTGCGCTGCAGGATCTGCTCCAGTAACTGTAGCGCCCGGTTCAACGCTACTTCGGCGTATTCAGTCTGCCCGGCCACTCCCAGCAGCAGCGGCATCAACCGATCCATGAGCCGCTTGCCGTTGTCACTGAGGGTCTGGTAGCGGCGACCACGATATATGGAGTCGAGTTGTTCCAATACGGCTTCCGGCCGCTCGTATCCGGCGGCGTGCAGTGCCTGCCGGGCTGAATCCGGCTCCAGCTCCTGCTGCCATACAGCGCTCAACTCCAGTTCATCACTCTCGGCATGGCGGGTTTGCGGGGCAGCAAAGACCTGTTCGAAATGCTCCTGAACATGGTTTCGGTGTGCATCCAGTTCCGCCTTGAACAGCTCCCAACCCGAAAATCCCATGCTGAGCGCCAGCCGCAGACGCCCGGCGGCATCTTCCGGCAGCTTGTGGGTCTGTTGATCTCTGTATTCTTGCAGTCGATGCTCGCTGCGGCGCAGAAACCGGTAGGCATCGGTCAACTGTTGCACCACATATTGCGGCAGCAGATTTTCCTGTTGCAGCAGCTGCAACACGATGAGGATCCGGCGCTCCTGCAAAGCTGGCTCCCGCCCACCGCGAATCAGCTGGAAAGCCTGGCCGACAAACTCTATCTCCCGGATTCCTCCGGCGCCGAGCTTGATATTGCTTTCCATCCCCTTGCGGCGTACCTCACTCTCGATCAGCCGCTTCATCCCGCGCAGGGATGAGAACGCGCCATAATCCAGATAGCGGCGATAGACGAACGGACGCAGCAGTATCATCAACTGCTCCCCTGTCCCGGCATCACCGGCCACTACCCGCGCCTTGATCATGGCGTAGCGCTCCCACTCCCGGCCGTGAATCTGGTAGTAGTTCTCCAGCTCATCAAAACTGGAGACCAGCGGACTACTGTCGCCAAACGGACGCAACCGCATATCGACGCGGAACACGAACCCCTCCGCTGTTGGCTCGTTCAACACTCGAATCAATGCCTGCCCGAGACGTGAAAAATAGCGCTCATTGCTGATCGTCCGCTCGCCACCGACGGTTTCCCCGGCTTCAGGATAGGCAAAAACCAGATCGATATCAGAGGAGAAATTCAGTTCGTGGGCGCCCAGCTTGCCCATTCCAAGAACCACCAGGGACTGGGGTTCACCGGTGGGGTTGCAGGGAGTCCCCAGCTCAGTGCGCAACCACTGATGCAGCAGCGCCAGACTGCGCTCAATACAGGCGTCAGCAAGCCAGGAAAGTTCGTATAAGGTCTCCTCCAGCTCCGCCCAGCCCGCCAGATCCCGCCAGGCGATGCGTACCATCTCCCGGCGGCGAAAATGGCGCAGTCGGGAGATCAACGACGACTCATCGGTCACACCCTCGAGGAAGCAATGCAGGCGGTCGGCATAACCCTGTGCCAAGTAGGCCTGTTCCAGATCCCCGCTGCTGGTCAATTCGTCCAGCAGCTGCGGCTCCCGAATACAGTTGTGCGCGACAAACTCACTGTAGAACCACACCTGCGGCAGCGTGGCCAGCACCTCATTCGATGGTAGAGACAACTCCTGCGCAGCGCACGCCTGCCGCCAGCTGTCCCAGCGATCCCGCAGCAGTGCGTGCACTTCTTCCGGCAACTGTTCGATGATCCGGGAAATATCCATCAGCCGCCTACCAGGTCAGATCATCAGGGATCGGATAGTCGGCGTAGGGATCATCCTTCTCTGGTTTGCTCTCCGCCCCGTCTGTATTACAGAGAACCACACAGGTTGCATCACGCTCGGAAATTTTTTCCGCAACGGAGGACGGCACCAGTTCATACCCTTCACCCAATCGGACGATGGCCAGCCGACCCCGGCTGAGCTGCTGCTGAAATCTGGCGGTAACATGGATCTGTCTGACCACATTGGCATCGGTAAACCGGTAGGCGATATCACCATCGTGATCGGTAATCCGGTTTGTCTCGATCAGTTGTTTTACCTGTGCTGCAACCGCCTTGCGATCCGCCGCCTCCTTGCGCTGCTGATTAAGCTGCCGGGCACGCTCTACTTTTTCTGCCTGTGCCTGCCGAGCCAGCAACTTACCCTGATCAACCGCGTTAAATTTGCGTTGCTGTTTGTTTTTGTTATATTTTTCCTTTTTGACCTTTTTGGCTCGCCGCTCATCGACAAGCCCGGATTTTTTGAGTTGATCAAACAGTGAGTTCCCCATTACACTTTATTCCCGAATAGATTTGTTATATCCAGTTAGTCACCCTGGAAATCTCTGCGGCAATCAACACAAGCGCCGAATAGATCGCCACATTCCTGGCAAAAATCTTCGCCAGTGTCAGCTTGAGACCGGCATTGAACTCTTCCGTAGCGGCTTTACGCTCTTTGCTAGGCAGTGCCTCGATCTCCTGCAGCATTTCACGCTTGATGCGTGGCAGATCGACAGCCTGGGTGCAACAGACGACCACAATAGCCAAACCAACCCCTTGTGCAGTCAAGGTAAAAAAAGCAGGCCCCAGCAAACCGATAAGGGCGTGCATGAATATATTCCAGAACATGATTTACTCCTCCAGTACGCCACGAGCGAGTGTAACCGGATAAAGGGATCAGGCTATCAGTTTCCACAGCCCCCATCCCACAATAACAAAACCGGCAGCGAAAAGGGTGCAGCTGAGCACCACAGCCACCAGCGTGATTCCAAAGCCCTGCTTAGACAGTGCCATGCCTCCCGCGATGACGCCGGCGATGGTTACGAACAGACCAAACTCGGCGATAAAAAGCAGCGTCAACAGGGGAAGCGAGAGACCTTCATCCGGTTCAAATACGCCCGACCAGAGCAGTAGCAAGTGAAGAAACAGCCCCATACTGGTTGCCAGCATTGGAAAAAATTTTCGGCTCATGGGAGAACAGTTTAACCTGTATCTGTATTTGCTGCCGCTACTCCGCGCGTAGTGCCTCCACCGGATCCAGCTGTGCTGCCCTTCTGGCAGGAAGTACGCCGGCAACCAGGCCGATGGTAACGGCAATCACCTCCGCCATCACCACATAGCTGAGTGGCGTGTGAACCGGTAGTGCCGGCAGGGCAAGATGCAGCAGCCACGCTGTTCCCATACCCAGAACCAGACCGCTCAGACCGCCGATGGCAGCGACCGCCACCGCCTCACCGAGGAACAGACCCAGCACCTGCGACTGCCTTGCCCCCAGGGCTCTCAGCAGGCCAATTTCACTGCTCCGCTCATTGACGGCTATGGTCATGATGGTAACGATACCGATAGCACCCACCAGCAAGGAGATGCCGCCGATCGCCGCCACGGAAACCGTCAGCACATTCAATATAGAACCCAGTACGTCCAGCATCTGCTGCTGGGTGGTAATGGTGAAATCCTCCCGGCCGTGGCGCTCCTCCAGGGTTCGATTGATCCCCTGCACCACCCTGTCCACCGGAGTCTGTTCGTCATACAACACATCGATCTCGAACAGGCTGTCGCGGTTAAACAGACTCAACGCCCTGGCTGCGGGAATATAGACCGTATCGTCGAGGTCAAAACCCAGCACGGTGCCCTTGGACTCCATCACGCCGATTACCCGGTAACGGCTACCACTGATGGTAATACGCTGTCCCAGCGGGTTGGCTTTACCAAACAGCTCGTGGCGCATCTTGCTGCCCAGCACCGCGAAGGCGCGTGGTGTCACAGGGTTGTCGTCCGGCAGAAAATGCCCCAGCCCCACCGCCATGCTGAACGCCTCGGGCAACTGGGTTCCCGCACCGAAAATGGTGGTGCGGCGATGACGGTTGCCGGCCTCCACCTCGGCATTTCCCTGCACGAATGGCACCACTGCCCGCACGTAAGGTAGCCGTTTCAGTGCTTCGGCATCCTCAATGGTCAGCGGCCGCTCGGTGCCGAAGATCCCCATGCTGGTACCGGCAGTGGTGGCCCGCCCCGGATTGATTGCCACCAGGTTGGTGCCGAACTGGGTGAACTCGGACAGCATGAATTGCCGCAACCCCTCTCCGATGGAGGTCAGCAGCACCACGGCGGCGATCCCGACCGCAATCCCCAGGGTGGTGAGAAAAGTGCGCAGCCGATGTGCAGTCAGCGAGTCGATCGTGAGATGGAGGAAATCCCGGAAAAACATGACTAGCCCACAGTTCTCGCCGGGATTCCGGGGTTTGGAGCAATCCGGCAAAGCAATCTGGTCGATCGCCCGCCGATGTTCCATGATTCAAGGGAGATCGGCGAGAGTGCGAAGCCGGATTGTTCCAAAAACGGAACAGGGCGGACTGCTAGCAAGATCATCAGATTCATGTCAACACAACATCTTGAAATACATCGCTATTTTTTGAATATCGGGTCCACCCGGTGAGAAATTCGGGCTAGCGCCCCGACAACGCCAGCACCGGATCGAGTCTCGCCGCCCGCCGCGCCGGCAGCAGGCTGAACAGTAACCCGGCGAACAGTGCAACCAGCAGCGCCATGGCCACTGCCCACAGCGGTGCGTAGGCGGGCAGGATGGGGAACAGATGGCGAATCAGCAGGCTGCCCAGCTCGCCCAGCAGCAGCCCGGTGCCGGCGCCCAGGACAGAAAGCAGCATCGCCTCGGCCAGTATCAGCACCACGATCTGCCGCGGGGTAGCCCCCAACGCCTTAAGCAGACCAATCTCGGCGGTGCGCTGGGAGACCGCCACCAGCATGACGTTCATAATCAGTATGCCAGCCACCGCCAGACTGATGGCGGCGATACCGCCCACCGCATAGGTCAGGGCACCGAGAATTCGGTCGAAGGTGGCAAGTACCGCATCCTGGGTAATCACCGTCACATCTTTCTTGCCTTGGTGGCGCTCCTGCAGGGTGTCGATGGCATACTGTTTCACCGGTCCGATGGCGGCACGGCTGCTGGCCTCCACCAAGATGCGGAACAGGGATTCAGTGTTGAACAGCTGCTGGGCTGAGGCCACCGGAATAATGACAACCTCGTCTACATCAGTTCCCATCGAACGCCCGGCGGTAGCCAGTACGCCAATGACACGAAAGCGGCGATCACCGATGCGTAGCCATTCCCCGATGGCTCGCCGCGCACCAAACAGCTCATCACGAATTTTTTTGCCGATCACCGCTACCGGTACAGCACGCTCCAGATCGACAGGGGGCAGAAAATGTCCCTGTGCCATGCTCCAGTGACGCAGGTCAAGCAACTCGGAGCTGGAGCCCAAGATCACCACATCACGGGATCGCCCCTGCCAGTTCACTTTGGCGGAGCCGATATTGAGCGGAGCGATGCGGTGCACACTGTAGCTGCGCTTCAGCGCCAGGGCGTCCTGCAGGGTGAGGGGGCGCGGCGTCTCCCCCATCAGCGTGGTGGGGCTGATCCCGGCGGTTTCGGATCGGCCCGGGATGACGATGACCAGGTTGGTGCCGAGCGAAGCGAACTCGCCACTGACATAGCGGCGTGCGCCCTCCCCCAGCGAGGTGAGTACCACCACGGCCCCTACTCCGATCGCCATCGCGATCAGCATCAGGGTAGCCCGTGCCGGATAGCCTCGCAGCGCGCCCCAGCCGAAGCGGACAATATCACGCGTTGCCAGTGCCACTATCACTCTCCAGACGACCATCCAGCATGTGCAGCTGACGCCGGGCGCGCCGCCCTATTTCTCCATCGTGGGTAACCACGATCAGGGTGATGCCGTTGCTGCTGAGCTGCTCCAGGATTCGCACCACATCCTGCCCCGACTTGTGATCAAGATTGCCGGTGGGCTCATCGGCCATCAGCACAGTCGGTTGCATTACCGTAGCACGGGCGATGGCAACCCGCTGACGCTGCCCGCCGGAGAGCTGCTCCGGTTTGTGGCGACTGCGATCAGAGAGACTCATTGCCGCCAGCGCCTGCTCCACTCGCTGCCCGCGTTGCACTGGCGGGACACCTGCCAGAATCAGTGGCAGCTCCACGTTCTCCGCCGCCGTCAACCGCGGCACCAGATGAAAGGCCTGGAATACGAAGCCGATGCGCTGGTTACGCACCTCGGCCTGCTGCCGGTCACTCAGCGCGGTGACATCCTGACCGTCCAGCCGGTAGACGCCGGAAGTAGGCCGATCCAGCAGACCGATCAGGTTGAGCAGAGTCGATTTGCCGGAGCCGGATGGCCCCATTATGGAGAGATATTCACCTGCACCGATGGTCAGGCTCACACCATCCAGGGCATGGACTTTTTGATCGCCTACCTGGAAATCGCGGTGGATATCGGAGAGTTCAATCATCCTGGATGATCTTCCTCCCGCTCGGCCCTGGCTCCATCCACCACGCCTTCCCGATCCGGCGAAACCACCACTTCATCTCCGGCTTGCAATCCGCCAGTGGCCTCGGTCCAGGACCAGTTGCTCAGGCCGGTCTCGACAGAGCGCTCCCGCAGCACGCCATCCGTACTGAGCAGCAGCACCTTGTTCCCCTCAAGAATCGCCTCAGTAGGAATGCGTAATACACTCTCCCGTTGCACCAGGATCACCTCGATATCGGCACTGTAGCCGGGCAGCAGATTTTGAATCTCGTCTGGACGAATAAACTCTACCTCGACATCCACAGTACGCGCCTGTTTTTCCACATCCAGCACATAAGGAGCAATCCGGCGAACCTTGCCCGTGAAGCGCTTGTCGGGGAAGGCATCGAGAGCAACATTCGCGGCCATCCCCACCCGGATCTGCGGCGCATCGACCTCATCGATGGGGGCCGAGACGTACAGACAGCTGATGTCCACCAGATCCACTGCCGGCGGTGTAGGAATACCCACCGGTGATGGGGTTACAAATTCACCCAGTTCGCCGTTTACCTCCGCCACGATACCGGCAAAGGGCGCGGTAAGGCGGGTGCGCTCCAGTATCGCCCGCGCCACCTCCAACCGTGCCTGACTGACTTCGGCCGTGGCCTGTACCGCCCGGCAAGCTGCCCGCTGGGCGCGCACATCGCCATCAGCCTTGTCAGTTACCTCCTCGGAAACCAGCTCCGACTTACGCAGTCTGCGCAGGCGCTGCGCCTCCCGCTCAGCCACCTCTGCCATCACACAGGCCTGCCGGGCACGCGCCCGGGCGGCTGTGACTTCGCTGCGGGCCAGCGACACCTCAGCAACCCGATCCTCGTTCCAGAACTCCATCAGCACCTGTCCCTTGACCACCTGTTCCCCCTCTTTCACTGGCAGGCGAGCAACCTGCCCGCCAATGGGCGGAGAGAGACCGGCGCGATGGCACGCCTTGACGGTACCCGCTCGGGTATTGGCCACCGTGTCCTGTACCAGACCGTTTTCAATCGTTCTGACCGCCACCTTGACCGGTTTGCTATAACTCAACCAGACAGTGAACACAACAGCAGCAATCGCTACAACCAGGAAAACAGCAAACCACCTGAACCGCTTTACAGCCATGTTTTTTTCCTTGGATGATGACAACCGGTCATATAGAAACTATATACCCAAACTGCATTTCCAGGTAGTTTGGGTTATAGATGAGTTCTGCAGGATTTGTAGCAGGCTGAATCAATTAACCTGTTATTAATCGGTGTAAAAATATTTGCATCGTAACCCCCTCTCCTCCGGGAAAGGGTTGGGGTGAGGGGATAAAACAGATGTGAATACTTAGCAGACTGTTGAAAAAGCCTCGGGCGAGTGCGAGACAAGGCGGAATCCGGCGAAAAAGCGCAGTTTACATGGAGTAAATAAGCACTTTGAGCCGGATTCCAATGCCGGATCGTGCCGCATGAGGCTTTTTCAACAGCCTGTTAGGCAACGATTGACAGGTAATCAGGAAGGCAAGCGCAGGCTCGCTCAGATCAGCCACATTGGGTTCTTGTCTTAATTTATATAGCCCGGGGGAAATCAATCAGTTATTGGGATTTTCACGCCGGTTTGTATAAATATACACTGGTGTTTGTTGCGCACTTGCTTTATCCCTTCTCCCTCTAGTACTCCGTCAAGGTGATAAATCAGGATACAGCGTTCCTGTGGTGTTTCGCAGCAAGGCGCAGTGTGCAGGCAATGGCTGTCGCCCTTGTCAAACACTGCAACGCCGCAGCGGGACACCACAGGAGCGCCCGAAGGG
>JAJRUV010000055.1 GCA_024277595.1 Gammaproteobacteria bacterium
CTGCTCCAACTCGGTGCAGGAGGTGATGGATTTCGCCCTGATCGCCCAGTCGGTAACACTGCAGTCCCGCCTGCCTTTGATACATTTCTTCGATGGCTTCCGTACCTCACACGAGATGAATGAGGCCGAAGTTCCATCTGACACTATCTTGCGGGAGATGCTTCCCGAAAAGCTGATCCGGGAGCATCGTGGGCGTGCCCTGACTCCCGATGCACCGGTGATTCGTGGTACCAGCCAGAATCCTGATCTCTATTTTCAGGCCCGTGAATCGGTAAACCCCTACTATGAGGCGTTGCCGGACATTGTGCAGACCTGTTTTGATAAATTTGCTGAACTGACCGGCAGACAGTATCACCTGTTCGAATACCGGGGCGCACCCGATGCCGAACGACTGCTGGTGTTGATGGGTTCGGGTGCGGAAGCGGCGGTGGAAACTGTTGATCATCTGGTCACCCACAACGAAAAAGTGGGGGTGCTCAAGGTACGCCTCTACCGCCCGTTCTCGGCCAGGCAGATGATCGATGCGATGCCTGCCACGGTGAAAAAAATCGCCGTGCTTGATCGTACCAAGGAGCCCGGTTCGGATGGTGAACCACTCTATAAGGATGTTGTGACCGCACTGGCTGAGTATGCCAGTAGTGGAGGGGAGCGTTTTGAAGCCATGCCGCGCGTAATTGGCGGCCGCTACGGTCTCTCCTCCAAAGAGTTTACGCCGGGCATGATCAAAGCGGTGCTGGATGAATTGGAAAAAGATGTGCCAAAAAATCATTTCACCATCGGTATCCATGACGATCTCACGCAGACCAGTCTTGACTGGGACGCGACGTTCCGTGTTGATGCCACGGCGAATGTCAGCCGCTGCATGTTTTACGGACTGGGGTCAGACGGTACAGTCTCGGCCAACAAGAACTCAATCAAGATCATTGGCGAGGGCACCGATCTCTATGCACAGGGCTATTTTGTCTATGACTCGAAAAAGGCAGGCGCGGTAACGATTTCACATCTGCGTTTTGGCCCCGATCCCATCCGTTCCAGCTACCTGATCGGCGATGACGAGGCACATTTTATTGCCTGCCACCAGCCGATGTTTCTGGAGCGCTATGACATGCTTGCCCATGCAGCTGAAGGTGCAGTATTCCTGCTCAACTCACCGCAGGGAGCCGATGTGGTATGGGATGACCTGACCACCGCAATGCAGCAACAGATTATTGACAAAAAATTGCAGTTTTATGTGATTGACGCCTACCGCGTAGCCAGTGAGTCCGGTATGGGCCGGCGTATCAACACAGTGATGCAGACCTGCTTTTTCACTATTTCCGGTGTACTTGAAAAGAGTGTCGCGATTGCCAAAATCAAAGAGGCAGTCGAGAAAACCTATGGGCGTAAGGGAGCAAAGATTGTTGAGCGCAACTTTACCGCCATTGATGCGGCACTGACACATCTTCACCGGGTGGATATCCCGGATGCGGCCACCAGTAAATCGGTGATGGTTGCGCCGGTTGCAGATGATGCTCCCGATTTTGTGAAACGGCTTACCGGTGAGCTTATTGCCGGTCGCGGTGATGCGATTCCGGTCAGCTCTGTTCCTGACGATGGTACCTGGCCACTGGGAACAGCGGCATTTGAGAAGCGTAATCTTGCGCTGGAGATTCCGGTCTGGGATGAGGATATCTGCATTCACTGTGGCAAATGCCCATTTGTCTGTCCGCACACGGCCATCCGCTCCAAGGTGTTCAAAGAAGAGCTGGCGAAGGATGCACCTGCGAGCTTCAAGCATGTTCCGGTCAAGGGGCGCGAGTTCGAGAAGGGAAACCATATCAGCTATCAGGTTGCGCCCGAGGATTGTACCGGCTGCGGCCTCTGCGTGGAGGTCTGCCCGGTCAGGGATAAGAGCAATGCCAGCCACAAGGCACTGAACATGGTACCGCAACCGCCACTCAGGGAACAGGAGCGTGAGAACTGGGACTTCTTCCTTGATCTGCCCGAATATGACCGTAGCCAGATTCGCTGGAATGGTATGAAGGGGGCGATGCTGGCCGAGCCGCTGTTTGAGTTTTCCGGCGCCTGTGTAGGCTGTGGTGAGACTCCGTATATCAAGCTGGCTACCCAGCTCTTTGGCGACCGCATGATGATTGCCAATGCCACCGGCTGCTCCTCAATCTACGGCGGCAACCTGCCTACCACCCCCTATTCCAAAAACGCAGAGGGGCGTGGGCCTGCGTGGTCTAACTCGCTGTTCGAAGACAATGCTGAGTTCGGGCTGGGTTTCCGGCTCGCCATTGATGCCCATCAGGAAAGTGCCAGGCAGCTGTTGCAGGATTCCGGCCTGAACATCGACGCAGAACTGATCACGGCCATCCTGAATGCCGACCAGTCTGATGAGCCGGGAATATACGAGCAGCGTCGCCGCATCGAAGTCGTGAAAAAGAAACTCGCCGCAATCGACAGCGAGCCTGCACGTAACCTCGAATCAGTAGCTGATTATCTGGTTAAAAAGAGTGTCTGGATTATCGGCGGGGATGGCTGGGCTTACGATATCGGCTTTGGCGGTCTCGATCACGCCATGTCCAGTGGTCGCAACGTAAACATTCTGGTACTCGATACTGAGGTTTATTCGAATACCGGTGGCCAGATGTCCAAAGCCACGCCGATCGGAGCAGTGGCTAAATTCGCCTCAGGTGGCAAGTCGTCACCAAAAAAAGACCTTTCGATGATCGCCATGGCTTATGAGCATGTTTATGTCGGCCATGTCGCCTTCGGTGCCAAGGACATGCAGACGCTGCGTACATTTATTGAGGCGGAATCCTACGATGGGCCGTCGCTGATCATCGCCTATAGCCCGTGCATTGCGCATGGTGTGGATCTGTCACATAACCTGAGACAACAGGAGTTGGCGGTTAACAGCGGGCACGTACCCCTGCTTCGCTACGATCCACGGCGTGCTGAACAGGGTAAAAATCCGCTGCAACTCGACTCCAAAAAACCAAGCATTCCGTACAAGGAGTTTGCGCAGACAGAGACCCGCTTCTCAATGCTGTGGCGCACCCATCCGGAAAATGCCGAAA
>JAJRUV010000056.1 GCA_024277595.1 Gammaproteobacteria bacterium
CTTCAAGCCGGTCACGTTCTTCCCGCGTTAAACGAACTACATAGCGCTTTTTCATTTTCAAGCTCCTCAACAGGTTATACAAGTCTATTGAAGAGCTAGTTTAACATCCTAATTTATATTATTGAAGGAGTACTAGTATGCTGAAGGCAAGTTATGGCCGTAGAATATCTCCAGCATCTCTCGTTTGATCTGTTTATGCAGCCGGTTATGTTCGGCCCGGGTTAGTTTTTTTTCATCAGTATCAAATAAATAATTGTCCAGATCGAACTCCTTAAGCATCATTTTGGTGTGAAAGGTGTTTTCCTGACAGACATTGACATCAATCATTTCATAGTGAGCCTTGGTGTCTTTGGCCAGATAGTTTTGGATTGAGCTGATTTTATGATCGATGAAATGCTTTCTTCCCCGTGTGTTGCGGGTGAATCCACGCACCCGGTAATCCAGGATCACAATATCGGATTCGAAACTGTGAATCAGGTAGTTCAATGCCTTAAGGGGGGAAACCAGCCCACAGGTGGAGACATCGATATCGACGCGGAAGGTGCTGATGCCATTGTGGGGATGGCTCTCAGGGTAGGTGTGGACGGTCAGGTGGCTCTTGTCGAGGTGCGCTACTACGGTGTCCGGCAGGGGGCCAGGGGCCGGGCTGTTAGACAATTTGCCGGAGGCAGCGGGTTCCTCTGCGATTAGCATGGTGACGCTGGCACCCTGGGGTTCATAGTCCTGATGAGCAATATTGAGAATGTTGGCGCCAATGATCTGTGCAACTTTGGAAAGAATGCGGGTCAGACGCTCGGCGTTGTACTCCTCATCAATGTATTCGATATAGGCGCGGCGTTGCCCGGGTGTATGGGTGTAGCAAATATCATAAATGTTAAAGCTCAGCACTTTGGTCAAGTTGTTGAAACCATGCAGTTTCAGTTTTTTGTCAAGTTTTTTTGCCACCCGTGGCGTCTCGCTACTGTTTCCTGGCCAATGGCGGGTGGTAGATCATCTGTACAACATTCCCGTCCGGATCCTCGCAATAGAAGCTGCGGGCACCATCCCGGTGGTTTTTGACGTTGCTGTGCATGGTCACCTGACGGGTGGCTAAAAATTCGTGCCAGATAGTGACTTGTTCCGGTGTATTGATGATAAAGCCTATGTGATCCAGATGTTGTGGCCCGGAAAACTTCCTGTCGCTGCGGTGCAGCGCCAGGTTGTCGTTACCGGAACTCAGGTAAACGTTGTCTGGATCAGGACGCCACTCTACCTGCATCCCCAGCAGTTCCGCATAGAACTTTTCGCAGGCTTCAAACTGATTCACATACAGGGCAACGTGGCGTAGACCTGCTGTTGGTTCGGGTCTGTTCATGATTCATTGATCTCGTAATCATGACTGATTTCAGCCGTTTTTCCCAGCATCAGGGATGCTGAACAGTATTTTTCGGCGGAGAGTTCCACGGCACGTTTTACCTGGCTCTCTTTCAGACCGGAGCCGCTAATGATAAAGTGAACATGAATATGGATGAATACTTTGGGAACTTTTTCCGCGCGTTCAGCACTAATCTCTACAACACAATCAGTTACCGGTTGGCGGGCTTTTTTCAGGATATGGATAACATCGAAGGAGGTGCATCCCCCCATGCCCAGCAGTAATAGCTCCATGGGACGCATACCGATATTGCGGCCACCGCTTTCCGGTGCGCCATCCATCACCAGTGTGTGGCCACTCTCTGACTCGCCCAAAAATGTAACCTGTTCCACCCATTTGATTCGTGCTTTCATACTTCCTCCTGGTGCGCGCTATCCAGTTCGGCGTTGCGGCATGCGTACCGGTTGCTCAACCCCGAGGGGATTGTTATAACACATTGTATATTGTAACTATTCAGTTCACTCTTGAAATCCGCCATTTCTGCGTTAAAAAATGATCGTTTACCCGTGTAAACTTACATTTTTCGTCTTGAACTGACGAATTTCAGGGACAATCTGAACAGTTACATACTCATTTTCAACTATGCTGTGAATAGTTACGTATATTTAAACTAATGACAATGGAACAACCTGATCAGGACACTATCCAGAAGTTTTTGCGCCACTGCCATCGCCGGCACTATGCTTCCAAGCGAACCATCATATGCGAAGGCGATCGTTCCGATGTGCTTTATTACATCATCCAGGGCTCGGTTTCTGTTCTTATCGAGGATGAGGAGGGTCATGAGATGGTGCTTGCCTATCTGAATCCGGGTGATTATTTTGGCGAGATGGGGTTGTTCGACCCGGAGAGTCAGCGCAGCGCCTGGGTGCGGGTCCGGACTGACTGCGAGGTGGCTGAGATTGGTTACAGCAAATTTCGCCAGATTTCAGCTCAATTTCCCGATATTCTGTTTGCGCTGGCCTCCCAGATGGCCATGCGTTTGCGCGACACCAGCCGCAAGGCGGGGAATCTGGCATTTCTTGATGTCACCGGCCGCGTAGCGGGAGCATTGCTTGACCTTGCCCATCAGCCCGATGCCATTACTCACCCCGATGGGATGCAGATCCGTGTTACCCGACAGGAGTTGGGACGCATTGTAGGGTGTTCCCGCGAGATGGTGGGGCGAGTATTGAAAGATCTGGAGCTGCAGGGTCTGATTATTGCCCGTGGTAAAACTATGGTGATCCATGGGACTCGGTAGATTCTGTTTTTCACAATTTTGGCGTGTTCTTTTTCCGGAGTAGCAGAAAGCCGCCCGCGATAAATACCCCGTCACAAGTCAAAATCCAGTGAAAAAAAGCGCCTCCTGCCGACGGGCAGGAGGCGCTCCGGCTGGAACAGCCAAAAGCCAGCTAGTTGATATCGGCAATCACCGAATCAGGCGTGGCAGGGAGCCGTGGCATGGTTTGTTCGGGGAACTCACCGGTCAGGCTATTCAGGAAGGCGACAATATCGGCAATATCTCCATCGCTCAAATCCTTGTCAAGCTGAACCTTGGCCATTACACGTACCGCCTCGTCCAGGGTTTGTACCGCGCCGTTGTGGAAGTAGGGGGCGGTAAGGGCGATGTTGAGCAGCAAGGGAACGCGCCACATATTTTTGTCCGCTTCCTTTTTGGTCGCTTCAAAGCGACCGCCATCTTCCGCCAGGTTGTATTTGCTGACATAATTACTGGTGGTAAAGGTTGGGAATTTCATGAAAAACCCCTCTCCCAGCGGTTTTTCAGGACCGGCAAAGGCACCGCCCGAGTGGCATCCGCCACAACCAATTTTGGAGAATTTTTCCATTCCGGCAATCTGCTGGGTTGTCAGTGCTTTTTTGTCCCCTTTTACATAGCGGCTGTACGGGCTGTCAGGAGTGATCAGGGTACGTTCGTAGGCGGCGATCGCTTTGGCAAAATTGTCGATGTTTACCACGTCACCAGAACCAAAGGCTTTTTCAAAATGGGGTTTGTAACCGGTAATTGCCTGTAAGCGCTGCTTGACCAATACCTCATGGCTTTCCATCCCCATTTCGATGGGATTGGTTACCGGCCCTTTTGCCTGGGCTTCCAGAGTCGGTTCGCGACCATCCCAGAACTGAACCGAGAGATAGGCAGCATTCCACACAGTAGGGGCGCTGCGGCCACCTTTTTGCCCTTTTATGCCAACCGATACTGGCCGATTGTCTTCACCACCCAGCATTACATTGTGGCAGGAGTTGCATGATACTGTGCCGGTGGATGAGAAACGGGGATCAAAATAGAGCATTTTCCCCAGTGCAACCTTGGCGGCAGTGGTTGGATTGTCTTTCGGGGTAGGCGGTGTTTCCGGCAGGGTCTGCCACTGTTGGGCCATGGCCGGGATGGCAATGACGGTGGCAAGCAGTGCTGAATATTGGGTTATTTTCATGTTAAACCTCCTCTTTTCATTGGTAATTTTTATGACGATGCCTGTAATTCCATATTGTTCAATGGCTGGAAATATCACGTTTACTTGATGCTCTTATTTAGACACAGTCTAAGCATAATGTCAACAAAAACAGAAGGAGATTTAGAAGAGAGCTGGCAGGGTATTCGCAGGGGGATGACAAACCTTCTCCCTTGGTGGAAGAGGGTGTTGTTGTATCTCCCTCACAGGGAGAGAAACCGATGTTACCGCATGCTGATTATTGCGTTAAAAATTCGTAACTATTCAGCATAGTTGAAAATGAGTATGTAACTGTTCAGATTGCCCCTGAAATTTGTCAGTTCAAGGCGAAAAATGCAAGTTTACACGGGTAAATGATCATTTTTTAACGCAGAAATGACGGATTTCAGGGGTGAGCTGAGTAGTTAACCTGAACTCGGGTTAAGCAATATTTCATCTAAAAACTGACACACAACTAAAAATCGCGCCATTCCGGCATGATTTTAGCCGGAATCCAGTAGCTTGAACTATAGATTCCGGTCAGGAGCATACCGGAATGACGGTATCCACAGTTTCTCTTGCTTTAATTTTGTCATGTTAGGCTTTAACCCGAGTTCAGGTTAAGTTGCCAAAAATTCTTCAATAACTGATTGGATATCCAGAGTTGATGCGATAGAATACATCAGAATTTGAACAACTCTCCCGCTTTTTTCTTCAGTTCATCTTCCAGTCTGGCCTTCGCTTTTTCCTGCCCGGCTCTGGCTTTGGCCTCCAGTTCCTGTTTTTTCTTGTCCAGTTCAGCTTTGGCCTTGGCCTCTTCGGTCTTCAGTTTAGCTTCTAGCTCTTTTTTCTTTTTATCGATTTCAGCCTGGGTTTTGGCCTTGAGTGCCGAGGTGAAATCTTCTTTGATTTTGGGTTTGGCAAAAGTGCCGGTAATGCGTACCGGGATGGTCAAGCCTTTAAGTTCATTCAGGTTTTCTCCGCCCTGTCCGGCAACTGTGCCGACAACAGAGGTGCTGATACGGTAGTCAATTTTCTCGGTAACAAGGTTTACCGTTCCCTCACCTCGAATACGCAGCGCAGGGGCTTTGGCACCAAGATCCTTGTTGGTGACCACGCCGTTGACGATGGTAAATGTACCACCCAGTTCGCTGAAGTCGGTCTTGACCGGCTCGTCTTCCTTGGGCCGTGCCTGGTTGGTCAGTGTGGCATAGCCCTTGCGTAGCATCTGACCCAGGTTGATTCCCTTGACGGCCCCGTCCTGGAACGAGAAAGCGGCCTTGCCGTTCAGTGTCTTGCGCAGCTGCAGAAATGTGGTGCCCTGCGCATGCACATCAAGGTTGATATCCGCCTTGCCGGAGATATAGTCCTCTTCTATCAAATCCTTGAGCAGCGGACCCGCCTGTAGCCCGCCAAGTTTGGTCTGCAGCTTCATTTTGACCTGTTCCTGCCGGGCGTCCAGTGTCAGTCGGGTGTTGAGTTTCCCGTCATAGAGAGCCGTGCTCAGCGGGTTGATCTCGAGCTGCCCCTGTTTGGCTTTGACGGCAAGCAGAATATCTGCAGCATGCAGGCCGCTTATCTTGAGTTTACCCAGTTGCAGCTTGCCTTGCAGGTTAAGTTCCCGTAGTGGTTCCAGCGGTAATTCAAAATCAGGCAGCAGCAGATTTTTCCCGGTGCCAGGTTGCGAGGTCAGTTCCGGCTCTGGCTCTTTGCCTGGAGGTGGCAGATAGCGATCGGCATCAATTCCATCGATGGACAGATCGAAGCGGATGGCTGGTGTACTGAAGTTGTTCACTCCGGCGCTGCCAGTCAGGGTGGTGTCATCCAGTTTTACGTTGAGCTTCGGGATCTCGGCGTTTTCAGGGGTTGCAGCAAAGTCAAGATTCATGGCTACCGATTGCAGTACCGCCGGATCAGCGGTGGCGGGAAGCTCTATAGCCAGTTTTTCCAGTAGCTGGCGGAGGTTCAGTTGGCCAAGATTCAGGGTGCCGTTAAACCGTGGTTTGTCAATAATCTGTTGGCCAGTCACTGTAGCTGTAAGCTCCGTTCCCAGTGTCTGTAGTTTCAGATCACCCAGATTGAGCTGTTGGGTGCCCATATCGGCATTGAATGTCGTTGTCAGTACGGTGTCTTTCAGCGCCTCAAGTTTGACCGGAGGCGGATCCTCGTCAAGAAACCCTTGTAACAGCTCGGGTTTTTCTATTATCAGCTTGATGGCGCCGCTGATAGTTTGTTTATCCAGTAGTTGGTTTACATCAGCCTGACCGGTAAGCCGTGCGCCGGCCACAAACAGGTTCAGTCCTTTCAACCGGGCGAGTTGCTGCTTCAGATCAGCACTGATGGCGTTGGCGTCGAGGGTCAGATCAATGTTGCCGCCAGGAATGATATCGCCCTTGGCATTCAGTTTGATGCGGGGGGTGTCAAGAAGATAGCTCTCCCGCTCCAGATCGAAGGTGATATTGCTGACAAATTTCAGGTGGGCGCGTACCGCGGGCTGGCTGGCTTCGGCATCCATCTCCAGCTCAAGGGGAAAGGGTTGACCGGGCAGCAGCGCGCCGGTTTCCAGATTCAGGTTCTGTACTGTATAGCGAGCGCCGTTTTGCCGGTCGTCCCAGCTCAGGCGGGCATTGCGAATCTCAATGCCGCTGACCTCCAGTTTGTCCAGGGTAGCTGATGATTTCTCCTCGGCAAGCTCGAGTGGAGCCTCTTCCTGTTCGGAGGAGATCAGGTCATCCCAATTGGTTTTACCGGATTTGTTACGGGCGAGGTTGACGTTCAGGCCATGCAGCACGATTGTTTTTATCTCCACCTGTTTGCGCAGTAGTGGAAGCAGCTTGATTTTTATATCGGCCCGTTCAATACCGGCAAAGGATTGGTCACCAAAGCCGGGAGCGTTGCCGAGCTCCATCGCGCCTAGTTCTATCCCCAGCCAGGGGAAAATGGAAAAATCGATCTCGCCGTCGATCTGCAGTTTGCGACCGGTCTGTTTTTCAACCAGGGTAGATATTTCGTCACGGAAGTCATTGGGATCGATCAACAGTGGTAGTGCGACAGCAGCGACAACGAGCAGCAGAATGAGCGCGACCAGCAGGGACGCAATTATCTTTAATATCTTTCCCATGATAAAAATCCGGTTATCCTTCAAAAACAATTACTGGAAGTGTACGACCTATTTGTCAAAACGGCCAGACCAATGGTACCAAAAGCGTAGTGAGCAGCCCGACCAGCACAGTCAGCGGGATGCCGATGCGCATATAGTCTGAAAAACGGTAACCGCCCGCACCGAATACCATCAGGTTGGTCTGGTAGCCGATGGGCGTAGCAAAGCTTGCTGATGCGGCGACCATGATGGTGATGGCAAATGGCAAAATGCTGACCTCGAGATGCTGTGCGGTGAGCAGGGCGATGGGGAACATCAATACGGCGGCGGCATTATTGGTAGCCAGAGCGCTGAACAGGGCGGTGGCGATGAAAACCAGCGCCAGCGCCAGCCAGGGAACGCCGTTGGCGAGCGAGATGAGTCCATCGGCAACGGCTGCGGCGGCGCCGGTGGTCTGTAGTGCGGTGCCGATGCCGAATGAGGCGGCAATCACCAGCAGCACCTGCCAGTCCACGGCATTGCGGGCGATTGATGCACTAGTGCAACGGGCAACAATCATTGTGCCAGCTGCCAGCAGTGCTGCCTCGAGGATGCTCAGCCAGCCGGATACCACGCTGATTACCATAAAGCAGAGGATGGCTACTGCGATGGATGCCCGTTCGTGGCGTGGCGGTCGGGAGTCGTCCAGCCGGCTGACCAGAAAAAAATCACGGGAGTTGCGCTGTTGCTCCACGAAGCGCGGATGGGAGACCAGCAGCAGGGTATCGCCGGGATGCAGCACGATGTCGCCGATCTTCTCGCGGATTTTTTTGCCGTTGCGGGCCACTGCGATAATCGCCGCGTTATAATGGGTACGGAACTGCCCCTCACGTACGCTTTTGCCTGCAAGAGGGGAACTGTCTGACAGTACCGCCTCTACCAACGTGCGTTCTTCATCGGGTGAGTCGAGCTTGAATACCTGATTGGTGGCCGGTTTCAGACCGCGGATTTTTTGCAGATCGATCACCGAATCGACGATACCGGCAAACACCAGCCGGTCACCGTTTTGCAGCCGTTCATGGGGAGAGACGGCGGTGATGGGTTGTCCGTTGCGCTCAATCTCCACCAGATACAGGCCGGGCAACTGGCGCAGACCGGCATCCTCGATGCTTTTTCCCACCAGTGGGCTGTTGGTCTCGACGACCATCTCCACCGTATATTCGCGCACATCAGCAAACTGCCCGATGACCGGAATCCGCTCTGTCAGCAACCATTTGCTGGTCGATATGACGAACAGAATCACCAGCACCACCAGCGGCACGCCGATCCAGCTGAGTTCGAACATCCCGAGGCTGGGCAGATCGGTCTGTTCGATGAGCAGACCGTTAACCACCAGGTTGGTGCTGGTTCCGATCAGTGTGCAGGTGCCACCGGCTATGGCGGCATAGCTGAGCGGAATCATCAGTTTGGAAACCGACAGCCGATTTTTTTTGGCCCAGTCACGGATAGCGGGAATGAATATGGCGACCACCGGCGTGTTATTGAGGAAGGCGCTCATTGCTGCGACCGGCCCCATCACCTTGAGCTGGGCTCGTGGCAGCGTTTTGGGGCGCCCCAGCAGGTGCTGGGCAATCCAGGCGATGCCGCCTGTTTCGCGCAGTCCGCTGACCACCACATACAGAATGCCGACAGTCACCATTCCTTCATTGGCAAGACCGGCCAGCGCCTGCTGGGGTGTGAGGATGCCGGTTACCAGCAGCGCCGTGAGTGCTCCGAGCAGAATAACGTCCGGTGCATGGCTTTTGTATGCCAGCAGCCCGAAAGAGAGCAGCACGATGGCAAGAGTGAACCAGGCATCCCAGGCCATGGTTAGCTGTAGATGCCCTTGAACTTGATGATGAAAAGGTCAACCTGCTGCTCGGGAAGGTGATTGATTCCGGCTGCCGCCTTGCGGCCTCCACCCGTGGAGAACTGGCGGCACAGCTCATCGGCTCCTTCTTTGATCGCAAGAGGTGCGCGCACACTGACCACATAGCCACCATCCGGCAACCGGGTGAGCAGGGCATGGGCGCGTTGTGGCGCCTCCCGGGCAAGATGGTTGCCCAGTACCCCGCTGATCCGGCGTGCCCAGGGTTCGGCTGGCAGCAGGTAGATCGCGTACTGCGCGGTTTCTGCTTCTGGCCGCAACAGATGGCCTTTGGCCATGTCCTCTTCATAGCCCTGTTTCAGGCGGGCGAAGATTTTGCTCTCCTCAATAAATGCCAGTGGATCGGTATAGGGATGCAGGCTGCGGAACAGTTGATCCGGTGGAAAATGCAGGTCACCTGTCGTTGCGCCATAGCCATTGTAGTTGAGATAGATGCCAAGTTGGCGCAACTGTTCCAGCGGTTGTTCATCGAGGTCGAGGGCTGTGGCTGCCTCACGGGCGCTGGTGTCGAAGTTATCGCCAAATGCACCCACCACCGCCCAGGCGCAAAAGCGCTGTTGCAGAGTGTTGTTGACCAGCAGGCTGGTGCAGGTCGCCGGGCTGGTGTCGATCATTGCGGTCAGCTGGGGATGGATGGGTATATCGCCGGCATAATGATGATCAAAATAATGAATTTCGGCACCCGCATTCAGCAGTCGGCGCAGGTCATCGCGGTTTTTATCCAGTGAAACGTCGAGCACCGTGATCCGGTCCCCGGCTCCGGCCGATACGCGCTTGAGCAGATTAATGTCCCGCTTGACGCCGGTAACCAGCGTGCTTTCGAGCGGCTTGTGCAGCCGTAGTTGTTGCAGGGCACAAATGCCATCGGCATCGCCGTTGAAAACATCGATGTTGACCATCTATATTATTGCCCCCTCATACTAGTATGGTAATGTGCAACCCCCAATCAATTGAACAGGTATCCCGGATAAGTACAAATATGGGGAAAACTGGAGCGGGTGATGGGAATCGAACCCACGCCATCAGCTTGGGAAGCTGAGGTTCTACCATTGAACTACACCCGCGCGGTAGAATAGGCCTTTTTATTGTCAAACATCAGTTTACCCACTATGAAAATCATACTCAATGGTGAACCGCACGATATCGAACCGGATGTGACCGTCAGTCAGCTGATTGAACAGCTGGGTCTCGCCGGAAAACGCTTGGCGGTCGAGGTTGATCGGGAAATCATTCCTCGCACTGACTACGCGGAAACCCGCTTGGGCGAAGGTGCGCGGCTCGAAATCGTACATGCGATTGGCGGTGGCTGAATCTGCCGCTGATGGGTATAGTGTTGTGGAAAGCAACTATCAGGATATATTGAACAATGTCGAACACACAGCTTGTCCCCGAGGATAAACCCCTGGTTATCGCCGGGGTAGAGTACCGCTCCCGCCTGCTGGTGGGTACGGGTAAATATAAGAACCTGGAAGAAACCCGCCAGGCCACCGAGGCCAGTGGCGCCGAAATCGTCACCGTGGCCATTCGCCGCTCCAATATCGGACAGAATCCGGAGGAGCCCAGTTTGCTGGAGGCGATTCCTCCGGAAAAATACACTGTTCTGCCCAACACCGCCGGTTGTTATACCGCTGAAGATGCGGTACGAACCTGTCGTCTGGCCCGGGAGTTGCTCGATGGCCATGATTTGGTGAAGCTGGAGGTGTTGGGGGATGAGAAAACCCTGTTTCCGGATGTGTTACAAACCCTCGAGGCGGCGGAGATCCTGATCAAGGAGGGTTTCAAGGTGATGGTTTATACGAACGATGACTTGATTATTGCCAAACGCTTCGAACAGATGGGGTGCGTTGCGGTGATGCCGCTGGCCGCGCCGATTGGCTCCGGACTCGGGATTCGCAACCCCTGCAACATCCTCTCTATCGTCGAGGAGCTGAAGGTGCCGGTGCTGGTCGATGCCGGTGTCGGTACGGCATCCGATGCCGCTGTGGCGATGGAGCTGGGTTGTGACGGGGTACTGATGAATACAGCGATTGCTGGTGCCCGGCAGCCGGTACTGATGGCTTCCGCGATGAAAAAGGCGATAGAGGCCGGCCGGGAGGCGTGGTTGGCCGGACGTATTCCCCGCAAGCGGTTTGCCAGTGCATCCTCTCCCTTGAATGGAATCTTCTTTTGATAGCGAGTTTACCGGAAAGTGCGCCATACTGTCGCCCGATCCGCAGTTTTGTGCGCCGGGAAGGGCGGATCACCCCCTCCCAGCAGCGGGCACTGACCTTCCTCTGGTCCCGTTACGGGGTGGATGCCGGTGAGCGGCTGTTTGATTTTGCGGAAATTTTTGGCCGACAGGCCCCTCGCGTACTGGAGATCGGCTTTGGCGATGGTGTTTCCCTGTTGCAGCAGGCGCAGATGCATCCGGAAAATGACTATCTGGGCATCGAAGTGCACCGTCCCGGCGCCGGGCGGTTGCTACATGCATTGGAGATGGCAGAATTAACCCATGTACGGGTCGTCTGTGAGGATGCCGTTTCGGTTCTCCGGCAGAATATTCCCGATCAGTCGCTGGATGTGGTGCAGTTGTATTTTCCTGATCCGTGGCCCAAGAAGCGCCATCACAAACGGCGCATCGTGCAGCCGGATTTTGTCCAACAGGTGCGAGCCAAACTGCGTGACGGCGGACGCTTTCATCTGGCAACCGATTGGGAGAATTATGCGCGGCAGATGATGACAGTATTAAGCAGTGCGCCCGGCTATCGTAATACTGCCGGTTCGGGGAATTTTGTTCCCCGACCGGACTCCCGGCCGTTGACCAAGTTCGAGCAGCGCGGGCAGCGGCTCGGGCACGGGGTTTGGGATTTGACATTTGAGCGTCAGTGATGCCAGAACCTATCTTTAGTCAAATCCTCTGCTTCTCTGCCGGTGCGGTAACGGCAATTCTCTCCATGTGGTTGGGCAGTCTGGTGTTTTTCCGTTTGCTGGAGCGGCGTGAGCAGCGGCGATTGTTGCAGACACAGTTGGCCGAGCTGGTTTCACAGGCCTATGAAGTCGAGCAGTGGTTGCGCCGATTGCGCTCTGCTGAACTGATGAACGGTCCTCCCCTGGAGGAGTCTTCGCCAATGAATCATGTGAATATGATTGCCCGCCTGTTCGTGCCCGAGCTGCGTGCGGAGGTGAAACGTCTCAATGGAGCGGTGATAGCGTTCGAAACGTGGGTGCAGCAAGGGGTGGCTGACAAGCGGGAGAGCCGCAGCGTCACCAAGGCTACACTGGAGAGATACCCCGCGATTCAGCGAACCGTGCTGGACAGTATCACAGATATTTCCAGCAAGGCAGAGATTTTAGTGAGAAAGTGATTTTAATGCATTGCGCTATCTACCGTTGCAGCAAAAAGGCGGAAACCTATCTGTATGTCACTGTTTCTGATTCTGATGGGGAGGCCGACTTTTCACGGGTGCCAGAGATACTCCTTGCCTCGCTGGGGCGGCGGGAGTATGTCATGCAGCTGGAGTTGACACCGGAACGAACCCTGGCCAGGGTCGAACGTGACGAGGTGGTAAAGGCGCTTCCCGAACAGGGTTTTTTCCTGCAAATGCCGCCGCCTGTACTTCAGATATAGTCATCAGTCTGGT
The DNA here is from genome assembly GCA_024277595.1 of Gammaproteobacteria bacterium. Classification (GTDB taxonomy): domain Bacteria; phylum Pseudomonadota; class Gammaproteobacteria; order Thiohalospirales; family Thiohalospiraceae; genus DRMK01. The sequence goes on from JAJRUV010000056.1 coordinate 12,470, forward strand.
AGCCATATATATTATCAGGTGTAATTATTTACCACGAAGAACACGAAGAAAAAAGCAACGGATTATTATATGTGCGGTCAAGGTTTGCCTGAATTTCAATGCCAGCCATTTGTCAGGATAGAACCGACCATTTTGCGGATTGAAATCGTGACCTTCGCGTACTTAGTGTTCTCTCGGCAACTGCTCCTGCATCCATACAGTCGTGTGGTGAATAATTGCTGCCAGGTTAATGTCAAAATCGTTTTTTTCGCGACTTGCAGCGCCTGTTTCTATAGAATAGATCAATCAAGCATTGGGTCGTACCTGACGCCACGGATTCGGGTACAGATAATAATCAACCGGGAGAGTCATTAATTATGTCCGTAGAACATCCAGTTATCGCCGTGACCGGTTCCTCCGGCGCCGGTACTACTACCGTAAAAAACGCCTTTGAGCATATCTTCCACCGCGAAGGTATCAATCCACTGGTGATGGAGGGCGACAGCTTCCACAAATATGACCGCGCCGAGATGAAACGGGTGATCAAGGAGTATGCCGAAAAGGGCAAGACAATAAGCCATTTCGGTCCGGAGGCGAACCTGTTCGACAAGCTGGAGGAGACCTTCAAAGCCTACGCTGAGACAGGCGGCTGCAAACGCCGTTTCTATCTGCACAGCGATGAAGAGGCGGAACCTTATGGACAGAAGCCCGGTGAGTTTACTCCCTGGGAAGATATTCAGCCAGATACCTCGGATTTACTGTTCTATGAGGGTCTGCATGGCGGCGTGGTTGCTGGTGATGTTGATGTGGGCAAACATGTGGATCTGTTGGTGGGTGTGGTACCCATCGTCAATTTGGAGTGGATTCAGAAAATCTTCCGCGACCATGGTCAGCGCGGTTATGCGCCGGAGGTTATCGTGGATACCATCCTGCGGCGTATGCCTGACTATGTGAACTACGTTACTCCACAGTTCTCCCGCACTCATATTAACTTCCAGCGGGTACCTACGGTGGATACTTCCAATCCATTTATTGCCCGGGATATCCCTACCCCGGACGAAAGTTTCGTGGTGATTCGGTTCCGTTATCCAAAATGGGTGGATTTCCCCTATCTACTTAGCATGATCGATGGTTCCTTCATGTCACGACCGAATACCCTAGTGGTGCCGGGGGGCAAGATGGGTTTTGCGATGGAGGTGGTGTTGACACCAGTTATCCATGATTTGATTGAAAAAAAGAAAAAGGGCAAATAAACCTGGAAACCGCGGTTGACCGTGCTCATATTTATGTTAAGTGCTGATATGCAAGCTGTTGGTTTTGGTCTGCTTGGTGACTTGTGCTGCAGTGTGCACTTCACACCCGTCCAGCCGCAGTTTCCGGGTTAACGGGAGATGTGCGCAATGGAAATGCCGGTTTGTTGCTGGCATTTCTTTTTTGCAGAACAGGCAAACCCAAG
>JAJRUV010000057.1 GCA_024277595.1 Gammaproteobacteria bacterium
ACCGGCCGCCGCATCCCCATCATCGTGGACGACTATGTGGACCCGGAGTTCGGCACCGGCTGCGTCAAGATCACCCCGGCCCACGACTTCAACGACTACGCCGTCTGGCAGCGCCACCGCGACAGCAGCGAGATGATGGCCTTGCCCGACGGCGGGCTGATCAACATCTTCGACAGCAGCGCCTGCATCATCGCCGATGGCGCCCCTCACGCCGGGCTGATTCCGGAGCGTTACCGGGGGCAGGATCGTTACGCGGCGCGTAAACAGATTGCCGCCGATCTTGATGCCCGGGGGTTGCTGGAGAAGGTGAAAGATCACCGACTGATGGTTCCCCGCGGTGATCGCTCCGGAGCGGCGATCGAACCTTTTCTTACTGATCAATGGTATGTAAAAGTGGCGCCACTGGCCGGGCCGGCCATCGAAGCGGTGGAGAGTGGCGAGGTTCGCTTCGTGCCGGACAACTGGAAGAACACCTATTTCGAATGGATGCGCAATATCGAGGACTGGTGCATCTCGCGCCAGCTCTGGTGGGGCCATCGCATCCCGGCTTGGTACGATGACCAAGGCAATATCTATGTGGGCCGCAGTGAGCAGGAGGTGCGAGACCGGCACGGCTTCGACAGTTCAGTGGCGCTGCGTCAGGACGAGGATGTGCTGGACACTTGGTTCTCCTCCGCCCTGTGGCCCTTCTCCACCTTGGGCTGGCCGCAGGATACGCCAGAAGTAAACGCTTACTATCCCACCAGCGTACTGGTCACCGGATTCGACATCATCTTCTTCTGGGTGGCGCGGATGATCATGATGGGGCTCAAGTTCAGGGGAGAGGTGCCGTTTCATGAGGTCTACATGACCGGCCTGATTCGGGACTCGCACGGCCAGAAGATGTCCAAGTCCAAAGGTAATGTGCTGGATCCCATCGATCTGATCGACGGCATCGAACTGGAGCCGCTGGTGGAGAAACGAACCGCCGGCATGATGCAGCCCCACCTGAAACAGAAGGTCGAACAACAGACCCGCCAGGATTTTCCCAACGGAATCCCCGCTTACGGTACGGACGCGCTGCGTTTCACCTTCGCGGCGCTGGCCTCCACCGGGCGTGATATCAACTTCGACTTCGGTCGTACCGAAGGGTATCGTAACTTCTGCAACAAGATCTGGAATGCCGCCCGCTACGTGTTGATGAATACCGAAGGGAAGGATTGTGGCCAGAGCGGGGGTGATATCGTGCTGTCGTTGACGGATCGCTGGATTATCTCCCGGCTTCAGCGCACCGAGCAGCAGGTGGTGAATGCCATCGAAAACTACCGTTTCGACCTCGTGGCCCAAGCTATCCATGACTTCACCTGGAACGAGTACTGCGACTGGTATCTGGAGCTGTGCAAGCCGGTTCTGCAGGCATCGGACAGCTCTGTGGCCCAGCATCGCGGTACCCGCCGCACCTTGGTGTGGGTACTGGAAACCTTGTTGCGGCTTGTTCATCCGGTAATGCCGTTCATTACTGAGGAGATCTGGCAGTTGATCGGCCCGCTGGCCGGAAAGCAGGGTCAGACTATCATGCAGCAGCCCTTTCCCGAGGCGGACTGCAGCAAGATAGACGCAGCTGTGGAGAGCGAAATGCAGTGGGTGATGGATTTTATCCTCGGGGTGCGCCGGATCCGGGGGGAGATGAATATTCCGCCCGGCAAGCCGTTGCCGGTGCTGCTGCAGAACGGCTCGGCGCAGGATATGGCTTGGCTGGACTCCCATGAGCTCTATATCACCACCTTGGCGCGTACCGAATCTGTCCGCTGGCTAGAGGGATTCGAACCGGTGCCGGAGTCTGCCATTGCTCTGGTGGGACAGATGCGAGTGCTGATCCCGATGGCGGGCCTTATCGACAAAGGTGCCGAATTGGCCCGGTTGGGCAAAGAGATCGACAAACTGCGCAAGGAACTGCAGCGTGGTGAAGCCAAACTGGGTAATGAAAGGTTTGTGGAGCGGGCACCAGCGGTGGTAGTGGAGAAAGAGCGCACCCGAATCCGGGTGCTGCGTGACTCCCTGGAACAGCTGGAGGTGCAGCAAAAGCGGATAAAACAGCTGTAAAGACAGTTTTCCTCTTTCCGCAAGGCGCACTCTTTGTTACATTGTGCGACTTCTCTTTTAGTTAATTAGAGGCATCTAACGTGCTGGAGTTTATTCAGGCAGGCGGCTGGTTGATGCTGCCGATCGTGTTGTGTTCTATTCTCGCCGCAGCTATTGTCGGCGAGCGGTTCTGGAGTTTGCGCAAGACACGGATTGTGCCGGATGGGCTGGTGGATCAGGTTCGGCAGTGGCATCACGGCGGGCAGCTAACCGCAGCAAGAATCGAAGAGATTCGCAATGGTTCCCCGCTGGGAAAGGTGCTGGCGGCCGGGCTGCTAAATCTGAATCACAGTCGCGAGATCATGAAGGAGTCCATCGAGGATACCGGTCGTCAGGTAGTTGCCGGTCTGGAGCGGTTTCTCAATGCGCTGGGTACTATCGCCTCCATCACTCCCCTGCTGGGACTGCTCGGCACGGTGATTGGCATGATCAAGGTGTTTGCGACCATTACCACCCAGGGTGTGGGTGATCCCGGCTCCCTGGCGGGAGGGATCTCCGAGGCGCTGATTACCACGGCAGGCGGGCTGTCGGTGGCGATCCCCAGCCTGATGTTCTACCGTTTTTTCCGCCGCCGGGTGGATGAACTGGTGCTGAATATGGAAGAGGAGTCTCTCAAGCTGGTTGAGGTCATTCATGGCGAACGGGAGCCGGATCGCACCAGCGAGGCCGCCTGATGAAGCTCCGTCCCAACCGCAGCAACGAGGAGTTGGAGATCAATCTGACACCACTGATTGATGTGGTGTGCCTGCTGTTGATCTTCTTTATGGTTTCCACCACCTTTACCCGTGAATCCGAGGTAACCGTCGAACTGCCCGAGGCCAGCGGCAAGGCGCTGGAAATCAAGCCTCGGGTCGTCGAGATCAGTATCGATGCCCAGGGACACTACTTCATCAATCGTCACGGAGTAATCAACACGCAGCTGAATACCTTGAAGCGCGCCATCAAGAAAGCGGCAGCGGGTGCTACGGAACCGCAGCTGATTATCAGCGCCGATCGAAAGACGCCTCACGAGTTCGTCATCCGGGCCATGGATGCTGCGCGCCAGCTTAATTTTACCCACCTTACTTTTGCCACCCGGCGACCCGACAAAGAGTAATCAACTTCCGCCCAACTGTAGAATTCAGGATGACGTAAGATAACTGGATGTCAAAACCACGGGAACAGGAACAGCACGACTCAGCCAGCGGCTGGGATACCTACCGTCGTCTGCTTCGGTATGTCTTTGTTTATAAAAAGATATTTTTTCTGGCACTTGTCGGCATGGCCATAGCGGCGGCAACCGAAACCGGTTTCGCCGCCCTGATGAAGCCGCTGCTGGATGGTACCTTCGTAGAAAAAGATCCGGATATCATCCGGATTATGCCGTTTGCCCTGCTGGGTATCGCCGTGGTGCGGGGTGTCGCCGGTTTTGCCGCTTCTTTTGGTATGAGCTGGGTAGCGCGCAATGTCATTCGCGATCTGCGTGGCCAGATGTTTCAGCAGATGCTGCACAAGCCCGTCAGCTATTTCGATTCCATCGCGGCAGGCAAGCTGATCTCCAAGCTGATATACGATGTCGAGCAGGTGGCCAGCGCCAGCACCCAGGTGATCAATGTGCTGGTGCGGGATGTGCTCACCATAATCGGTCTGCTGGGCTGGATGCTGTACCTGAGTGCGCCATTGGTGCTGGTGTTTGCCGTTATTGGCCCGATCGTAGTGCTGACGGTTCGTTTCGCCGGCAAGCGTTTCCGCCTGCTCAGTCGGCGGCTTCAGGTATCCATGGGTAATGTGGGCAGTGCGGCCAGTGAGGCGATCCAGGGGCAGCGGGTAATTAAGATCTTCCGGGGCGAGGCGTATGAAAACCGGCATTTTCAGTCGGTCAACGAGTACAACCGGCGTCAGAACCTGAAGCACGATGCCACCAAGATCATCAACGTATCGCTGGTTGAGTTTCTGGTGGCGGTGGCAATTTCTGTTGTTGTCTATATCACCACGCTGCCGGGGATGCTGGAAAATATTACCGCGGGTGCTTTCATGTCGTTCATTGCTGCGATGTCAATGCTGGTGCAGCCGGTCAAGCGCCTCACCTCCGTGAACGCGGCCTTGCAGAAGGGCATTGCCGCCTCGCAAAGTATTTTCGCCCTGCTGGACGCTGCGCCGGAAAAGGATACCGGGTCGCGGAAACTGGGACGGACTCGGGGTGAGGTGGAGTTCCACAACGTCTTTTTTGCTTACCCGGGCAGTCAGGAGCCGGTACTGAAAGAGATCTCCTTCCATACCAGTGAGGGCGAGATGATAGCCTTGGTCGGTCGCTCCGGCAGCGGCAAGTCCACCCTGATGAGCCTGCTGCCACGTTTTTATGATCCCGATAGTGGCACAATCCTTCTCGATGGGCAGGACATTCATGCGTGCACACTCGCCTCAGTGCGGGATCAAATTGCTCTGGTGAGCCAGGATGTCACTCTGTTTGATGACACAGTGGCAAAGAATATTGCCTACAGCCGGTTGGGTGAAGTCAGTGAGGAGGCGGTCATTGCTGCAGCGGAGGCAGCACATGCAATGGAGTTTATCCAGTCCCTGCCGCAGGGGCTGGATACAGAGATTGGTGAAAATGGTACCCTGCTATCGGGCGGGCAGCGCCAGCGGATCGCCATTGCCCGGGCATTCCTGAAGGATGCTCCGATCCTGATTCTCGACGAGGCCACCTCGGCGCTGGATAGCGAAACGGAACAGCATATCCAGGAGGCACTGAACCGGTTGATGCAGAACCGTACCACTTTTGTAATTGCCCACCGCCTCTCCACCATCGAACGGGCGGACACCATCATCGTGATGGATGGCGGGGCGATTGTCGAGAAAGGCCCCCACTCCGAGTTGCTGGCGCGCGGCGGCCAGTACGCCAGACTCTACCGGATGCAGTTCAAGGAGCCGGAGCAGTAGTGAAGTGGGTGACCTGGCTCTGGTACGGCGGCCGCCTGCCCGCCCTCCCCCTGGTTCCGGTTTCCTGGCTGTTTCGCACGATGGTGGCGGGGCGCCAATGGGCCTATCGCAACGGGCTGTTTACCAGCCACCGTATCGCCAGGCCGGTGATCGTGGTGGGCAATCTGACCGTTGGCGGCAGTGGCAAGACGCCCTTCGTGATCTGGCTGGCTGGGCAGCTGCACGCGGCCGGTTACTGGCCTGGTATCGTCAGCCGTGGCTATGGCGGCAAGGCCAGCCACTGGCCGCAGCAGGTTCGTGCCGACAGCGATACTATGATGGTGGGTGATGAGGCGGTATTGATCGCACGGCGCACCGGCTGTCCCATGACAGTGGGACCGGATCGGGTAGCCGCCTGCCGCGCTCTTTTGAAGTATCATGACTGCGATGTGATTATTGCAGATGACGGCCTGCAGCACTACGCTCTGCAGCGCGATCTGGAGATTGTCATCATTGATGGAGTGCGGCGTTTTGGCAACGGCTTTTGTCTGCCGGCGGGGCCGCTGAGAGAACTCCCGTCCCGGCTGCGAACGGTGGATTGGGTGGTGCTCAACGGGGGATTTCCGCACACGGGTGAAACGCTCATGCAACTGGAGGGGAATAGGCTGTGCAATCCAGCCGACACTGACCGGTGCCAGCCATTGTCAACCCTGCGGGGAAAAGCGGTGCATGCTGTCGCTGGCATCGGTAATCCAGGACGGTTTTTTGCGCGTTTGCGGGAGGCAGGTGTACAGGTTGAAGAACACTCCTTTCCGGATCACCATCGGTTTACGGCACAGGATCTGGTATTCAATGATGACAAGCCGGTGGTGATGACAGAGAAAGACGCGGTAAAATGCCAGCCGTTCGCCCTGCCCCACCACTGGTACCTGCCGGTGACCGCCCGACTGGAGAACGGCTTCACGACACATCTGCTGCAACTGCTGAAGAGGAAAATCGATGGATAGCAAACTGCTCGATATTCTGGCCTGCCCGATATGCAAGGGGCCGCTGATTTACCAAAAGAAAGCGAAAGAGCTGATCTGCAAGGTGGATCGCCTGGCGTTTCCGATCCGGGATGATATACCGGTGATGCTGGAGACCGAAGCACGCCAGCTTGAGCCGGATGAAGAGATAAAGTAGCCGGTGGAATTTGTTGTCATCATCCCGGCCCGCTACGCATCGGAGCGCCTGCCAGGCAAACCGTTGCGGGAGATTGCCGGCAAGACCATGATCCAGCAAGTCTATGAGCGGGCTGCGGCGAGCGGTGCGGCGGATGTGGTGGTCGCTACCGACGATGAGCGGATTGAAACAGCCGTAAAGGCATTCGGCGGTGATGTCTGTATGACCGCCTCGACCCACTGTTCCGGCAGCGAACGGCTGGCGGAAGTGGTAACCCGCCGCAGTTACGGGGATGAGCAGATCATCGTCAACCTGCAGGGGGATGAGCCATTGATGCCACCGGAACTGATCCGGCAGGTTGCGCAGGATCTGCACACCAACCGCAAAGCTGACCTGGCAACGCTCTGCAGTCGCATCCACAGTGCGGCGGAGCTGTTCGATCCCCACGCCGTCAAGGTGGTGCTTGATGCTGACGGTTATGCCCTCTATTTCAGCCGTGCCCCCATTCCCTGGGATCGCGATGCGTTTGCCATCACTACGGAACAGTTGCCGGAGAACTGCGAACACTATCGCCATGTCGGCCTGTACGCCTATCGGGCCGGCTATCTTAAACAGTACACCGCCCTTCCTCCCAGTCCGCTGGAGAGGTTGGAGTCGCTGGAACAGCTACGCGTGTTATGGCATGGCGGGCATATTCATGTGGCCGAGGCGCAGTACCAGCCGGGGCAAGGGGTGGACACCCCGGCTGATCTTGAAAAAGTGGCCAGACTAATGGGAAAAGCGGATTTTTCTTGATCGCCGGGCACCCAGCCCTTAGAATGGTTCTTGTATTCTCCTGTTCAGGAAACAGCTCTTTTGAGCCAGTTGTAGTTTCTTCGGAACCATCCAACATCTATGATAACGCTGTTTGTTGCCGCAGGAAGGAGCCATGCGCTACCAACAGTGCTGCATGCATTGTTTTCTAGGCACTGTGTCAGCCAGGAGTAATCCTGGCGGGGAGCGAGCAGTGATAACCACACAGGATAGAATATGTTATTGCGGTTGAATTTTTTCATTTTGCTGGCCTCGGTCTTGCTGCTCTCCTCCTGCAGTTGGGTGGATGACGGCGTTGGGGGCAATATTCCTCCACGCTCTGTTGATGATGTCTATTCGGTAAAGGAAGGCGGGGCATTCGAGATTCTTACCTACGAACAGGGTGTGCTTGGCAACGATGAAGATGGCGGTGTTCGCCAACTGGTGGCGCGGCATGTGGATGACAGTGGTCCGTTCGAGGCGAAGGAGTTTGATTTTTCTCCCGATGGGCGGATCTTGTATGTCCACAATGGTGAAGAGCCTCCCCCTGCCAAAAAAATAACACAGAATGGCGAAACCACCGATCGCCATTGTGATGTTTTTGAATACATAGCCAATGACGGGATCGTCGATGGCGAGCCGAAGGAGGTGTGTGTTGATATACTCCCGGTCAATGATCCGCCGATAGTCAGCGGGCAAAAAATTACTCCGGAGGTGAATGATGGCGACCCGGTTACAATTACACCGGCTGAACTGGAGATCACTGATCCGGATAGCGCGGACGGGTTCCAGGTTGAAATAGAGGCCAACGAGCATTACCGGCTGGAAGCGAACACCATTTGGCCCAATGAAAACTACAGTGGTGATCTGACGGTAAAATTGCTGGTTAGTGATGGTGTTGACAACAGTGAGTCCTTTTTCTTTCTGGTTCGCGTAATAGCTGATAACGATGCGCCGGTGATTACGCAAAAGATGGATCCGCTGGTAACATTGGAGGACACGCCGTTGCAAATCAACCGGGATGAGCATCTGACTATCGTCGATCCCGACAATGTCCCGGGGGATTTTACCCTTGCGGTGAAAGAAGGTGAAAACTATACTGTTGATGGTCAGACTATTACCCCGGCCCTTGATTTCAATGGGTTACTCGAGGTCGCCATAACCCTTGTTGATACGGAAGGCCAGACAACCGGTGCCACCCTGAGCGTAGAGGTGACGGCAGTCAATGATGGCGCGCCTGTGGCGAAAAACGATAAAGCCACTACGGCAGAAGACGCGGCGGTCACTATTGCAGTGCTGGACAACGATACCGATCCGGATGGTAACGCCGATATCCAGGTGGACAGTGTGACCATTGTCACGGCCCCGACCAACGGCGAGGCGGTAGCCAGAGCCGATGGCGGCGTGGATTATACCCCGGTCGCCAACTATAATGGAGAAGACAGCTTCACCTATACGGTGAACGATGCGTCCGGCGGAATCTCCAACACCGCAACGGTAACCGTAACGATAAAACCGGGTGATGATGGTGCTCCTGCGGCGATTGATGATAGGGCCACCACCAACGAAGATACGGCAGTCACTATCCCGGTGCTGGACAACGACACCGATCCGGATGGCCGCGCCGACATCCGGCCGAACAGCGTGACTATTGCTACAGACCCGGCCAACGGCGCGGCCGTAGCGAATGCCGATGGCAGTGTGGACTATACTCCAGCGGCCAACTACAGCGGCACGGACAGCTTCACCTACACGGTAAAAGACGCGTCGGGCGGAACATCCAATACGGCAACCGTGACGGTGACCATCAACGCAACCAATGATCCCCCGGTGGCAACCAATGATACGGCCACCGCCGTTGAAGATACGGCGGTCACCGTAGCTGTGCTGGCTAACGACACCGATCCGGAGGATAATATCGATGCGGGCAGCGTGGCCATTGTCTCGGGTCCGGCCAACGGTACTGCGACAGCGAATGATGATGGCGGTGTGACCTATACCCCGGCGGCCAACTTCAGCGGCACGAACAGCTTTACCTATACGGTGAAAGACACGTCAGGCGAAACCTCCAATGCGGCGACGGTGTTCGTGACTGTCACTGCAACCAACGATCCCCCGGTGGCAAGCGATGATACGGCCACCGCCGTTGAAGATACAGCGGTCACTATTGCCGTGCTGGACAACGACACCGATCCGGACGGCAATGCCGACATCCAAGCGAGCAGCGTGGTTATCACCTCGGGTCCGGCCAACGGTACCGCGACAGCGAATGATGAAGGCGGCGTGACCTATACTCCGGCAGCCAACTACAACGGCCCGGACAGCTTCACCTATACGGTGAAAGACAAATCGGGAGAAACCTCCAACCCGGCAATCGTGACCGTTGACGTCACGTCCGTCAATGACGGTCCTCCGGTGGCGAATGATGATCCCGATATCACCACAGTTGAGGACACGGCGGTCACTGTTTCAGTGCTGGACAACGACACCGATCCTGATGGCAATGCCGACATCCAGGCGGGCAGCGTGGCTATTGTCACGGCTCCGGTCAACGGTGCCGCGACAGCGAATGCCGATGGCGGCGTGACCTATACCCCGAAAGCCAACTACAACGGCCCGGACAGCTTCACCTATACGGTGAACGATAAATCGGGCGGAACCTCCAATCCGGCGATGGTGAGTGTGGCCGTCACGGCGGTCAACGATGCACCGGTAGTTGGCTCCGGCCAGATTTTTGACATCAGTGAGTATAGCTCCGGGGTATTCCTGCCTACTACCAGCTCGCCCGGTAGCTCTGTTGGAACGGTTTTGGCCGATGATGTGGATGGTACCGTCACCGACTTTACGCTTGTCAGTGTTGTTGATAACAATGGCGCTACTGTTTCGGGTGCTTTTTCCATGGGTGATGGTGGAGTTATTGTCGTTGGGCCCAATGCGGCGTTACTGGATTTTGAAGCAGGGATACACCCGTTTACCCTGACAGTAACGGCTACGGATAATGAGGGCGCCGTTTCAGAGCTACAGCAGGTGACGGTTAATCTTGCGGATATTGGTAATGTGGCCGCCAGCATCAATCAGCCCCCGCAAGTTGCGGAGAGCTGCAAGCCGACTCCGTTGAATGTACCAGTATTGGACGTTCCGGTAAGTGCGACGGATCCAGACGGTGATGATTCTCAACTCAGATTCTATCGGGTAACCAACGGCGCTAAAGGCAATGCGGTAATGGATATATCCGGTCGTTTCAGCTACACGCCCCGTTCCGGTGCTCGCGGTACGGATGGCTTTACCTATAAAGTTGTTGACGGGCAGGGCGCAGAAACCCTGGCTACTGCAAAGGTCATTATCGGCAAAACCCGGATAATGGCGTTGGGAGATAGCATTACTGTTGGTAACGGGAAAAAATCCGAACTGGGCTATCGGGATGCGTTGCGCAAGTATCTGATAAAAGAAGGTTATGCTATCGAATTTGTTGGCGGCCAGTCCAGTGCCCCCAACAATCATGAAGGTCATTCCGGAGCAGAAATAACTACGGACTATGTTGCGGCCCGGGTCACCGACTGGCTTGCGGCCAGTCCGGCGGATGTCATTCTTCTGCATATCGGCAGCCAGGATTTTGCCGCAGGCGGTGATGCCGCAGTGAGCGATGTCCAGCTAGATAGTATTCTTGCGGCAATAAAAGCGGCCGACCCGGTGGAGCCTGTTGTGATGTTGGCTGAAATTATTGATCAAGTTCCGGCCAATCCGGGAATTACCCAGTTTAACAGGCACATTGCCAGGAAAGCCAGAGCCGATACCGTTGTTATCGTCGATCAGCAGGGTGCATTGAATTATCCTGATGACCTGGTTGATCCACTGCATCCCAATGCAACAGGCTACTCAAAAATGACAGCAGCCTGGGGCAAGGCGCTGGAGGGTGTGCTGGATAAATGTCCTTGATTTTCTAGATGATGTCTCATTTCTGCGGAGGCGATTCTCCGTAGCTTGTCTCAATTGTCAACCTGCTGCCTCTTGCTGGCGATGCTCTGTTCTTGGCGCGGGGCGGCGGTTGATTCAAAACCGAAAAAAATGGTTCTCTGGACGATATATATCAGATGCGTTGAGCGTGATTGTTTGACGGTTGCGATATTATCATGCGGCATTTGTTGTAATAAGGTTGAAATTCACAGTTTTTCAACATCTTTCAATGCATAGTTAGTGCATGTTGTATGGACGCTTGGCGGAGATAAGGTTAGAATCCAGCGATTGGAGAACAGAAGTAATGGGATTGTGCGAACCAGTGGCCAGGTCATTCCTTGATAGAATCGGAGTGCTGTTTTGCCTATTGCTGTATGTTATGGGGACAGGTGTTGTGGCGGCAACCGGGATGGAGTCAATGACCACCTCGGTCGAGCAGCAGCAAATCAAGCAAACTGACCGTCCCGGACAGGCCGTGCTGAAATCACCTGTTTCTGGCCTTGAAAAAGTGCTGACCAGCAAATCGGCCCGGCGCACGGATATTCCCGAAGCTTTGTTGATCGTCATGCTGGCGCTTATTGGGGTGGTTGTCATTGCACGCCGGAGTGTTTCCGGGAAAGACCGGAAAGCCCCGTTGAAGACTGATGAGAGGTAATTGAAATAATGCTGGATGTAATAACCCGTTCTGACAAAAGGATAGGTAGTTTAGTGCAAGGCCTGATGGTATTTGTATTGTTGTTTTTCCTGCCTTTGTCGGGGATGACTGAAGAGGAAAAAGTTGAGGAAACTCCTGCTGCCGCAGTGCCGGAGTATCGTATTGGCCCAGAGGACGTGCTCGAAATCTTTGTCTGGAAAGAACCCGATCTGCAGCGGGAAGTGCTGGTGCGGCCGGATGGCGGCATTTCATTTCCACTGGCGGGTGATCTGGGTGCGGCGGGAAAAACCCCTGTTGAAGTGCAGGAAGAGTTAACCAAGCGCCTGCAAAAATATATTCCTGACGCAGTCGTTACCGTAACGGTGACGAAGGTTGTGGGATACAGAATATTTGTTGTTGGAAAGGTGACCAAGCCAGGTCAGTTTGTTGTCGGTCGCTATGTGAATGTGTTGCAGGCGCTCACACTCGCGGGTGGGTTGACCCCTTATGCTTCGGAAAACAAAATAAAAATTGTGCGAAAGAAAGGGGATGGAGAAATCACCTTGCCATTTCACTATTCACGGGTCAAAAAAGGGCGCAGTCTGGAACAGAATATTCTTCTGCAAAGTGGAGATGTTGTTGTTGTGCCGTAGACGAAACAGCGGGATCGGGTTTGCGGTGAGTGTCTTCGTTTCCAGTATTTGGCGAGGGATATGATATTCAGGAAAAATGAAATATTTGCTGTCAGAAGGGCAGAATTTCTGTGCAGGCGGAACATGAGAAGCAGGTCCGGATTCAGAGGTGCTGCTTTATGCATTTTAGCGCCGTGGATGTTTTTTGTTTCCGGGACGGCTGCTGGAGCGGCGCTGGTAATAAAACCGAGTGTTTCAACAAAGTTTTTCTATGACGACAATGCCGCGTTAACCATTCAACCACATGATTTTTCGGCCGGATCCGAGTTGCTGGGAGCGTTAAGGCTGTCTCGCGAAACCGCCGCCATGGAGCTTCAGGGGTTGGCGCGTCTGAATATACTTCTTGATGCGGGAGGGGATGTATATAGAGATAAAGATAACCAGTTGCTATCCCTGTCATTTACCCGAAAGGGAGAGCTGAGCCGCTGGAGTCTGAGCGGTTCGTGGCGGCGTGATTCAATTGTTCGTTCGGTCAGTATCATAGACGATATAGATGAAGATGCTGCTGCTCAGGAGCCTGATGATGATGTTGATGCCGGCCTCGTCCAAACGAGTATACGACGCAATCGCTTCGTATTCAAACCCTCTTGGAGCCATCAGTTTTCGCCCCGGTCGGAGGTGGCTGTTAGATACGGGTTTGACAACGTAGCATTTGAAGATACAAAAAATACATCCTTGTTTGACTATCAGAATCACTCATTGTCCGGGCGTCATTTCTACCGGATTACAGAACGGGATCAGTTTACAACCACCCTGGGGATGAAACAGTACCGGGCAGCATCGGTAAACAGGGACTACGACAGTTACAATTTCCTGGTGGGTTTGAAGCATAATTACTCGGAGTCGGCCAGCGGCCATTTTGAAGTTGGCTGGCAGAAAACCAGCTATACCAGCAGTATTGATGCCGGAGACACGGCAAACTATCTATTTCGTGTTTATGGAGAAAAAAAAACCGGGCTGACAAAGTTTAGTGTCCGTTTCGGTCGTTCAATGTTTGCCAGTGGGGCGGGCGAGGTGGTTAATTCTGATGATCTGGTGTTCAAGATGACCCGGGAGTTGTCAGAGAAAATGCGTTTTTCGTTTCATGTGAAGGGATTTCAAAACAAATCCATACGCAGGGACAGTCCCTGGGCTAATCGACGTTACGTGCTGATTTCTCCAACGCTCATATGGAAGATAACCCGACGGTGGTCTGTGGATGCTTCTTATCGATATCGGCGTCAAAACAGGGATATTGATAGCCGCAGCGCGGAGAGTAATGCCATATACTTGTCCATGCGTTACTCCCGCCCGACACAGTTATAGATTTTTGTAACTACTCAGCGAGTAGTCAATATTGCCGGTAACTGCTCAGCTCACCCCTGAAATTCGTCAGTTCAAGGCAAAAAACGGGAGTTTACATGTGTAAATGACCATTTTTTAACGCAGAAATGGTGGATTTCAGGGGTGAGCTGAGCAGTTGCAGATTTTTTTAGTTGCTTGGTATTTTTACAATGGTGGTTGCCCGGATTTTTGGGGAATGACTGCTGTTGTTGGTAGCGGGTGATTGTTTCTGGCGTTCTCCCGAACAGCGGACATATCGAGGACAGTATTTTTTCCACAACGGGGGCGTTAGTAGCGGCGCGAACGATTTTTTTTGGATATCTCTTATATGATTGGTTTTTTACCGGCTTTCGCCTTTAAAAATAAATTAGTTAAAGCAAAATTCGATGAGATTATGGCACTGAACAGAAATGTCCCGGATTTGAGGGCAATCGGAAAAACGGGTTTATGTCTGTAGTGACGGCAAACCACAAGACAGCGCAGTTAGCGCCTGGTTTTGGTGACTACTGGGCCATATTGATGCGGCGCAAGCGGTATTTTTTCATACCGTTTGCTGTCACATTGTATCTTGGCCTGTTGGTGGCTTTTGGTTTGCCATCAGTTTATCGCGCCGAGGCAACCATTTTGATCGAACGGCAGGAAATTCCCTCCAGCCTGGTCGAGACAACAGTTACCGGATTTGTGCAAGAGCGAATCGAGTCGATAAAACAGCACCTGATGAGCCCGGACAGATTGTGGAAAATTGCTGGAAAACTGAATCTTTATCCCGATATACGTACATCAGTCAATCGTCAGGCAGTGATCAAGCAGATGCGTGACAACATCTATGTGCAGATGGTGGATATCAAAACCAGTGAGGCAGGAAGTGCCAAGGAAGGTGTTGCCACCGTTGCGTTTACCGTAGCATTTGAGGATGAATCACCGGAAACAGCCAAGATTGTTGCTACAGAACTGGCTGATTTGTATATGAGTGAAAATCGCAGGAAACGAGGTGCGCAGGCGGCAGAAGTCTCCGGTTTTTTGGGGGAGGAAGCGGGGCGGTTGGCGGGAGCGATGGCGGAAAGCGAAAAAAAACTGGCGGAGTTTAAAAAGAAACATCTCGGTTCAACGCCTGAACTATCTAGTCTGAATCTGCGTTTACTGGAACAAACAGAAAATAAAATAGAACGACTGGAAGACCGTATCCGCTCTCTTGAAGATCGCCGGATGTCATTGGAGTCTCAACTGACGATGACGTCTCCACATAAGGATGTTTTTACAGATAAAGGGACCAGGGTTCAAACTCCGGGCGAACGATTAAGCACCTTGACAGCGGAGTATTTACGTCTTTCGGGCATCTATGCGCAGAGCCATCCAGATGTTGTCAAATTGCGCAGGGAGATTGCTGCTCTGGAAAACCAGACCGGCCTGAATAGCGGTGCCAGCAGCCTGGTTGCGAAGCTCAGCAGGCAGCGAGAGCAGCTTGCCAAAACCCGTTCCCGCTACTCGGATCAACATCCGGATGTCTCGAAACTACAGAAGAGTGTCTCGTCGCTGGAAAGAGAACTGCGTAATATCGTGATCGACAGAACAGCCAATATCGCTGTTGCCCCAACCCGGCCTGATAACCCGGCCTATATTTCGCTGCAGACGCAGCTTAACGCGGTGATGGCTGATATCACTGCGGATCACTCTACGCGCCGGAAACTGGAACAGAAACTGGAAAAATATGAGTCACGCCTGGCAGGAACACCAGCAGTTGAGCGAGATTTTCTGACACTGAATCGAGATTACGATAATGCCAGAAAGAAATATCAGGAGATCAAGGACAAGTTGCTGGAGGCTCGAATGGCTGAGCAGCTTGAGGAGCGAGGAAAAGCTGAACGGTTTTCGCTTATTGCGCGTCCCTATATTCCAACCGTTCCGGAAAAGCCCAATCGACTGGGTATAGCGTTGCTTGGTAGTGTGTTAGCGTTTGCATTTGGTTTGGGGGGGGTAACGCTGAAAGAGGCCGGCGACCGCACCGTTCGTGGCAGTAAGGGGGTGCTTGCCATTTCTCATGCCCCACCTCTGGTTACTATCCCCTACATTGAAAATAGTGAAGACAAGCGGCGCGACCGTAACCGGCGGTGGCGGGCATTTGTGGTATGGGGTGTCGTATTGTTGCTGGCCGCTGCGGGGTTGTTGTTGTTGTTTGTGTATAGATACTGTGATGATGTGGGTTGTTTAAAAACCTATTATGAACAGGTTGAATTCCCGGCCGCTCTCCCCAGTGATGATAACTGAAGTACGATTTTTTTAGAATTGTTGCCGGGTCAATATAGAGACAGATTATGGATAGTATATCAAAAGCAATTGCACTGGCAGCTGAAAAGCGACGATCGGGAAAACTTGAAAACCCTCTTTCCCGCAGTGAGTCCGTGCAGCCGTTTGAATATACCAAAACGCGCAGGATTGTCATTCAGCCTGACGTGATGCATGAAAACCGGTTGATTGCCGGCGGCGATCAGCAAATTGTTGTTGATGCATACAAGTTACTGCGTACGCGAGTGCTTCATCGTATGCAGCAGAATAACTGGCGGACACTAGGTATTACCAGTCCTGGTGCAAACGTTGGCAAGACCTTGACATCGGTAAATCTGGCAATCAGCGTTGCCATGAAACACGAAAGCACGGTTGTGTTGGTGGATGCGGACTTGCGTCGGCCAAGTGTTCATAAATGTTTCGGTATTGAGGTAGAGTATGGTCTGCTGGATTATCTTGAAGACGGCATTCCCCTTGAGAGGATAATGATTAATCCGGGTATTGATGGTTTTGTTGTCATACCAAGCCATAATCATGGTCACACCGAGTCATCCGAACGCCTCTCCTCCACCCGAATGGAGCGGTTGGTGCGTGAGCTGACTGAACGATACCCCGAGCGGTTGGTGCTGTTTGATTTGCCTCCTATCCTGGTTGGTGATGACGTGGAGGCGTTTTCCCCTTATCTCGATGCTTTCCTGTTGGTCGTTGAAGATGGTAAAACCGATATTGCAGAGTATGCAAAAACAATAGAGATTCTTGAACATGAAGATGTTCTGGGAACGGTGTTGAATAAATCGGAAGAGACTGGGCACGGGTATGACTATTATTATTAGTCTTGGCCAGCTTTTTTCGGTGGATTGCAGTTCCGGGCTAATGAGAAAATCTTTCTGGTTGGCTGACAGAGGTATTCATTGCGATGTATGAGAGTTACTACGGGTTCCATGAAAAACCTTTTGCCCTTGCTCCGGATCCTGCTTTTTTGTTTGCTACTCAGAAACATCATCGAGCATTGACCTTGTTGCAGTATGGATTGATGAACCAGGTGGGTTTTTCTGTGATCACCGGAGCTATTGGTTCAGGAAAAACCATGCTGTTGCGCAAGCTCCTGCAACAACTGGATGATGATATTACCGTCGGGATGGTATCTCATGTGCAGTGTGATACCTTTGAAGAAATGTTGCGCTGGATTCTGCTGGCCTTCGAGCTGGATTATCGCAGCAAGGACAAGGTGGAGCTGTCAGAGGCCTTTGTTAATTTTTTGGTTAAGGAGTATGCAGAGGGTCGAAGAGCTGTATTGATCATTGATGAGGCACAACATTTGGGTCCTGCTGCACTTGAACAGTTGCGTATGTTGTCAAATGTCAACGTGGATAAACATCAATTGTTACAGTTAATACTGGTTGGGCAACCGGAGCTTCTCAACCGGCTGCGCAAGTCGGAGCTGGAGCAGTTTGTTCAGCGGATTGGTGTGGATTATTATCTGGAGCCGCTGGAGCAAGGTGAGGTTAAAGGATATATTCAGCATCGCTTGCGGGTGGCCGGCGGGGATCCGGAACTGTTTGATGAAAACACCTATGAATTAATCTGGCGCAGCACCGGCGGTATTCCCCGGTTGATAAATCTCCTGTGTGACATGACCCTGGTCTATGGGTATGCAGAGCAAAAAAGCAAAATTGACAAACATCTTGTGGAAAGTGTTATACGGGATAAGCAACGGGGGCTATCGCCAATCGGGAAAATTGCTCAAGTTACCTCAAATGGCGACGATAACAGTGTACGTATAAGCGATAAGAGTAATAATCACTAGTTCTGTGCGTTTCAAGTCAGTTGCGCTGGTGGGGTAATGTGCAAGGCGAGCCACAGCCATGCACCCGTGCGGCTGTAAATATTTTTGGCAGAGCAGAAAATTTCTTACTTACGAAACTTTACAATGAATTCAAAAACTGACAGAACCCCGGTTATCATGATCAAGCCTCCCGGAAAATGGGAGGTTATTGATTTTCAGGAACTGAAAGATTACCGGGATCTGTTCTTTTTTCTTGTATGGCGAGATATTAAAGTGCTTTACGCCCAGACCATTATGGGTTTTGCATGGGCAATTTTGAATCCGCTAATTCAGATTATTATTTTTTCAATTATTTTTGGCAAGGTTGCCAAGCTGGATACAGACGGTATCCCCTATGTTCTGTTTTCCACCGTTGCGATAATTCCGTGGGCTTATATGTCGGAGGCGATGACCAAATCCAGCCAGAGCCTGGTGTCCGACCAGAGCATGTTGGGAAAGATCTATTTTCCCCGTCTTATTTTTCCTGTCACACCTGTTTTGGCAAAACTGGTGGATTTTGCTATCTCTCTGTTTTTGCTTCTGGCCGTTATGCTTTATTATCGCATTTCACCTACCTGGAATCTGCTGTTGCTACCGTTTCTTGTTGTGCTGATGATGTCGGTGCCGGCAGGCATCGGGTTCTGGCTTTCTGCGCTGTCAATCCGGTTTCGTGACGTGAAATTTGCAATGCCATTTGCGATTCGGATGCTGATCTATTCAGCGCCTATTTTATATAGCGCGTCCTCCATTCCCGACGGTTATCGTTTTTTATATTCTCTTAATCCTGTTGTGGCGGTTATTGAAGGTTTTCGGGCGTGCTTGCTGGGAACAGAAATTCCGTGGGAGTTTATTCTGCCTGGAGCTGTTGTATCGGTTATATTGCTGGTTTCCGGCGCCATATATTTTCGAAAAATGGAACGGGTGTTTGTTGATGTTATCTAGCTC
The DNA here is from genome assembly GCA_024277595.1 of Gammaproteobacteria bacterium. Lineage (GTDB taxonomy): Bacteria > Pseudomonadota > Gammaproteobacteria > Thiohalospirales > Thiohalospiraceae > DRMK01. The sequence continues at coordinate 18,629 of JAJRUV010000057.1, forward strand.
CACTGCGTTAATAATCTAACAATGAGTAAAAACAATATTGCTGTTAATGTAGAGGATCTGTCCAAGATCTACCGCCTTGGCTTGAAAGAGCAAACCAGCGAGCATTTTGCCGAGATGTTGTGGAGTTTTGTGCGAAGCCCGGTAAAAAATTTCCGCAAGTACCGTTCCCTTTATACTTTTGATGATGTTGATCTGGCCGGGGATACGGCAGCGGGGGAGCAGTCTGATAGCATTCTCTGGGCGCTGAAGGGAGTTTCGTTTTCTGTCAAACAGGGTGAAGTGGTTGGTATCATCGGCGGGAATGGCGCTGGTAAATCAACCTTGTTGAAGATCCTCTCCAGGATTACACCCCCAACCAGAGGTAGCATCAGTATTCATGGTCGGGTATCCAGTCTGCTGGAGGTTGGAACGGGGTTTCATCCGGAGCTGACCGGACGGGAAAATGTTTTCCTCAATGGAACCATTTTGGGGATGCGCAGAAAAGAGGTGACACGAAAGTTTGATGAGATTGTTGCCTTTTCCGATGTGGAAAAATTTCTGGATACGCCGGTAAAGCGCTACTCCAGTGGTATGCGTGTTCGCCTGGCCTTTGCGGTGGCGGCACATCTTGAGCCGGAGATTCTTATCGTGGATGAGGTGTTGGCCGTCGGTGATGCTGCGTTTCAGCAAAAGTGTATGAACAAGATGCAGGATGTAGGACAGGAGGGACGAACCGTACTGTTTGTTTCCCACAATATGCCAGCAGTTACCTCGTTATGTGACCGGGTCATCTGGCTTGACCATGGTCAGAAAGTAACCGAGGGTCCAGCCCAGGAAATTGTCGGGAAATATCTTTTGGAGGGTGTCGATACCACTGCGCACCGAGTGTGGAAAGATTCCTCTTCTGCCCCTGCCGGTGAATTTGCTCGGCTGAGGGAGGTGCGGGTGGTTAAAAAGGGGGGCGATGTCACTGGTCACTATTGCATCCAGGAGCCAGTCGGAATAGAAATGGAGTACGAGGTTCTGAAAGGTGGCGAAGTCATGCTGCCCCATTTCCGGATACGAAACGATAATGGAATTCTGGTATTCGTTACGTTGGACCACGATCCTGAATGGTATCAACGACCCCGGCCGGCAGGACGGTACATCAGTACTGTATGGATTCCTGGCAATCTCCTCAATGAGGGACCGCACTTTGTTGAATGCAACCTGATAACACGGCATCCTGAGGCTCCTCAATTTCATGAGGTGGATGTGGTCTCTTTTGCTATCACGGGGAATATGGAGCCGGGAACCGCACGGGGGGACTGGCCTGGCCGGTTGAAAGGTATCGTTAGCCCCGCACTGGAGTGGGAGACGCAGTATCGTAAAGAGTGACAGGGTGTTGTGTTTATGTGATCACTTGCCCCTCCAGGTCATGCTCATTGCTTGCGGTAATCATGACCTCTGTGAATTCACCGATAGTCAGATGCGAACCATTTTCGATATAAACAACGCCATCGATCTCCGGGGCATCGGCGGTGCTGCGGGCTATTGCCATACCTGAATTATCTACTTCATCGACCAGAACAGTAAGCGTTTGCCCTGTCTTTTCCGCCAGCCGTGTTGCGCTGATCTCCGCCTGGACCGTCATGAACTGCTCCAGCCTCTGCTGTTTTAACTCTTCAGAAACTGCTCCGGGAAGCGTATTGGCGGCAGCACCCTCCACGGGGGAGTAGGCAAAAGCACCGACTCGATCCAGCTTTGCAGAGCGCAGAAAATCAAGCAGTTGCTCAAACTCCTGCTCGGTCTCTCCTGGGAAACCGACAATAAAAGTGCTGCGCAGAGTGAGAACAGGGCATTGTCTGCGCCAGTCGGCAAGCCGTTCAAGCAGTTTCTCGCTGCTGCCGGGGCGTCTCATCGCCTTGAGAATGGCCGGGCTGGCGTGCTGCAGAGGAATGTCCAGATAGGGAAGAATCTGCTCTTCGGCCATCAGGGAGATAAGTTTATCGATATGTGGATAAGGGTAGAGATAGTGCAGGCGTACCCATACTCCCAGTTCACCGAGAGCCTTGGCCAGTGAGGTAAGACGGGTGTTCAGTGGTCGGCCGTTCCAGAATCCGCAGCGGTATTTTTGATCCACTCCGTAGGCCCCGGTGTCCTGGGACACAATCAGCAGCTCTTTGACTCCCGCAGTTACCAGGTTTTCCGCCTCGGTCATGATCTCGCCGATCGGACGGCTGACCAGTTTGCCCCGCAGATTGGGAATGATGCAGAAACTGCATTGCTGGTTACACCCTTCGGCGATCTTGATGTAGGCGTAGTGGCGAGGGGTCAGCTTGACTCCCCCCGGCGGGATCAGGTTGGTGTGCGGGTCATGTTGTGGCGGCAGATGGTGGTGTACTACTGTCATGATCTCCTCGGTAGCCTGCGGGCCGGTTATCGCCAGAACGTGAGGCCATGCCTCCCTGATCACTTCGCCGTCTGCGCCCAGACAGCCGGTGACGATTACCTTGCCGTTCTCAGCCAGTGCTTCGCCGATGGCCTCCAGCGACTCTTTTACTGCGCTATCGATGAAGCCGCAGGTGTTGACGATGACCAGATCTGCCTCCCGGTAGCTGGGCGTGATGGCATACCCTTCGGCCCGTAGCCGGGTTATGATCTGCTCGGAATCCACCAGCGCCTTGGGGCATCCAAGGCTGATAAAACCGATAGTGGGGATTTTGTGTGTCATGAGTGTCCGATAATCCGTTAGAATGATTGATCCTATCGTATTGGTTTTGAATCTGCCATGAAATACAGAGACCTGCGTGATTTTATTGCCCGGTTGGAGCAGCGGGGCCAGTTGAAGCGTATTGTCCGAGAGGTCGATCCCTGCCTCGAAATGACTGAAATCTGTGATCGCGTTCTGCGTACCGGTGGTCCAGCCTTGCTGTTCGAAAACGCCAAGGGATATGATGTTCCGGTACTGGCCAATCTGTTTGGAACCCCGGAGCGGGTGGCGTTGGGCATGGGGGAGGAGTCGGTAACGGCCCTGCGCGAGGTTGGCGAGCTGCTCTCCATGCTGAAAGAGCCGGAGCCGCCCAAAGGGATGCGGGATGCCTGGGACAAGCTGCCGGTGTTCAAACAGGTGCTGAATATGGCGCCAAAAATAGTCAAAAACGCCCCCTGCCAGGAGGTGGTGCTGGAGGGTGAGAAGGTCGATCTGGGCCGGTTGCCGGTGCAGACCTGCTGGCCGGGTGATGCGGGGCCGCTGATTACCTGGGGGCTGGTAGTGACCCGGGGGGTAGAGAAGCTGCGCCAGAATATCGGTATCTACCGGCAGCAGGTGATTGCTCCCAACAAAGTCATCATGCGCTGGCTGGCGCATCGGGGCGGTGCGCTGGATTTCCGTGAATGGTGTGCAGCCCGCCCCGATCAACCTTTTCCCGTGGCGGTGGCGCTGGGGGCCGATCCGGCAACTATCCTCGCTGCGGTGACTCCGGTGCCGGATTCCCTGTCGGAATATGCCTTTGCCGGATTGTTGCGTGGTTCCAAAACCGAGGTGGTGAGCTGTCTGGGTTCAGGGTTGCAGGTTCCCGCCGCTGCCGAGTATGTGCTCGAGGGGTATATCCAGCCGGGGGAAACGGCCCCGGAAGGTCCTTTCGGCGACCACACTGGTTACTACAATGAAGTGGATGAGTTTCCGGTCTTCACCATCGAGCGGATTACCCATCGCAGGCAGCCGATCTACCACAGCACCTACACCGGTCGCCCACCGGATGAACCGGCAATTCTTGGTGTGGCGCTCAATGAGGTGTTCGTCCCTATTTTGCAAAAACAGTTCCCCGAAGTGGTGGATTTCTATCTGCCGCCGGAAGGGTGCTCCTACCGGATGGCGGTAGTGAGCATTCACAAACAGTACGCGGGCCATGCCAAGCGGATCATGCTCGGAGTCTGGTCATTTCTGCGCCAGTTCATGTACACCAAGTTTGTGATTGTTACCGATGATGATATCAATGTGCGTGACTGGAATGATGTCATCTGGGCGATGACCACGCGCATGGATCCGGTGCGTGATACGACCTTGATTGAGAATACACCCATCGACTACCTGGACTTCGCCTCACCGGTCTCCGGGCTGGGTGGCAAGATTGGCTTCGATGCCACCAACAAATGGCCGGGAGAGACCAGCCGGGAGTGGGGTCGGCCGATCAGGATGTCGGAAGAGATAGTTCAGCGAATTGACGCTATCTGGGATGAGCTGGAAATTTGACATCTGCTGGTGGTTGCTGGATAGTTGGGCGCTTTCGTGTTGAACAGAGAATAGTCAATCACGAAAATCTTACTATTTTCTGCGGTTATCGTGTTGCTGTTTTTCGCCGTCTGCTCTTCCGGGAGCGTTGAAGAGAAGAAGCATGCGGCGAGGGATATTATGCAGAGGGTTCTGTCGGAGACGCAGATTTTGCGGCCGGACATGCTAAAATTCGCCGGGGCTATGACGGCGCGGGTGAACCACGGCACCGGGAAGGGATCTGAGGGCCGGGTTTGCTACCTGTAAAACTGCTCAGAGTTAGTCTCCGATCGATATCAAAACGGACGAGATGAGTCAGGCTAAACTGCTTGCCATCGAGTTCCACTATCAGGAAGCGCCACAGTCTATTTTCAATAATGGGCATACCATTCAGGTCAACTATTAATCGTTGTATAAATATTCGCAGCATTTTTTAGCTTGGTTATCGAGGGTTGCATAAAGGTGAATTAAGAGCTAAACAACTACGGTACAAATTAAGCACTTAGCTTGTCCGGATATTGGGTTCCGGGCGTGGCCACTATATAAGTCATTGATTTTGTTTTTTCTGAGGTTGTTAGCTCTTAATTCACATATGGGTATTCGCATAGCGTAGCTAAATTTATGCAATTTTCCTCGTTCTTTGGCTTGAAATGGCCGCGATTACTTATGCAGCTCTCTATAACTCAACGCATCCGAATTCAACCCAAGTATAATGAAAGGGCATAAATTATGGAATTAGACAGTTTATTAATACCAGCAGTTCTATTTTTTGCATTAGGTGCTTTTGCAAAGTTTATTAATTCGGATCTCAAATTCCCTGAAGGAATGACAAAAGGGATTGGTCTCTACTTATTAATGGCGATTGGTTTAGAAGGTGGTCTTGCATTAAGTGATGTTGATTTTGGCTTGGCCGTTTCCAGCATTATTTGGGGGGTGATTCTTGGTTTACTGTTACCGTTAATTGGATATGCGCTTTTAAGAATTAGAAATAAAATAAATTCCTTTGATGCAGCCGCTATTGCAGCTCACTATGGCTCTGTCAGTGCGGCTACTTTCTTGACTGCCGTTGCTTTTTTGGATGTTTCTGGCGTGGAATATGAAAGCTACCCAATTATCATGATGGTTATTATGGAAGCACCAGCCATTATTGTTGGGCTTGTATTGGCGGCTCTAGCTCGAAAAAAATTAGCGGCTGCTTCTGGAGAGGTTGCCCCTAAAACAGAGTGGAGTCCTTTGTTTAAAGAGGCATTTACTAATGGCAGTGTGATTGTTTTGCTGGGAGCTTTAGTGATCGGTGCTGTGGCAACGCCAGATGCGATGGCTAAAGTGACTCCATTTACGAATGATATATTCATGGGTGTGCTTTGCTTGTTTTTATTGGATATGGGTTTGGAAGCAGCCAAAAAGGCGAGTACGCTCAAGAAAGTGGGCGGTGTTCTGGTTGCATTCGGTGTTGTGATGCCCCTTGTTGGCGGTACGATTGGTGTGGTTGTTGGGGTCTCTTTCCTGGGATTTTCTGTTGGAGGTGCTTTCTTGCTGGCAATATTGTGTGCCAGTGCATCGTATATTGCGGTACCTCCAGTGATGCGTCATGGGGTGCCTGAAGCAAACGCATCGTATTACCTGACTTTATCCTTGGGGGTTACTTTTCCATTTAATGTCGTAATCGGAATACCATTGTTCTATCAAATGGTGATTATGTATTCTGCACTCTAAAAAGGAGCTAAATTATGTCTGCTACAATGTGCCCTGGAAAATCTGTACACATCATTGTTAATGCAACCTTTGAGAATGAACTGATTAGGGTGTTAGATAAAGTTGGTGTCACTGGTTATACACAGTTAGATGCTAGAGGAAATGGCTATTCTGGTGTGCAAGGTGGTTATTCAGAAGGTGAATCAAATGTGATGTTTATTGTTTTGGTCACCACTGAAGTAGCAAAAATATTGATTGAAAGTCTGATTGACTATATTAAACGCGGATATCCTATTGTTTCTTATGCTTGCGATGTTGACGTTTTGATTACTAATAAATATGGCAAGCCGACAATATAGGATGCTTTCATTGGCAGGATTTTTTAAAGTCCCCCGATAGGGGATCCGTAAGTCCCTCGTTTTCAGGCGGATTTTTCTTTATTGCCAAACAGCGACCAGATATCAGGTTGTGGGTGGAAGAGAAGCCGGTTGCGGCGGTGGCAACTCACCAGCAGCCGCTTTAGTCGCTGCCGGAGCGACTCCCTTGCCTGGTTTATTCAGTGCCAACCGCATTCCTTCCCGGTAGTATTCAACCGCACGTTCCTGCTCACCGGTTTGTTCCAGCAGGCCAGCCAACAGCTGACAGGCTTCGGCGTTGGGCGAGATTGCCAAGGTGGATTCGAGATAGCCTCGTGCCTTATTCCATTGCTGGTTGCGAAGTGCCAGCTTCCCCAGCGTCAGCAACAGATCGGCATCTTTAGGGTGAGATTCAAGCCAGCTTTCTGCCACAGATAGCTGCCGGTCAACATTGGCGCCTTCAACATCCCCATAGAGGCGCTCCAGCTCCGGGGTCCATTGTTTACGCAGCGTACTGCGCAGAATGGCCTCTGCTTCGTCTCCATGTTCACGTTCCGCCAGTACGGCGGCGTAGCGATAAACCAGTGCGGGATCGCTGCGCATCTCTTTGGGAAGGTTGTTCCAGGCCTCTTTGAGTTGTTTTTCACTGCCGGAGTCAATTGCCATGTCAAGTAACCCCTGGAATGTTTGGTGTTCCAGCTGTTTGCAATCATCGTCACTGAAAACATGTCGGCGGCGTAAAACAGGCAGTAGCTCTCGCAGTTTGTCCCATGATTTCAAGTCCTTATAGACCTGTGAAAGCTGTGTTAGTACACGGGGGTGCTTGGGAGCGACGCCCTGCAGGTAAACCAATGTTTTCAGAGCCTGATCCGGTTTTCCCTCAGCCAGCTGCAGCTCGGCCTGGGTGAGTTGCACCGCGATGGCAGCTTTTTTGTCCTCTTTGTAGGCCAGTTGCAGATAGTGATCGCGGCGCTCTGTGGCACCTTGCTGCTGAGCAGCTTGTGCGGCTCCCAGATAGTTCAATAGTGGTGTGTCGCTGTTATCAATGTGTTGCAACAGGTGTTTTTCTGCAGCCTGCCACTGCCCCTCAACCAGCTCGACCTGCCCGCGCATGGTGGTGCGTTGGCTCTTTTTTTTCCTGCGCTGTTCGTTCCAGCGAGCCGTGCCGCGCGGCACCTGCCAGAGACGAATCAATGCCCGCACCGCAATATAGGCAGTTACAAACAGTACCGACAACAACAGGATAAACAGTACCAGCGAGGTTTCAACCGTCCACTCTCCCCATGTCAGCATGACATAGCCGGTTTCCTGTTTCAGCAATACCGAAAGGCCGACCGCCGCCAGCAGGGCGGCTATCAGGATGCTCAACCATTTCATGATGAGGCTCCTTCCGCAGCCGCGTCAGGGGTCTCCTGCTGCCGGGGTGGTGCTTCCTGGTCGCGCAGCATACGCAGCTGTTCAAGGGGGGCAGAAAGGTCGGGCAGTGCCGACGGGAACTCAATTTTTTGCAGATTTTGCAGACTCTCCAGCATGCTGCTTGTGGCTTTGGCTTTTTTGTCAAAGTGGGCTTCTACCCACTCTTGAGCGGTACGGAGATTCTCCCTGAACAGTTTTGGGTTGTTACGCAGCAGGGCGTAGCGGGCGCTTTCCAGCTTAAGCTGCAGATTTCGACGCAGATAACCGGCCTGATCGGGCGGCATCAGTGCTATGGCGACCGGTTTGTCACCACGGCGGATGACGACCAGTTTTTTGACTTCATCCCACATCGTGGTTCCCCAGTTCTGCAGATCATCAGGCTGGTTTAGTGTGGATGTATCCAGTGCGGTGGACTGGAGATGACGCTCGGGCTTGGGAAGCGGCAGCTGATCGACGGTTTTCTCCAGATCGGTTATCGTTGCAGCGGTACCCTCGATATCGGGTTTGGGCAATGAGTTGAGTTCTGTCACTGCGGTGGCAATTGCTTTTTGCACTGGTAGCCAGCGAGGGCTGCTTGTTTCCGCCAGCTGTTTGTCGGCCGCCTCCAGTGCCGTGACCGCGCCGTTGATATCATGCTCCAGCGAGAGGCGGTGGCTGGCTGTTTTCAACAGATACTCTGTTTCGGCCAGCTTCCATGCATCGAGTTTTTGTTCAGCTTCGGTGCGCACGGTCTCGAGAGAGGTTAACAACTCTTGCTGTCGATTGCCTGCGACTTCCACCTTGTCATTGAGAGCTGTTATCGCCTCTTCTGCTGATGCGAGCTTTTGCAAGGTAGAATCGGCCTCATCAATGCGGTTGGTGATATTTTGCTGCCGGGTTAAAAGTTCTGCCTGCCGCTGTTCTGTCGCCTCCATGCTGCTGTTGATGGTGGTTGTTTTTTCATTAAGAGAGGCGAGCTCTTGCAGGGTGGTGTCATGCTGCAAGGTTCGCAGCTCCTGCTGTTGTTTTTTCAGCGCTTCAAGTTCATTGCTAAGGGCGGTTATTTCTTCCTCGACGGAAGCAAATTTTTGCTTGTTTTCCTGCGCAGTGGTGCCAACTTCCCCGACACGGGAGGTAATGGTTTGCTCCAGCTCCCGGGCTGTTTGCTGTTGGCCGATCTGCAGCTGTTGCCACAGATAATAACCGGCACCACCTACTCCGAGAGAAAGCAGTAGCGCCAGGAGTGCCAGCGTAGTCGCGGCACAACCACCGCCACTTTTTTTTGACTGGTCCGGTGGCGGCGGGTTACTCTTTTTCGCAGGACTGTTTTCTGGTGGGGGGCTGGCTTTTTGGGTTTTGTTTCCGGTTCTGTTGTCCGGTGTGCCAGCGGTAGCCGGTTTGGTGCTTTTCTGCGGTTTGTCTCCTGCAGCAGGAAAATTTCTGGCTTCAGGATCAGGCTGCGCCTTTTCCTTTAGCCCGGGTGCCTTGTCGTCTGTTGTGGCGGGAGGATTATTATCCCTGCTGGCTTTGTTTCTATCTCTCATCCTTTATAACCCCTGTGCATCGAGAAGTTGTCTGTTGGGTAGCCCAGTCGTTAATAGTGTCAATCATAGCATTATCGCTGGCTTCGTTGGTGATTAGCAGTTGTTGGCTAAAACCAAATTGTTGAGCCAGCGTGGCAAGTCTGCGGTTGATTAGAACCAGGGGGGTCTGGAACAACCAGTGCCGGTTTGCTGAACCGGCGAGATGGACAAGGTTGCGCAGTCCTTCTCCACTGGTGATGGTGATGATGCCGATTTTCCCCAGCTCCCACGCCTGTGTCAGTGTGGCCGGCTCGATCTCCGGGCAGGCACGGCGATAAACTTCGCAATACTCTACCTTCGCCCCACGCGCCCGCAGGGTGTCTGCCAGCAACTCTCGGCCGCTATTACCGCGAAATATGATTATATTCCGGTCTGACAGGTTCTGCATACCGCTATTTGTCAATAGAGCTTCACTATTGAATGGCGGTGGAGCACAGATATCGGGTTTTCGTCCCAATAGACGAGTTATCATCCTGGCGCTCCCTCGTCCTACCGTTGCAAGTTTCAGTTGTCCAGGCAGGCCGTTCCGTTCCTGCATCAATTTGATGGCTCTCTCTACAGCATTGGGGCTGATGAATATCGCCAAATCGAATGTGCTCAGTTGGTCAAGCTGGCGTTGAAGTTCGTGCGCGGGGCGTTCTGGCGGGAGAATTTCCAGTGTCGGAACCCGGTACGGCTTGCCCCCCGCCTCCTCAATTCGTTGGCATAGTGGTTCTGCCTGATGGGCCGGGCGGGTGACCATCACGCCCAGCCCGTGCAGATCAATGGTAGAGTTCATCCAGTATCTCCCGAGCACCCCTTGCCAGCAGATCGTTGGCCAGTGATGTGCCCAGTGTTTTGGCCTGGTTGGCTTTGCCGATTATCTCGCCCCGGATTACATGAGCTCCATCGGGACGACCCACCAGACCGCGCAGCCACAGCTCACCCCCATCCAGTTCGGCGTAGCCGGCGATAGGTACCTGACAGCCTCCCTCCAGGCGGCAGTTCATGGCACGCTCGGCGGTTACCCGGATATGCGTGTTCTTGTCGTTGAGCGGGGCCAGCAGTTCGTGGATATGTTGGTCGTTGATGCGGCATTCGATGCCAACGGCCCCCTGTCCGATTGCCGGCAGACTGATTTCTATCGCCAGAAACTCGCGGATGCGTTGCTGAAACCCGAGCCGGATCAGACCGGAGGCGGCCAGAATGATGGCATCATATTGATTGTCATCCAGTTTTTTGAGGCGGGTGTTGACATTGCCACGCAGATCCAGAATCTGCAGATCGGGTCGCAGGCTGCGCAACTGGCACTGGCGGCGCAGGCTGGAGGTGCCGATCCGCGCACCTTCGGGGAGGGCATCGAAGGTCGAAAAGCTGTTGGAAACGAAGGCATCGCGGGGATCTTCACGCGGGCAAATAGTGGCTAGGTGAAGACCGTCCGGAAATTCCACCGGTACGTCCTTCATGGAGTGCACGGCGATATCCGCTTCGTCCTGCAGCATTCCAGTCTCCAGCTCTTTCACAAACAGTCCTTTGCCACCCACCTTGGCCAGTGGCGTATCGAGGATCTTGTCTCCCTGGGTCACCATTTTTACCAGCTCAACTTTTAGTCCGGGGTGAGCCTGCTGGAGCGCAGCCTTGACATATTCGGCTTGCCACAGGGCGAGTGGGCTGCGGCGGGTGGCGATACGAACGATATTTTTCTGCATTGTTGGCGTAACCGGTCTAATAATCCAATCAGGCTCTTATGCTAAGGGGTGCAGCGTGAACAGGCAAACGCTTGTTATACTGTTGGGCAGTTTTTTTACTTGGCAGGAACAGCATGAGCAACAAAAATACTCGCGAGAAGCCCTGGACAGGGCGCTTTACTGAACCCACCGATGCTTTTGTGGAGGCCTTTACTGCATCGGTGCAATTTGACCAGCGTATGTTTCGGCAGGATATTGCCGGTTCCATCGCCCATGCCCGTATGCTGGCTCATGTCGGGGTACTCAGTGAACAGGAGCGGGATGCTGTCGTTGAGGGGCTGGAGGCGATCCGCGCCGAGATCGAGCGCGGGGAATTTCTCTGGTCCATCGCTCTGGAAGATCTGCACATGAACATCGAGGCGCGGCTGACCGAGCGGATCGGTGCCGTCGGCAAGAAGCTGCATACCGGCCGTTCGCGTAATGACCAGGTGGCGACCGATATTCGGCTCTATCTGCGCAATGAGATAGATGCGGTCTGCATCGAGCTGCGCCGCCTGCAATGCGGGTTGCTGGAGGTGGCGGAGCGCGAGGCGGAGGCCATCATGCCGGGGTTCACCCACTTGCAGACTGCCCAGCCGGTCACCTTTGGCCACCACATGATGGCCTGGTTCGAGATGCTGGAGCGGGACTGTCAGCGGCTGTACGACTGCCGCAAGCGGGTCAACATCATGCCGCTGGGCGCTGCCGCGCTGGCCGGTACCAGCTACCCCATCGACCGCGAATTTACCGCGCGGGAGCTGGGTTTCGACGGGATTGCGGAGAACTCTCTGGATGCGGTCTCCGATCGGGATTTCGCCATCGAGTTTACCGCAGCTGCGGCGCTGTTGATGACCCATCTGTCACGCTGGTCTGAAGAGCTGGTGCTGTGGAGCTCCAGCCAGTTCGATTTCATCGATCTGGGTGACAGCTTCTGTACCGGCTCCAGCATCATGCCGCAGAAGAAAAACCCGGATGTCCCCGAGCTGGTGCGAGGCAAGACGGGTCGAGTCAATGGTCACCTGATTGCACTGCTGACCCTGATGAAGGCCCAGCCGCTGGCCTACAACAAGGACAACCAGGAGGACAAGGAGCCGTTGTTCGATACCATCGATACCCTCAAGGGGTGCCTCAAGGTCTATGCGGACATGATTCCCAACATGCGCATCAACCACGAGGCGATGTATGAGGCGGCACGGCGCGGCTTCTCCACTGCCACCGATCTGGCGGACTATCTGGTGCGCAAGGGGGTGCCGTTTCGTGATGCCCACGAGGTGGTTGGCAAGGTAGTGCGTGCCGGTGTGGACAGTGGTCGGGATCTGTCGGAAATGAGTCTTGCCGAGCTGCAACAGTTTTCCGGTGTGATTGCGGAAGATGTGTTTGCCGTGCTGACGCTGGAGGGTTCAGTGAGTGCGCGCAATCATGTTGGTGGCACGGCGCCGGAGCAGGTGAAGGCGGCGGTCGCGCGGGCGAGGGAGCGGCTGGAACAGCAGTGATTGCCCAAGGTGGATAACAAAAGCCCGGAACGGGATTGTCCGGGCTTTTGTTTTTGAAAGCAGGGGGATTATGTTCCCTTGTGATACTCGACCACCTTTTCCACTTCATTCTTCGAGCCGAGAATGACCGGTACCCGCTGGTGCAGCGCCCTGGCCTCCACGTCCATGATCCGCTCGCGTCCGGTGGAGCTGGCACCGCCGGCCTGCTCGATGATGAAGCTGATGGGGTTGGCTTCATACATCAGGCGCAGTTTGCCGCCCTTGTCGCGCATCCGCTCGTCCATCGGGTAGAGGAAGAGGCCGCCGCGGGTGAGGATGCGGAACACTTCGGCCACCATGGAGGCGACCCAGCGCATGTTGTAGCGCTTGCCC